>CAJTRE010000001.1:0-172000 GCA_910578495.1 uncultured Dorea sp.
GCATAGTAATTCCAAGCACCGCAAGCAGATCTGGCGCTGTAACCGCAAATACGAAGCGGAAACGGTATGTGCCACTCCTAACATAGATGAACCCGTTTTGGAAGCAGCGTTCGTGGAAGCATTTAGCAAAGTGCTAAGTAATAAAGAACAACATATTGTCCGGCTAGAAAAAATGCTGCCAACACTGGCAGATACCAGCAGTTTAGAAAAACAGCTGGACGAAGCGCAGAATCGGCACGCAGATTTGATGGATTCCCTTCGCCGATACATGGAAGAGAATACCCGTCAAATCCAGAACCAGGAGGAATATAACCGCAGATTCTCAGAACAGGACGCAGAATGTAAAAGAGCCGAGGAGCAAATCACGCAGTTAAAGGAAGAGATTTTGGCACAATCCGGCAAAAAGGAGCAGGTCAGCCGATGTCTTGATGAGCTACGCAAATGTAGAGATACCATAGAAAAATTCGACCGAAACCTTTGGAACACTATGATTGAATCTGTGACAGTATATGCCGACAAAAAGCTAGTGTTCTTGTTCCGTGACGAAACGAATGTCACCGTGCAGATACCAGAAGCTTCAGCAAAAGTACCTTACAACGACGCAGAATAACTGCGAGCACCTTAATGAAATAAAGCCTGCGGAGATTTCCGTAGGCTTTTTATAATTAATGGCATATACTTCCATTTGCATGTAAACATTATGTAATAATTTCGTATGCAATACTTTGTTCGCTGTTTTTACAAAATGTTTCGATCGCTGATTCAATTTCAGATTTAGTACAACCGGATGGAATATGTATATATAAATCTTCTTTTGCCCTGCTGCACGCAACATAATACATTCTTGTAAACTCATCAGCAGGGGTTTCCTCAGTCAAGCATGGTGACGAATATAGAGACGCTATTTCTATTTTATCACGACTATTAGGCATCACACTTACAACGACTTTATCCCATTCAAGCCCTTTTGCCTGATGAACAGTCATATATCTACTGTTATCAGAAAAAACCTGTTCGAATAATTTATAAGAAGTATCCCAAAATAACCCATTTACAGAACCTACGAGCCGTTCTTGATCAAGTTCATCAAATATTGGAACCTCAAAATCTGTCCCTAAAATTGTCTGCCGAAAATCAATATAATCTGTCTTTTTGATTTCCGCATTAAAGCTCTCAATTACACTGCAAGTTTTTTCATGATCATCAATGTTGCTAAATACGTTTTCTGACAACCTTTTTATTTGAAATAAAATTTTAGGTGTGAGCTTATGTATATCAATATCAACGTATAATTTGAGTGATTGGATGACATCAATGAATGATCCGTTAAAATAGCTTTTCCAAAGTCCTAGGATAAATCGAAAAGATCTAACCCACGTCACATTGTTATGACCCACGATTTCCTCTCTGATTTGAATCGGAGAAGTATAGTATGAATTATAAATATTCTTTAATAGAATAGCTTGTGCTTCGTCGATATCTTGTACATAATCAAATGCTGCCGCCCAAGTCCTAGTCAAGACTACGCCATCATTTTTAAGAACATCTTGAATCGTGCTTTGGATCGTGTCTGATGTTCCAATGAGAAAATGAATTTTTTTAGATTCAGATTGCTCTTTCGCGTCTTCAGTATCGTATGTACGTTTACTAACTTGAACAACATGCTGATCTGACTGTCTTAAAAAATTGCAAAAATTCACAACATTTTCAGTAGAGCGCCTATTATCATTTATGTTATATTCTTTTAATTCACGCTCACCTTCTATAGAAAAATCTTCAAAGTCTGATGGTCGCGCACCCTGAAAACTATAGATTGATTGCGCAATATCTCCGACTACTCCAACTACCGTTGATTTTTGTCCTATTAGTTTAATCAATCGAGTTTGAAGTGGATTAGTATCCTGAAACTCATCAACAAATATAAATGGGAATTTTACTCGTATTGCATATAATGCAGTTGGATTGCTTTCGAGAATTCTGTACCCAAAATAAAGAATTTCATTATGTGTTAATTTTTTCACCACTGACCATATATACTTTTTAAGTGGCAAAATGTGTTTCTCATTAATTTTTGATGATGCTTTAAGTTTCATTTGACGAGACGAGCCATTAGTTGGTGAGGCGAGAAACGCATCATTATCCACCTCAACTTCGCCCATAATTTTTTTGCTATAATCAAATTCATCATTTGCAAATTCACTAGAATCAGTCTTTTTGATAAAATCATATATTTCATCTTTGTCAATACCATGCAAGATTCCCAGACCTTCGATTTGGGACGAGATAATCCCTTTATTACTTACATCGATTCCGAAATCAGATCTCATAATGGCTCTTAAGTTATCTTGAAATGGTTTAATTATATTTTCGATAATAAAACCATGTATCGTATAAACTTCTATATAATCTGTAAAATTGTCCAGACGCCGCTTTATTTCATCGACAGCCGCATTTGTATATGTAATACATAAAACTTTTCGCGCACGACTTTGAGAAATCAATGGATTTGTCGTTACGATGTTTTTAACATTTTCGACTAAAAAGTGCGTTTTGCCAGCACCTGGACCTGCGTAAATTTTAGAATGACATGCTAACTGTTCCGCATTAAAAATATCACTTGAAGTTATTTTAATAGCCATTCTAATCCCTCCCGAATATATTTTGGAACAATAAGCTTAGAAGTCCCATCTTTATTAAATAATGACTCGTCCGTTAATAGAGCTAGTGCGACATCTCCTTTTTTGCTTTTCGCATAGTGAAGGAATATCTCAGCAAATATCAATCTTTCGTACTGTGGAGCATTCTCGTGTTTCATATCCACTCGTGTATTATACGCATCAAAAAATTTCTTAATAGTTTTACGGGAACGTCCATCCATTTGCTCAATATTTTGTTTCCATTTTGCCAAATCAAAACTATATTTCTCAGAAAAGTCTGCAACATTATCACTGACAGCTTTTTTAAAGATTGTTTTTATTATGTCTTCATCTTCTGCATTTGATAGGAAAAACTCATCTTCAAAGGTTCGTCCGCCCTTTTCTTGCGTACAGATACATAGATTATCGATTGAAAAGCTATTTTTCAAATCAGTGATATGTGTCGGCATAGCGCTCACATAATCACAATAACTTTGCAGCTTTGAATCTCCATCAAAGTCAATCCATTTAAAATCTCTATCAGTAATACACAATACTTTTTTCTTAACAGCATTTTCGTTGAAAAGTTCAACAAAATACTGAAAATGTTTTCCTCCAATCTCAACAATCGAGATATGCTCATCTTCATATGGACAGCCACATATCTCCATAAATAATGGCATCAGTAATTTCTCAGCAATACCCTCAACTAAGATCACCTTGTCTGCAAATAACATATCTGATCTTGTAACATCAAGAAATTTTGAGAGGTGCAGTTTGGCATCCTTTTTGCGACTTTCTCCTTCTTTATCTATAAATTGCTCATGCAGGCTTTGCTGACAGCAATCTTCAGATTCTCCTTCGCGATTATACGAGAGCATAAACATATTATCTATACCCGCAACAGCAGAAATATTACTTGAGTGAGTTGTAACAAAAATTTGCTGGTTCAGGTCATCTGCCTGATCTAAATCTCTCAAATACTTAAACAATTTATATTGCATTGCGGGATGAAGGTGTGCTTCTGGCTCCTCCAAACAAAGAATCTTAAAATCTCGTCCTTTCTGTATTTCCGTTAGCTTGACAAGCATATAGATATTTATTAGATTGTTATAACCCAAACCATTATGCTGCAGAGGTAATGTATATCCTGATTTCGTATCTTTGACTTCAGTAATATAGGCATCTGACAACGAAAAATTTGCTCGAATTGCCGATGAAATCGAAACGTTACCTTTCTCAAGACCAATTGCATTGTTCTCATTCTCAAATAATGAAGATAGTTTAGAAATAGAAGGTGACAATAGCTGCTCTAATTCTCCAGATAAATCATTTTTTAATTTATCAAATGCAGCTATATTTTCAGAATCTTTTGTAAAAGATGCTATTTCACGTTTGGTCTCCTTCCGGACTTCCTCACTAGTACGTTCCGCACCGATAAATCGAATTTCAAAAACCCCTGTTGCCATTTTGGGATCAGCCTTAGTGCTGCTGATGCCATTGGTATAGCACCAAGAATAATGGCTATCAACAAAACGCTTCAATACTACTATATAGTCATCAAATTTCTTTACTTCATTCTGAACTGCTTTTTTATATTCTTCTACAAACTTAGCGTCTAAAGAATAGACAGCCTTTATTTGAGCCGATATATTATATTCAACAATGCCATCTTTTTCTGTTCTATTTTCTTCAAATTCTTTTATGCCTAAGAAAGGAAGGAGTCTGATAATACTTTCATCGGTAGTATCAGACTCGCAAATTTTGTGTCTGATATTATATTCAATTATGATGCTTGGTGCTGTTTTCGTATAAAGTTCGGCATATCGTAAAAGATTGTTTTTATTAAAATCCTCCACTGAAACATCTGAAGGGTTGGCTAACAAATTGATAGCATAAAGCAACCCTGTTTTCCCGGAATTATTGGGGCCAACGATAACATTCAGCCCTTCATGAAATTGCATTGTAAAGTCATTAAAATTCCTATAGTTTTGAATATGAATCTTGTTTATGTACATAAGCTCCTCCTCGCACTCAATCTTTGCACAATTCTTAAGCATGAGATATATTGAGTATATTCCGATACGTGTATTTAGATATTTTATCACAGGATACGGAAGAAATGAATAAGCACTTGACATTTTTCTGCGCTTTGGGAAGAAATCATAAAAAACTAATCCCTTTTATAGTGTTGCGTCTTGTAACAAGGATACAAGCGGTGCATTATGGTGCAAAGACAAAACAGAATGATGTAATCGTGTAAAATATGGTGCAACGATTTTATAGTGTATCATCCGTGACGTGTAGACACAGCAATAACGGGATACAGTATGTAGAAAAGGCAATGGAGCAAAATGACCTGCATCCCGCAGGGATTGTCTGTGCAGATATGGTTCGCGCTTATAAACCTCATAAGGAATTGTTTGAAAAAGCATTGGAAATCAGTGGATGTACTTCTGAGGAAGCAATCCATGTGGGAGATTCTTATCAATCCGATGTGCTTGGAGCTATGGCAGCAGGAATCCGGCCGGTTTTGCTTGACAGAAAAGGAAGCAGGGAGCATTTGGATATTGCCAGGGCAGAAAATTTATCAGAAGTGTTAAAATTATTAGCATAAGACTCCAGATAATATTATAGGTATTAAAGAAGCATCGAGGGATATTGGAGTAATTGCCAAGATGATGGCATTGACAGATGGAAAATTGGATTTATATTCCGGTAATGATGATCAGATTGTTCCTCTTCTATCCTTGGGTGGTAAGGGGGTAATCTCGGTATTATCCAATATTGCACCGCAGGAGACGCATGATATTTGTCAACTTTACTTTGGCGGAAAAGTAAAAGAAAGCTGCGAATTGCAGCTTCGCGCGTTAGCGCATTATTAATGCTTTGTTTAGTGAAGTGAATCCGATTCCGGTAAAAAAAGCGGTAGAACTTATGGAGTTATGTGGCGGAATCTTGTTTTTGCATTAAATATTGTTCTTTAGAATTTTGGTAAGTTTCAAGTTTTTCCTTAACATTTTCATTTACAGTATCTTCTTTTTCCATCGCCATTAAATATATGTTGATTTGTGCCATAGCAATGAGCTTTCCGTCAATTGTACCCCATCTTTTAAGTCTCATCTTTTTAGAATAAGCGTTAAATTTCGTAAAGTGTTATGAAATGCAGCTTTGTTTTGCTTCAATTTCTAAAGCTCTACTTGAACGAATTTTATTAAGATATCTATAAATATGTAGTTTTAGCAAATCGGAGCGCCGATATGGAGCTTGTCCTCTATTTGTTCCGCTATACTCAGTAAATCCCAAGTCTTTCAAATCAAGCGACTCCACATAAGAGTCAATAATACGAACAGCATTATCTTCAGCAATTAAATCATCTGAAGATGTTGCAATTATTCTTGTCTAATTTCTGTCTAAACCAACGATATATGCCATATAGAAAGCGCCTTTGATACCAAATATGGAAAAACGGACAAATACAGAATTAATCATTGTATAAATGGACAAGTTATGGCATGCTTTATATAGAAACACTAGAAATGCAATTAAATGGTGTAAAGATATGTTGACCAGAACGTTTTGTAATGGCCTATATATCTGGCAGGATTAATGTAAAAACAGAAGCTTCCCGAGACTATATCTATAAATTAGATTTAAGTGAGTTACATTAGTTACGGCACAAACAGAAAACGTGAAAGTATAGCATAGCTGGGTGTATTATGTTATACTTCTAGTAGAATTACAGATAGAAAATGGAGGATAATCAAAATGGCAGAGTTGGAAAACTGTAAGGATCTAATCAGTGTTTTATGGAGCGGAGCAGACATTCTACGTTCTAAAATGGATGCAAATGAGTATAAAGATTATCTTTTAGGAATTGTTTTTTATAAATATTTGTCAGATTCTTTTTTGATTAAGGTTTTTGATTTGATTTATGACGAAAAACCAGAATCATTAAAAATTGCTTTGGATGCATATGTAGGAGCTTTACAAGATGAGAGTGCTGACGAGTTAAAAAAGGAAATAAAATCAACATGTCACTACGTGATTGAGCCGGAGTTGACATATACAAGTTTTGCGGAAATGGCACGAAACAATTCTTTTAATCGGGAACAATTACAAAAAGCATTTAATAACATTGAACAGAGTGATCCTTTGTTTGCTGATTTATTTACAGATATTGACTTGTATTCCAATCGCCTTGGAACCGGAGATCAGAAACAGAGTGATACAATTTCCAATTTATTAAAGGAAATTGATAAAGCAGATTTGCTGAATACAGATGAGGATGTTTTAGGAAATGCATATGAGTATCTGATAGGTCAATTTGCATCCGAAACGGGGAAAAAAGCCGGTGAATTTTATACGCCACAGGCAGTTTCGAAGATTCTGACCAGAATTGCCATTTCAGGGCAGGAAGATAAAATGGGATTATCAGTATATGAAATCGCCACTATGAAATTGATACCATTACAAGATATGCACACCACGAGAAAGTGCTTGATATAAGGGGTTTTGAGAACAGACCGATTTGAGGTCTTATTTTTTTTCCCTGCAAAATCTTTGAGGATAATTTACAGAGTTTCACAATGCACAACGCTTGAACGATTGCTTATGAAAGTTATCGTTCAGAAGTAAAGTGAAAAATGTCTATCGTTCAAGTATGCACACCGTATCTGTCAGAATTAGTATAAAATTAAATTATACATAATTAATAATAACATGCCAATAAATATATAAAAAATTTACATCTGTATTCACTATTACAGATTGAAATTGCACACCATCTTATGCTATAATATTAAAAACCCTGATTAGAACCATATCTAATGTGGATTAAATAATGATGGAGGAGACTTATGAGCAACAAAGGAACGAAAAACTATGGTAGACCTTGTGGGAAAGTCAAAACTGCCAAAATTGAAATAGCCATTGAGCCAGAAATCAAAAAAGAATTTATGCAATTATTAAGTGAAGAAGGCAAAAAAGCATCGATAGAAATTGGCGTATGGATTAGGGAATACATTAAAGAGAAAAATCAAAAGGAGTAATATCAATGAGAGTACTATCCCTATTTTGTGGTTGTGGTGGTTTGGACAAAGGATTTGATGAAACAGGCTACAATATTGTATGGGCTAATGATTTTGATAAATATGCAGTAGAAACATATAAGGCAAATTTTGGCGATAATGTCATATTGGGCGATATAAATGAAATTGAGTTGAACTCTTTACCTGAGTTTGATGTTTTGATAGGTGGATTTCCGTGTCAGCCTTTTAGCATGATGGGGGCTGAAAAAGGATTTGAGGATACGAGAGGAACACTTTTTTTCAGAATTGCTGAGATTTTAAAATATAAGATTGATCAAGGTAGAAAACCGAGAACTGTGATTCTTGAGAATGTTAGATCGTTAAGAACACACAATAAAGGAAAGACATTTAAAACTATAAAAAGAGTTTTAGAAAACGAGCTGAATTACAAAGTGTTTGATCAAGTTCTTAATACTGCAGATTATGGAATCCCTCAGACTAGAAATCGTACATATATAGTGTGCTTTGCAAATGATAATGCAGAGTTTGAATTTCCAGACAAACAAGAATTAAATCTGACATTGCAAGATTTATTAGAGACAGAGGTGGATGATAAATACTTCTTATCCGAAAGAATATTACCAACTATTTTATCTGACGGTACTGGAGGGTACAAAGCTAAATCGGAAATAGATTTGAAAATAGCAAGACCATTGTGTGCAACCATGGCCAAAATGCATAGAGCATGTCAAGATAACTACGTTACTCAGAATAATCGTGTTAGAAGATTGACTCCTCGAGAATGTGCAAGATTACAAGGATTTCCAGATGATTTTGTTATCCCTGTATCTGATTCCCAAGCTTATAAGCAGTTTGGAAATGCTGTAACAGTTAATGTTTCTAGAGCTGTTGCTGCGAAAGTTAGACAAGAATTAGAAAGGTTGGACGAATGGAATGATGAATAATTACAATGATGAAATAGCAGAAATTACATCTATTTTGTCAGCGTCATATGAAGGTGTAAATGATTATGATAAAGAACAGGCAATAAGCGTTGCAGAACGAATGGCATTGTCAATCGGCAATGAAATGCTTGATGGCAGAACATCAGAGTTTAAGCAAAATGTTAAAAAATCATCTAAACTACAGAAATATCTTACAAGGCTTTATGATGAATGCTGCAGAGATGGTAATTGCGATTCTTGCCCAATAAATAAGTATTGTAATTCTTATATCAAATCAAGAATAGAAAGCTATGATAGAAATGCTCCTGTCATGATTGATTTGTTTTGTGGAGCAGGGGGTTTATCATTAGGTTTTACTCAAAATGGATTTATAACAAGCTTAGCTAACGATATTGAACCTTGTTGCGTTGATACTTATGCACATAATCATCCGGATACGCCTCGGGAAAACATTATCTTAGGAGATATTAACAATGTTATAGAAAATATCACTGAGCTTCAAAGATTCTCAAGTGTGGATGTAGTTGTAGGTGGTCCTCCTTGCCAGGGATTTAGTATGGCAAATAGACAACGTCTTATTGATGATCCAAGAAACAAGCTCTACAAGAGTTATGTGAAAGTTGTAAGCATTGTTTCTCCGAAATTTTTTGTTATGGAAAATGTTAAGGGCATGAAATCTGTATCTTCTCAAGTTATAGAGGACTTTACTAATATTGGATATAAGGTATCATGTAGAATTTTAAATGCAAAAGATTTTGGTGTTCCACAGAATAGAGAAAGATTAATTTTCATAGGTAATAAACTTGGAATAGACAATGAGGTTTTATTTGATGAAATAGAATCTCTGTCGAAGACAATACCGGATTATAACCTTGCAGATGCATTGTATGGGTTACGTTCATTAAGGGCTTCAAGGAAAAGAAATTCTACCGAGCTTGATTCAGAGGTATCGGGAAGAAAGATAGAAGGCGCAGTAAATACAGTTATGACGCCATACCTTGCAATGATTAATCAGAATAGAAACTGCAAGGTCACATTTAATCACAAAGCTAGATTTAATAATGATAGAGATATCGAAATTTATGGAAGATTGAATCAAGGTGATAGGTCGGATGATCCTAAAATCGCTGATATAATGCCATATAGTCGCAGAAACGGAATATTCAAAGACAAGTATTTTAAACTTGAAGAAAATAAAGTTTGTAAGACTATAACAGCACATATGAAATTTGATTGCAATATGTATATTCATCCAACACAAGCAAGAGGATTAACACCGAGAGAAGCTGCAAGGGTTCAATCGTACCCAGACGATTATTTCTTTAGGGGTGCTTATACAAAAACATATATGCAGATAGGCAATTCAGTACCTCCTTTATTAGGAAGAGCAATTGCTACGGTCATAAAAAAATATTTATAAGGAGGAATAGCAAATGGATTTTAATTCAGCAGTTTCATTGGTTGTGTCTGTGCTTGATTCTACGGGAACTATTATTGATTCGAATGATTATGACGGGTTAATAATAAAGAAATTAGAGGCTTCTAATACACTTGATGATAATAGAACAACAAATCAAACACATATTGCTATTACTGGAAATCAGATGGATATTTTTCCTTATTTGAGGTCTGATGGGTATTTTAACAACATCGAGTCAGATGCAACGTTAAAAAAATACTTTATTACCCAAGTTCCCATGTTTTTATATGAGAGCAATATTAAATATTTAAGTGGTGATAATCAGACAGAAATATTCTTCAGTGATGCAAAAAAGAAAAGTTGTACATCAATTGTAAGAAGTCGAAGAAAGAATCAAGCAGATCAAATACAAGTTTCCTTGATAAATTTTGATGGGGAAGATTTTGTCAGCTTCAGAAAAATGATTCATGCGGGTTCGTATTTGATTATTATGAAGAAAAAGACTCAGTTTAGTTACGATGTATTTGGCGTAATTCCTAATAGAGGCATTGATGGAGACGGACAGTTGTCTTTGCTTAACAATCAGTTTTTCAAATTGGCAACTAATACACCTGTAAATGTTGAGGAATTACAAGGAAATGGTACGGATGGACTTTCTTATGCTCAAAAAGAGCAACTTAGAAAAACAAGTGGCGAAAATATTCTTTTATATGGTGTTCCTGGTTCTGGAAAGAGTTGGACAATCCAGCACGAATATTGTGATGTTGAGGAGTGTATGGAGCGTTTAGTTTTCCATCCAGATTATATGTACTCTGATTTTGTGGGTCAAATTCTTCCTGTTGTAAAAAAAGATGACGAAGGCAAGGAAAAGGTGCGATACGAGTTCAAACCGGGACCATTTACCAAGATTTTAAAGAAGGCATATGAAGACCCACAAAGGTCATATTATCTTGTCATCGAAGAAATTAATAGAGGTAACGCACCGGCTATCTTTGGTGAGATATTCCAGCTGCTTGATAGAATGGATAAAGATAAGGATGGCTTTAAAAAAGGTACAAGTGAATACGGAATTACTAATGAAAATATTGCTTTAGAGGTATATGGTGATTCAGAAAGAAAGGTTCGTATACCTGCTAACCTCTCTATTCTTGGTACAATGAATACATCTGACCAAAATGTTTTTACTCTTGATACAGCTTTCCAACGCAGATGGATTATGAGAATGATAAAGAATTCTTTTGTTAAGCATGAATATGCTGACAAACCGATTCTTGATACTACTGTATCTTGGAAACAGTTCTGTGAGGCAATTAATGAAGAAATCCTGCGTAGAAATAATGTGACGTCTTCTGAAGATAAGCGTTTAGGTGCTTACTTTGTATCTGCAGATGACTTAGCTTATGTTGA
This sequence comes from uncultured Dorea sp., assembly GCA_910578495.1. Classification (GTDB taxonomy): domain Bacteria; phylum Bacillota; class Clostridia; order Lachnospirales; family Lachnospiraceae; genus Dorea_D. The sequence continues at coordinate 11,459 of CAJTRE010000001.1, forward strand.
AACACAAGATGGGGATTCTGAGAAACAAATCATAGAGGCTGAACATAAGAATGCTCGATTTGCAGAAAAGGTAATTAAATATCTTTGGGATGATGCATTCAAATTTTCTCATCCGGATACATTTGATACTCGCAGATATAAGAGTCTTGAAACGGTAATTGAAACATTTAATGCTTCAAAAGGCAATGATAGATTTAAGGTATATCATGAGAATTTAAGAAAGCTGATTATTGAAGGTGTAGATGAGAATAATTCAGTTTCTGATGAAGATAACGAATAATTACGAAAGGAGGAAAACCGATGGACTTAGGATTGAATTTGAAAGTCAGATGTCATGTTAATAAAAATGGTGATGGCGACCGCTTTGTTGGAGTAAAAGCTGACACAAATAATGCTATGGTTTTCTTCCCAATGGGTTATCGTTTGCCAGATAGTGAAGAAGATATAAGAGAAGATATTCTAAAACTTATAGAGGTAATATCTACTTTTAATGATTCGAAAGATAGACTTTTAGCTATGGATGAGTTTGCAGCACCACAGTCTGTAAACTTTCCTGTAAATGCATATATGAATATTATCCGATACTTTTTGGAACAGAGTGATTACTACAAGGAGAGAGAACAGGTAAGGAAAACTGCTGACCGAGGGAAAATAGATTTTCCTGCATCTCTTAGAAAAAATGTGAAGTTTTTTCAAGAAGATGGCTCGCCTTTCTTTGATAGATATACTGTAAAGGGCTCCAGTCCAAATGAGAAAAATCTGATTACTCAAATCCATAAGTACTGCGTATATGAGGCTTTTAGTACATTGGGGTGGTTGTTTACACCGCATCTTCCTCCAGATCCTCATATTACATTAGAATCAGAACGCTTTTTATTTGCTTTGAGAAAAAAACTTAGCGTTACTCATAACGACAAGGATAAGTTGTTATTTCAAGCGATGATTCAGATGCTGGAATACTTAGATACAGAGAATGATAATAAACAGTATTATTTTGGAACAGATAGATTTGAGTATGTCTGGGAAAAACTCATAGATGAAGTTTTTGGAATCCGGGGAAAAGAAGAATTCTTCCCAAGAACCAAATGGAATCTCAAATTTAATGCAAATAAAGACAATCACGCATTAGAGCCGGATAGTATCATGATATGTGATGATAAAATTTATGTTCTTGATGCAAAGTATTATAGATATGGTGTGACTGGTGAGCCAAGGCATCTTCCAGAATCGTCATCAATAAATAAGCAAATTACATATGGCGAATACATTGATAATTGCCAAGAACTTAAAACCAAGTATGGAGATTTGCCTATATACAATGCTTTTTTAATGCCATTTAATAGAGGCGAGAATCCTTTTAATGTATCTGATGATTATTTCTTGAATATCGGTGAAGCAACAGGTGAATGGAAAAATGATGCTAAATTATATGAGCATGTTCAAGGTGTTGTTATTGATATACGATTTTTAATGAATAATTATACGGGGTCGCATAAAAGCAAAATTAGAAAATTGGCCAAGGTCATAGATGAAGAGTTGGCTAAAAATAATGGTTCTTTGCCAGAGGTAGATTAATCTAGAAACCAAGACAAGTGGAATTATCCGCCTGCCTTGGTTATTTTTTTTGTCTAGAGCGATAGTCTCGCTGATTACTTGCATTCCTACAAGCATCACAGCAATACTTTTTTCTGCTATTTGATGTTTTGACAAGGAAGAAATTGGTGCAAGAAGGGTTTGCACATTTTCTATATATTTCCGATTTTGGTTTCATGTAGAAGAGAGAAAAATATAAAGCAGTCAAGAGATTAGGAGCCTTCCATGAAGGTTCTAATGTTACTGGATTATATATTGGTTTCATTCGAGAAACATGGTGATTGATTTCTTGTGACAGCACATGTTTAGCAATAATTAACAGTGCTTTTTTCATTTTATCATCAAGATCTAAATTTGATGTTCCATAGAATTCTATGCCCAAATCAAATGAGACATTCTTAATAACCCCATTAGAATTCATAAAATGAAAAAGAAAATCAATTAGCAACCTTTGAATTTTGGATACATGATGGCAATTCTTATAGGCTACTGTAATCTTCCTGTATCTTGAGTCATCAATGCCTGGATAAGAATACATAAATTTTTCTCCAGTTGAAATGTCTTCATATTCATCAACACGCAAGTTAAACGATTTCCCATATATGATGTCCGGAATACTATAATAATCTTCATTATCTATTGTGATATAGTCAGAACTATCATTTATTGTAATTACAGAATCTAAAGTTTTAAATACAGAATCATGATATCCGGTATATGTTTGTTTTTCAGTAATTTTCATTTCTATTGGTGGTGCTAGTAATAAAAATAGGGTTAAACGAAGGATCTCATCATAATTGATTGTGACATTTTGTAATTCATTCATGAGTAATAATGCAGCTTTGATGTGGTAGGTTACTTGTATAAGATGGCTAAAATCTACAATATTAGTTTCATTAGGTGGCATTTTGAAAAAGTAGCCGTAGTTTTCAAAAAACTCCAATAAGGCTTTTGCATTGTTTGAGGGTAATGATAGAAATTTTCCTAATATATTTTTATGAATGATTGATCCAAATTCAGTAGTTAAACATAGCCCATCGTTTCCGCTAAAGGAAAAAAATAGTTGTTCATCACTATCAGAGACGACGGTAAGAATATTTTTTGAAACGAAATGTGGATTGTCATTTTTTTGGATCTCAAAATGACATTTTTGTCCAATAAATGAAAAATAATCTGTTCCTAAATTAAAAAAATTTTCAGCATCTATCATATAATATGCTCCTTAATTAAGCTCTCCTGCATAAAGGGGGAGCTTTTTTATGTGTAATAGTAAGTGAAAAATAATTGAAATATAGTTTTTACTACTTACTATTATATATCTTATTTGCAGAAATACAAGTGTAAACCCTCAAAAGTAAGTGATAATGTTAGAAATTTACTTACTTATATGAAATGACTAAAATAAGGGCATAAGCAAAACAAAAACGAGGTGATTTCAATGGCAAATATCCGTGATTCCGATTACATTGCAAGCATCATGCAGTCAGTTTCTGTTATTAGCTCTGAACTTGATAGTCGAGTAGCTGAGTCTGTGTTTGAGAAATATGGGGCTAATAGCGTTTATGACTTAAACCCAACCTACCTGCCAGATGTATTTTCGGAGCTTTACGCAATCGAAGCCGATCTTCGATAGGAATACTGCCCAATCTTTTTTAATTATCACAATCGTTATATATAACGAGGACGTCCTTTTTACGTTTTTTCGTGGCTACTAAGTAGAGGAATATGATTTGGACAACCAATCTTGAACCATACGGTTCGAAATTAAAGGCTTCTTTGTATAAGACTACAAATTAAAGTCTTCCCTTTAGGGGAGAACCCCACAAATAAGAAATAGAAAATCGTGTCGGAGTGCGCAATCAGACAGGATATCTCATAGGTTTCGATTCACTGTGATAAAGACAGTGGACGAGCCGTGCAGAGATACCCTTACTTTGTTGCGCTCTTTTTAGGCTTAACGGGTCTGTGTGTATCTCTACAACAGACCTATTTTTATATCTTGTCATGATTGCCTTCCGAGTTAGGAGGCAATTTATGAAAATTTTTAAGACAAATACCACAAAAAGAGGAACTTACACTTACACATTTACAAACGTAGATGGAAACGAAGAAAAGGTGACACTTCGTCCCGGTGAAAACGGAATAACAGAGGCAGATATTAAAATGCTTCATTCCTTAGATGACAGCGAGGTTTACTACAATCTCAAAAATCTTAGACCGGAAAGAACTGCAGAAGAAAAAGCAACTATTAAGGCTTGGACAGAAGAGTACATAAAAAAAGAAACAGCCTATCGTGGATATGCACCATGCGATGATGAAGTTAAGGCAGCAGTCAAAGAGGCATTTCCGAGCAATTACAATCTTTCACTTGATTATCGGTTTGGTGATGATGAATCGGATACAGATATGAGTAAAAGCAAAATCTTATTAGAGGTAGCGACAACTATAGAAGAAAAGGAAGAAAGTCCAGAAACATTGCGTGTTCGAGAACTTATCAGTCAGCTGACACCGAAACAAAGAGATGTTGTTCAAAAGGTGTGGTTTGAAGAAATGTCATTTACTGATGTTGCTAAGGAAAAAGGGACATCTCCGGCCAATATTAAACAGACATATGACAGAGCCATTGAGTTCATCCGAAAAAACTTTTAAAAAATTTTTCGGTAAAAGTTAAAAAAGCGTTATTTTCCTTTGCCTGTTACTTGTAAGGGAGAACGCCTTACAGAAAGGATGGTGCAGATATGGCATTGAAACACAAAATCACAATCAATGTTTCAGACTCCAACGGTAAGAAAGCCAACGTCCTCAGAGCAGCGGATATGCGATTGCCGTCAAGAATTGCAAGATTCTTATTCGGTGACTTCACACAGGTATATTTGCTTGCTCCCGGACAGACGGTTGAATCCGTGGATGTAAGAGAAATCAAGGAAGGAGGTAAGTCTAATGGGAAAAATGAAAGAGTTAGCTGAACAGGTAACAGAACTTAAAAAATGTGGTGAAATTCTTATTGGTATTTCAGAAACACTGACTGAGATGTTCTCGGCAGCAGATATAGAAAAGCCAATAAAAGATGAACCTAAGCCGGAATCAGCAGAGAAAAGACCACTGACATTAGAAGAAGTTAGAGCAGTACTCGCTCGTAGGTCAAGAGATGGACATACGGAGGAAGTAAAAGCGGTTATTTCTAGCTTTGGTGCAGATAAGCTATCTGCGATTGACCCTTCACAGTACGAAGAATTACTTAAAAAGGTGGAGATGATCTGATGGCGGCACACGCAATACTTTCTGCATCAGCAAGCCACAGGTGGTTAAACTGTCCGCCTTCAGCAAGGCTTTGTGCAGATAAGGAAGATCCGGCAAGCGAGTATGCACTGCAGGGTACCGATGCCCATACGCTTTGCGAACATAAGCTGAAAAAAGCAATCGGTATGAAAAGCAGAAATCCGACAAACAACCTTACTTACTACGATGAAGAGATGGAACAGTGTGCTGAAGAATATGCACAGTATTGTTCCTCTGTAGTAGAAGATGCAAAGAAAATCTGCAAAGATCCGGTGGTGCTGATAGAACAGAAACTTGATTTTTCCAAGTATGTTCCAGAGGGGTTCGGAACCGGTGACTGTGTCATTATCGGTGACGGTACTCTGTATGTGATTGATTATAAGCACGGAAAGGGTGTGGAAGTTTCAGCACAAAACAACCCACAGATGATGTGCTATGCACTTGGTACTTTGAATCTCTTTGATGGAATTTATGACATCACGGAAGTATCCATGACAATCTTTCAGCCGCGCAGGGAAAATGTGAGTACCTTCGTTATGAAGAAAGAAGATTTATATTCCTGGGCAGATACCATTCTTGCTCCGACCGCACAACTTGCATTTAAGGGCGAAGGTGAATTTAAAGCAGGAAATCACTGTCAGTTCTGTAAGGCCAAAGCAACCTGCAGAAAGCGTGCTGAGTACAACATGGAACTTGCAAAATATGACTTTGAGATGCCATCCACTTTAGATGACACAGAAATCTCAGTCATTTTGGAAAAGGCAGATGAGCTTGTTGCATGGGTAACAGATATTAAAGAATATGCTCTTGCACAGGCAATGAACGGAACACACTACGATGGCTTCAAAATAGTCGAGGGACGTTCCAACCGCAAATACACCGATGAAGAGAAAGTGGCAGAAACTGTAACAAAGGCAGGACACAATCCATATGAACAAAGGCTGTTAGGGATTACAGCAATGACTTCTCTTCTCGGCAAGACAAAGTTCAATGAACTTTTAGGCAATTTGGTTTATAAGCCACAGGGCAAACCAACACTCGTTCCGGAGAGTGACAAGCGTCCAGAAATGAATACAGCAAAAGACGATTTTAGTGAAAATTAGGAGGAATTTATATTATGGCAAAGTTTAATAATCCAATGAAAGTAATAACAGGACCTAACACAAGATGGAGTTATGCAAATGTGTGGGAACCTAAATCAATTAATGGCAGTACACCGAAGTACAGTGTCAGCCTTATCATTCCGAAGTCAGATAAGGTAACCGTGGAGAAAATCAAGAAAGCAATTCAGGCTGCATATGAGGAAGGTCAATCGAAATTAAAAGGAAACGGCAAGACAGTACCGGCACTTTCAGTACTTAAGACTCCTCTTCGTGACGGAGATTTGGAGCGTCCGGATGATGAGACATATGCAAATAGCTACTTTATCAATGCAAATTCTGCAACAGCACCGGGCATTGTAGATGCAGACAGAAATACCATCATTGATCGTAGTGAGGTTTACAGCGGTGTATACGGCAGAGCATCTATCAATCTTTACGCATTCAATTCCAACGGGAATAAGGGTATCGCCTGCGGGCTTAACAATCTTCAGAAGATTAAGGACGGAGAACCTCTTGGCGGCAAGTCTAGAGCAGAGGACGATTTTGCAACTGAAGACGATGATGATTTCTTGGCTTAAGGAAAGGAACGGTGACAAGTTATGACAACAAGTGAATGGATTTTTATGACATTGTTGGTGGTGATTTGGGGTTGTTTTGGTATTTCGATGCTTATTTCAACCATTCAAGGTTTCATCTATGACAAAAGACGTGAAAAGCGTGAACTGGAAAGAGATGCAAGAAACCGTGAATACCACGAGGAACGAATGAAGAACTTGAAGTAACACATTGACGTGGCGGCAGAGAATTCCTTTGCCGCCTTTGTCTGCTATGGAGGAATATTATGAGTCAAATTAAGACAATATCAATTGATATAGAAACTTATTCGGATGTGGATTTACAGAAGTGTGGCGTATATAAATATGTTCAGTCTGACAGCTTTGAAATATTATTATTCGGATATTCCGTGGACGGTGGTGAGGTTAGTGTTGTAGATTTGAAACAAGGTGAAAAAATACCTATGGAAATCATAATGGCATTGACCGATGAGAATATAACAAAATGGGCATTTAATGCTAATTTCGAGAGGGTGTGTTTGTCAGAATACCTCAGACGCTTTTATCCTAAAAAGTTTGTAAGCTACAGCATCCCAGAAGATTCGGTTGGTAATTATCTTGATCCATCATCATGGAAATGTTCTATGGTGTGGTCTGCATATATGGGACTTCCTTTGTTACTTGCAGGAGCGGGTGCTGTTTTAGGACTTGAGGAACAAAAACTGACAGAGGGCAAAGAACTCATCAGATACTTCTGTGTTCCATGTAAACCTACTAAGGTCAATGGCGGAAGAACCAGAAATCTACCGCAGCACGATATGATTAAGTGGGAGATGTTTAAGAAATATAACAAGCGAGACGTAGAGGTGGAGATGTCCATCCAAGACAAACTACGTCACTTCCCTGTTCCAAATTTTGTTTGGGAAGAATATCACCTTGACCAAGAAATCAATGACCGAGGCATTACACTTGATATGGATGTAGTAACGAACGCAATCGCTTTTGACGAAAAATCAAAGGCCGTTCTGGCGGATAAAATGCAGGAAATGACCGGTCTTGAAAATCCAAACTCGGTACAGCAGATGAAACAGTGGCTCAGCTGTAACGGCTTGGAAATGGACAGCCTTGGCAAAAAGGAAGTGGCAGCAGTATTAAATACTGCACCGGAACCATTAAAGACTGTATTAACACTTCGTCAGCAGCTTGCAAAATCATCCGTCAAGAAATATCAAGCTATGGCAAATGCAGTGTGTTCTGACGGGAGAGCAAGAGGAATGTTTATGTTTTATGGTGCAAATAGAAGTGGAAGATGGGCCGGAAGGCTCATTCAGTTACAAAATCTGCCTCAAAACCATATGTCTGATTTAGAAGAGGCTCGTTCTCTTGTTAAACAGGGAAATTACGAGGCAATGAATATGCTTTATGACGATGTTCCGGATACATTATCACAGCTTATTCGTACTGCTTTTGTGCCGCGAAAAGGGATGGAATTTATTGTATCGGACTTTTCTGCAATTGAAGCAAGAGTTCTTTCACACCTTGCAGGAGAAAAATGGAGAACAGATGTCTTTGCTAGTGGCGGTGATATTTACTGTGCATCGGCAAGCCAGATGTTTAAGGTACCGGTTGAAAAGCATGGTGTGAACGGTCACTTAAGGCAAAAAGGAAAAATTGCAGAACTTGCACTTGGTTATGGCGGATCTGTTGGAGCCTTAAAGTCAATGGGGGCTCTGGATATGGGACTTGAAGAGGATGAATTAAAACCGCTTGTAGATATGTGGCGTGAGGCAAACCCCAATATCGTAAAGTTGTGGTGGGATGTTGACAGAGCCGTTAAAAAAGCAGTAAAGCAAAGAGAACCATCAAGCATTGGTTCTATCACATTTTCATACAAAAGTGGAATGCTATTCATTGGACTTCCCAGCGGCAGATGCCTTTCATATGTAAAACCTAAAATGGGAATTAATCAATTCGGTTCTGAATCTGTTACTTATGAAGGAGTCGGAGGTACAAAGAAATGGGAGCGAATTGAAAGCTACGGACCTAAGTTTGTTGAAAATATCGTACAAGCAATCAGCCGTGATATTTTGATGTATGCTATCAGAACATTATCACATTGCTTTATCTGCGGTCATGTCCATGATGAATTGATTATTGAGTGCAGTAAAAGCGTGTCATTAGATGTTATCTGTGAACAGATGGGTAGAACACCACCTTGGATTGAGGGCATTTTACTTCGTGCTGATGGGTACGAAACAGAATTTTATAAAAAAGATTAATTTTTTTCTGGGCGAAGTTAAAATCTCGCCCTTTTTCTTTGCCTGTTACTTAGAGGGATACACCTCGAATATCTAACAGGAGGTAATTCATATGAACGAATTACAAATTTTTAAGAATGCGGAGTTTGGCTCAATCCGCACAACAACAATCAATGGGGAGCCATATTTTGTAGGACGTGATATTGCAGAGATTCTCGGCTATAGCAATACCAAGGACGCAATTTCAACCCATGTAGATGAGGAAGACAGAACTGTAATCCAAAGGTCGGAAAACACGACCTTAGAAATTCCCAATAGAGGATTAACGGTTATAAACGAAAGCGGTCTTTACAGTTTGATTCTTTCAAGCAAAATGCCTAATGCTAAGAAGTTCAAACACTGGGTGACATCAGAAGTTCTTCCGGCAATCCGAAAACACGGAGTATTTGCAGTTGATGAGGTGCTTGCAAATCCGGATGTTCTTATTAATGCTCTTATGGAACTTAAGAAAGAACGAGAGGAAAAATCAGCATTGCAGCAGATTGTTGCGATTCAGAATCAGCAGATTATAGAAATGAAGCCGAAAGCCAGTTATTACGATGTGGTTCTTAATTGTAAGGATTTAGTAGCAATCTCGGTTATTGCAAAAGATTATGGTTGGACAGCAAATCACATGAACCAGTATTTGCACGAAAAAGGCATTCAGTTTAAGCAAGGTAAGAAAATTTGGCTCTTGTATAAGGAATATGCGGAAATGGGACTTACATCAACTAAGACACATACTTACAGTGGTTCTGACGGTTCAGCTCATTCCAAGCCTCATACTTATTGGACACAAAAGGGTCGCTTATTCATTTATGACCTTTTAAAGAAAGATGGAATATTACCAATCATGGAACAGGAGGATTAACGGATGAATATCGATAAGAAAAATTTAGAGGGATACATAGATATGACATCCTTCGGGGCAATTTCAAATATCAAAAAGAAAGAAAAGGCGGTCCAAAAGGCTGCCAACTTCTGCTTGTATGACGGGTATAGACCACTTGTATATATCTGCAGTCCGTATCGTGGAGACATTACGAAGAATGTCGAAAAAGCAAGAAAGTATTCACGCTTTGCCATTGAAAATAAAGCAATTCCTATGACTCCGCATCTTCTGTATCCACAGTTTATGGATGATAGTAATCCGGAAGAGAGATACCTAGTCACTCACACAATTAATTATGTCCTTCTAGGCAAATGCAGTGAAGTGTGGGTGTTTGGAGAAGATATATCGGAAGGAATGGCTCGTGAGATAGCATTAGCAGAAAAACGCAGAATGAAAATCAGATATTTTACAGAAACGATGAAGGAGGTAACAAGATGAAGTTGACTATTTTTAGTGCAAACTGCGTAGGAAATGCGGCAAATGCACTATATCCGAATAAAGCAGAAATTTCAAATGCAGATGACATGATAGCGGTTATTGCCAGAGATCATGTGTGCGCCGAATTTAAAAGGTTTCATCGTTCTGTGGATGATTTTATTTATTCAGATGTTGAAGTGATGGATTGTGATAATGACCATAGTGATAATCCAAAGGACTGGATTACTGCAGAAAAATATGAAGAACTCTTCCCGGATGTATCGTTCATCTTAGTTCCAAGCAGAAATGATGGAAAGGTAAAAGGCAATAGGTCTGCAAGACCAAGACATCATATTTACTTTCCTCATGGCAAAATTACATCTGCCGATGAAGTAGTAGGCATTAAAACAAAACTTCAAGAGTATGCTCCATTTTTTGATGACAATGCACTCGATGCAGCAAGGTTTATCTTTGGTCATGCTCCGGACGATATTGTTTGGCATGAAGGAAGCAGGACCATAGAGGAATTTTTGGATGAACTGGACTTTGCCGAATATGACAAAGCTACGCAGGGCATTACCGAAGGTTCCAGAAACAGTACCATGAGCCATATTGCCGGAAGATTGATTAAGAGATATGGCAATACAGAAAAGGCACATGATATTTATCTGGAAAAGGCGCAGCTTTGCAATCCACCGCTTGAAGACAGTGAACTTGCTCTGATTTGGAGCAGTGCTGTTAAGTTCGGAAAGAAGGTGCAGTCACAGGTTGGCTATGTGTCACCGGAAGAGTTTAATAAGGGATTTAGTCTAAAGCCGGATGATTACTCAGATATTGGACAGGCAAAAGTGTTGTCTCGTGAATATGCGGGTGAACTTGTATTTACCGATTCCACAGATTATATGCGATATGACGGTACGCATTGGGCAGAGTCAAAGCAGATGGCTGTGGGTGCCTGTGAGGAGTTCCTGGATGAACAGCTAAAGGAAGCAATAGCCGCAGTGGAGAAAGCAAAGAAAATGCTCCTTGATGCGGGCATCGATAAAGATACTGTTATGGCAGGCGGCAAGGCACTGGAAAAAGCTATTGATGAAGGAAGTGAAAAAGCATTCAAGGAATTTGTGATTGCATCAAAATATTATGCCTTTGTTATGAAACGAAGGGATATGAAGTTTGTAACTTCTGCACTTCAGGCAGCAAAGCCAATGCTCCTTAAGAAAATCGCAGATTTTGACAGCCAGGAGTTCCTCTTAAATGCTCCCGATGCTACTTACGATTTGCAGGACGGAAGCAGTAAGGAGCATGCGGCAGCAGATCTGATCACGAAGATGACTGCAGTTTCTCCAAGTACAGAGGGCATGGATTTATGGAAGGATGCCCTGGACAGCTTTTTCTGCTGTGATAAGGAACTGATCGATTATGTGCAGCAGATTGTGGGACTTTCAGCTATTGGAAAAGTGTATGTGGAGGCATTGGTAATTGCCTATGGCGAAGGAAGCAACGGTAAGAGCACTTTCTGGAATACCATTGCCAGAGTACTAGGAACATACAGCGGAACTATTTCCGCAGATGCTTTGACCGTGGGATGTAAGCGTAATGTAAAGCCGGAGATGGCAGAACTGAAAGGTAAGAGATTAGTCATTGCTGCCGAACTGGAAGAAGGAATGCGTCTGAATACTTCTATTGTAAAACAGCTATGCTCCACAGATGAAGTGACAGCTGAAAAGAAATATAAGGATCCATTCAAATATGTGCCGACACACACCCTCGTGTTATATACCAATCATCTCCCAAGGGTGGGAGCCAATGATGATGGCATATGGCGAAGGCTTATTGTGATACCGTTCAATGCTAAAATCACTGGCAGCAGTGACAGAAAAAATTATGCTGATTACCTTTATGAAAATGCAGGAGGTGCCGTACTTACATGGATTATTGATGGTGCTGCGAAAGCCATCAAAAATAAGTATAAGCTGAAGACTCCGAAGGTGGTGGAAGATGCCATCAATAAATATCGTGAGAATAATGACTGGTTTTCTACGTTTGTTGAGGAATGCTGTGAGGTGGATGCCACTTATACGCAGAAGTCGGGCGAGTTCTACCAGGAGTATCGTTCTTACTGTGCAAGGACGGGTGAATATACGAGAAGTACCACTGATTTCTATACGGCACTTGAGAATGCAGGCTTTAACCGAAAGAAAACAAAAGGCTGCAACTATGTGCTTGGAATACGCTTAAAATCAGACTTTTTAGAAGATTAATGTTTTTAAGGGTGGAGGTCGTAGGAGGTCTATGTATAAAACCCCTTTAGGGCAGAATTTTTGGCAAAAATCTCTCTATATAAAGTTTTAGAAATGACTTCATCGACCTCCACCATAAAAGAAATTGGAGGTACTTATGCGAGAAAAAGAAATAGAAAAAAGACTTGTGGCAGAAGTTAAAAAGAATGGCGGTATTTGTCCTAAGTTTGTATCTCCTGGATATGCAGGTATGCCGGACAGAATCATTCTGCTTCCGAAAGGCAAGATTGCTTTTGCAGAACTTAAGGCACCGGGGCAGAAACCGAGACCTTTGCAGGCCGCAAGGCATAAAATTTTGATGGGACTAGGGTTTAGAGTATATGTCATTGATGGAACGGAACAGATTGGAGGTGTGATTCGTGAAATACAATCCACATGATTATCAAAGGTATGCGACAGAATATATTGAATCACATCCGGCAGCTGCAGTCTTTCTTGATATGGGTTTAGGAAAAACAAGCATCACGCTGACTGCACTTAACAATCTGCTGTTTGATTATTTTGATGTGCATCGCATCTTAGTAGTAGCACCGCTTCGTGTGGCAAGAAATACATGGTCGGATGAAATTGAAAAATGGGATCATCTTCATAATCTTACCTTTGCGATTGCAGTTGGAACAGAAAAAGAAAGAATTGCAGCACTAACGCAAAAATCGGATATCACAATGATCAACCGTGAAAATCTGCAGTGGCTGATAGAAAAGAGTGGACAACCCTTTGAGTATGACATGGTGGTAATTGATGAACTGAGTTCCTTTAAGAATCATCAAGCAAAGCGATTTAAGGCACTGATGAAAGTAAGACCCAAGGTCAAAAGAATCGTGGGACTTACAGGAACACCAAGCAGCAACGGTCTTATGGATTTGTTTGCAGAATTCAAAATCTTAGATATGGGAGCAAGGCTTGGACGATTCATCGGTCAATATCGCAACTCATATTTTAAACCGGATAAGGTGAACGGTCCTATTGTTTACAGCTATAAGCCTCTTCCCGGAGCAGAAGATGCGATTTATCAAAAGATATCTGACATCACGATTTCCATGAAGGCAGCAGATCATTTGAAAATGCCGGAACTCATAAATACAAAATATATGGTGCATCTGTCAGATAAGGAAAAGAAAAAGTATGAAGATATGAAAGCAGAACTTGTTCTTGCACTTCCGGAAGGTGAGATTACAGCAGCAAATGCAGCATCTCTTTCAAATAAGCTTTCACAGATGGCAAACGGTGCAGTCTATGCAGATGATGAGAGCATTCTGTCCGTCCATGAAAGAAAGCTGGACGCTTTGGAGGACATTATTGAATCTGCCAATGGAAAACCTCTGCTGGTTGCATATTGGTTTAAGCATGACCTTATGAGAATCGAGCAACGTTTGAATGAAAAGAAGATTCCGTTTCAAAAACTTGATACAGATGCCAGTATGAAAAGATGGAATAAGGGAGAACTTCCTGTGGCACTGATTCATCCGGCATCAGCGGGACATGGACTTAATCTTCAAAGTGGCGGTTCTACACTTGTATGGTTTGGAATCACCTGGAGCCTAGAACTTTATCAGCAGACCGTAGCAAGACTTTATCGGCAAGGTCAAGAGAGCAGAACAGTAACCATAATTCATATCCTAACTCAAGGTACGGTTGATGAGAAAATCATGAAAGCACTGGCTGATAAAGACAGCACACAATCGGCACTGATCGATGCAGTAAAAGCAGAATTGTAAATCAAAGACAATCAGAGTCAATCCGAGGGAAATTTAAATCTTCGGAGGTTAGGCTTATGACAGCAAGAGAATTTTTAAACCAGCCGTTTGAATTGCAAAGGGTAATTAGAATAAAAGAAAAAAGGATACAGTGCTATCGAGAACTGGCAAGCAGTCCGTCTTCCCCAAGTTTGGAACCACATTATTCAGCTACCAGAAATACAAAAGCACCATTTGTGAGATATCTTGAAAAGATTAATGTTTTGGAAGAAGAACTGATAAAAGATTATTTAAAGTTAGAAGATTTAAAGCATATGGTAGATGTAGCAATTGATGGCATGGAAGATCCGATGGAAGAACTCGTACTTCGATATAGGTATTCCAAACTTATGAAGATTGATGACATCGCAAGAGAAATGCAGTATTCAGTCAGATGGATTAAACGTGTACATGCCAGAGCATTGGTGCATTTTGAAAAAAGCCACCCTAGTTCACCCTCAGGCCACTGTTAGTTCCAGTGAAAATGCAGTAAAATGGTATTGTAGAAAATTATATAAAAACGACAGAGCCTTTGTAGGAGCAATCCCGCAGAGGCTTTTGTTATGTCTGGAAGGAGGTGCAGGTGTGCCAAGAAGACCAAAGAGTCCCTGCAGTTATCCTGGCTGTCCTAATTTAACAGAGGGTAGATATTGCAAGGAGCATGAGAAACTAATGAACCAATCCTACGAGAAGTATGGCAGAGATAAAGCTGTACGCCGTAGGTACGGAAGAGCATGGAAACGAATCCGTGACAGTTATGTTAAGGAACATCCTTTCTGTGAGATTTGTTTTGAAAAAGGAATCATTGTTCCGGTGGATGAAGTTCATCACAAGCTGCCGCTGTCAGAGGGTGGCAATCATAACAAAGATAATCTGATCTCTCTTTGCAAATCATGTCATGCAAAGATTCATGCCGAGCGTGGTGATTATCAAGGTGGCAAAAAACATCGAGTTTACGGATATGATGACTGACCCCAGGGGCGGTCAAAATCTCTGACACCGGGACCACCGGGGAACGGCGTGGGGTCTTACGTGTAAAAAAGGCGAAATCAAAAGGGTAATAAAGGAGGGACATGAGACGTGCCTACAAAATCAAATAACATAGGTGGCCGTGGCGGTGCCAGACCTGGTGCCGGACGTAAGAAATCGGCTGTCAAAGAAAAAGCAAATAACGGAAATCCGGGCGGAAGAAAATTAGAAGTTCTGGATATCCCGGAAGTAGAAGGTGTGGAGATGCCAAAGCCACATGATTTCTTATCGGCCGAACAGCGTGACGGTTCGCAGCTGCAGGCATCCGAGATTTATGAAGAAACATGGCAGTGGCTTAAGAAAATAGGATGTGCAAGCAAGGTATCGACACAGCTGATTGAGCGATATGCAATGTGTTCTGCTCGTTGGATTCAGTGTGAAGAGATGACAAATAAGCTGGGATTTCTTTCCAAGCATCCGACCACACAGAAACCAATCCCATCTCCGTTTATCAATATCGGCATCAACTATATGAACCAAGCCGTAAGGCTGTGGAATGAAATATTTCAGATTGTCAAAGAGAACTGCAGTACCGATTATGACGATGCAGCTCCACAAGACGATTTGATGGAACGTTTGCTCAGGGCAAGGGAAGGAAGGTAAAGATGATAGAAAAAGTAAATCCAATGCACCCAGATAAAATTTGTGACAGAGTAGCCGGTGCGATTGTTGACATGGCATATAAATTACATGATAATCCAAAGATTGCTGTGGAAGTACTTATCGGACATGGGTACGGACACATCATTATTGAAACAAATGTAGATTTTGAAAAAGAAGATATTGCAATGATATTTGAACGTATCGCAGGCGGTAAGAATGAGATTCGCTGTGATATACGAATTTATCCGCAGGACGAGCATCTTTCAAAAAATCAAGAGGACAAAATACGCTGTGGTGATAATGGCATCTTTAAGGGAATGCCGCTAACGGATGAACAGAAAGAATTGTCTAAGATTGCAAGAGAAATCTACACTTCTTATCCGTTTGATGGAAAGTACATTCTTGATGGTGACCGTCTTATCATCTGCCAGAGCAATGCAAAAACTACAGATTTGAAATGCACATATCCAAACGCTGAAGTAAATCCACTTGGCGATTGGACTGGCGGCACAAATGTAGATACCGGAGCAACAAACAGAAAACTTGGTTCTGATATGGCTGATTCAATTACAGGCGGTGGCCTTCATGGGAAAGACCTATCCAAGGCTGATGTGTCCGTTAATATCTATGCTTTCTTAAAAGCACAGATTACAGGTAAACCTGTGCAGCTTGCCTGTGCGATTGGTGATGAGTTTATTGACGGCAGACCTTATTCTGAAATCGTGGAAATCGCAAGAGAATATATTCATTCCATCGGTGGATTTGAAAAGTTCGCTGAGTGGGGATTGTTTTAGGAGGCAGCTATGAGCAAGACAACAACAGAAATGCAGCTTGTAGCTGTAACAAAACTTATTCCTTATGTAAATAATGCAAGAACTCACTCTGCAGAACAGATTATGAAGCTTCGCTCCTCTTTACGTGAGTTTGGTTTTATCAATCCGGTCATTATCGACAGAGACTATAACGTGATTGCCGGACATGGAAGAATCATGGCTGCCAAAGAAGAAGGAATCAAAGAAGTACCATGTGTATTTGTAGATTACCTTACCGAGGCACAAAAGAAAGCCTACATTCTTGCAGATAACCGAATGGCAATGGATGCAGGCTGGGATGAAGAACTATTAAGAGTTGAAATCGAGGCTTTGCAAGATGCTGATTTTGATATTGGACTCACAGGATTTGATGAAAATGACCTTGCTGATTTATTTGGAAATGATGATACATCCGATGTAAAAGATGATGAGTATGATTTGTCTGTCGCACTTGAAAAAGCTGCTTTTGTAGAAAAGGGAGATATCTGGACGGTTGGCAGGCATAGACTTATGTGCGGAGATGCTACATCAATTGAAGATGTGGATGCACTTATGGACGGTAAGAAAGCCAATCTTGTGATTACAGATCCTCCATACAATGTTGCCTTTGAAAGTTCAGATGGACTTTCCATCAAGAACGATAAAATGGCAAATGATAAGTTCTATGAGTTTTTGCTGTCTGCATTTAAGAATATGGCAAACCATCTTGAAAGCGGTGGCTCTGCTTATGTATTTCATGCAGATACAGAAGGTTTGAATTTCAGAAGAGCCTTCATTGACGCTGGATTTCATTTAAGTGGATGTTGTATTTGGGTAAAGAACTCGCTTGTTCTTGGAAGAAGTGATTATCAGTGGCAGCACGAACCTGTGCTATATGGATTCTTACCCGGTAAACATTACTGGAGCAAGGCGGCAGGCAGAAGTCAGACTACGATTTGGAACTTCGATAAGCCAAAGAAAAACAAAAATCATCCGACTTCTAAGCCATTAGATTTACTTGCTTATCCTGTGGGCAATTCAAGTCGAGAGAATGCTATTATTATCGATACTTTTGGTGGTAGTGGCTCAACCCTTATGACCTGTGAAAAAACAAACCGTATCTGTTATACGATGGAACTTGATGAAAAGTACGCATCGGTTATCTTACGAAGATATGTGGAAGATACGGGTGATGCAGAGAATGTATTCGTTATTAGAAACGGAGAGAAACTTGCTTACTCCGACCTTGTAAAAGAGGTGGAGGGAGCGGATGGAGAATAACAATTTAACACTTGGGAGTCTGTTTGATGGTTCAGGTGGATTTCCTTTAGGAGGCTTGATTTCCGGTATTACCCCTTTGTGGGCATCGGAGATTGAGCCTTTTCCTATTCGTGTAACAACGAAAAGACTGCCGCAGGTAAAACACTATGGAGATATCTCTAAGATGAACGGAGCAGATTTGAAACCTGTCGATATCATTACCTTTGGCAGTCCATGCCAGGATATGAGTATTGCGGGCAAGCGTGACGGCTTATCCGGTTCCCGTTCTTCCCTGTTTTATGAGGCAGTCAGAATCATAAAAGAAATGAGGTGTAAGACAAATGGACAAAAACCAAGATTTATCGTCTGGGAAAATGTCCCCGGAGCATTTAGCTCCAACAAAGGCGAAGACTTCCGTGCGGTTCTCGAAGAGGTCTGCAAAATCAAAGACGAATCAGTGTCAGTGCCTAAACCTACAAAGTGGAACAGCGCAGGAAAGATCATGGGAGATGGTTACTCCGTTGCCTGGAGACAGTTTGATGCTCAGTTTTGGGGAGTACCCCAGAGAAGAAAACGTATCTACCTTGTCGCAGATTTTGCAGATTGGTGTGCCGGAAAAATATTATTTGAGTCAGAAGGCTTGTCTGGGTATTCTCCGAAGAGCATCCGTTCGTGGCAAAGTTCTGCCGCCACTTCTTCAGAAAGCACTGGAGATGCAGGCATCGGCTTAATGTTTGAAAACCACGGACAAGACAGCAGATACACAGGGCCACTTGATGTATCACAGACAGTTTTATCAACCTATGGAACTGGTGGCAATAATCAGCCGTTTATTGTGGAAGATGTGAAAAGTTTTGATGTAAGACTAACCTCCGAAGGTACAAGAAATGCAAGAAATAATGTATATGAAACAGATACATCAAGAACCATTGATACCGGCGGTAATTTTCCGGACTCCAATCAAGGCGGAGTGGCAGTAGTTGCTTATGGCATCTGTTCCAAGGACAGCAATTCCATGAAATCAGATAATCCGAACAGCGGATTTTATGAAGCAGATACAAGCAGAACGATTGATGGCAATGGCGGAAATCCTGTCTGCAATCAGGGCGGTATTGCTGTAATTGAAGGAAACGGTACTCGTCCTTCTCATAAGGGTGACGGGTACAAGGAATCGGATGTCATGTACACGCTGAATGCGACAGAACAGCACGCAGTGGCATTTGCAGATGTTCATGCAACCTTATCTGCTAATGACGGACCTAAAGGACCATCTTCTCAGATGTTAGGAACTCCGGAAGAAAACTTTGTCGGAGAACCTGCCTATGGTATCGGCAGACCTGCTATGAACCAAGGCTACAATGCAAAGTTCAGTTTTCAGATTGAAGAGGAAGTTGAGCCGACTATTGTTGCTGCAGGTGCAAGTGGAGTGGCGCATCCGGTGTACTGCACAAGCAAAGCATCTTTCCATACGATTGCAGAGGAGAACCTAGCCGGAACACTGGTGGCAACGGATTACAAAGATCCTCCGATTGTAAACGAGCCAAGGTACATCGTAAGAAGACTCACGCCTACGGAATGTGCAAGACTGCAAGGGTTTCCGGATTGGTGGTGTGACGGTCTTGAAATAGAAAATCCTACAGATGAGGATATTTCTATGTGGAGAGAAATCTTTCAGACACACGCTGACGCACTCGGAAAGAAGACAAAGCCTAAGTCTGATAATCAAATCAGAAAATGGCTTAAGAATTCACATTCGGATTCAGCGGAATATAAGATGTGGGGCAATGGTGTGGCACTTCCTAATGTTGTATTTGTGCTTTCCGGCATAGCCTATTATGCACAAAAGGAAGCAGAATAAATCGGTCAATATTCTACTTCGATATTCACAGATATCGCTTGATATATATGTGGTTTAGAGTGATTAATACAGTACCGAAAAATAAAGGAGGTACTCAGCATGAGAGTAGAATTTAACAGAACAGGTGCAGAAAGGAAAGTGCTAGTTACAACCATTTCTGAAATTCTTGGAACAAAGGCAAAGTACATGGGAATGCCAACTGCGGCATATGACTTTGGAGGTCTTATCGTTGATAAGACCGGAGCATTAGAGTTTGACGAGAACGTTTTTCCAAAGGATATCAAAGATCTTTTGCAGAAACTTGCCGACAGAGGCTTTGCCGCAGAGGATAATGAAGTATCTGAAGAGCAGGAAGAAACGCCACAGGGCGAAGATGTGGGGCTTACGGTGGCGATTCCAATTGAGCATGTTGGAGTCGGTAACCTTACAAACCTTCTGGATGCAAAAGGTGATCTCATTAAAAAGGCACTTGGCATCAAAGATACTCCTATCGAAATTACAGAAGAAACAATTTCATTTCCTTGGTTTGAAACTCTGCCAGACTGCGATACTGCAAAAGCCTACACCGATTTCATTTCTGCACTTTGTAAAATGAGCAAGGAACAGAAGAGAATCAATGCCACGGAAAAGAAAGCCGATAATGAAAAATACGCATTCAGATGTTTCCTTTTAAGACTTGGATTTATTGGAGCGGAGTACAAGTTGGATAGAAAGATTCTGTTGCAGAACCTTGAAGGCTCATCCGCATTTAAAAATGGTGCAAAGAAGGAGGCAGCAGGCGATGAGATTTCCGAGTAAAGAGATTGTGGCAAAGGTACTTCAAGAATATCCGGTCGGTTGCCGAGTAGAACTTACCCATATGGATGATGTGCAGGCACCACCGATTGGAACAAAAGGAACAGTTATTGGTGTTGATGATACAGCAAGCATTATGGTCGCTTGGGATAACGGTTCCGGCTTGAATGTGGTTTATGGAGAAGACAGATGCAGAAGGATTGAGGAATAAGCCTATGGATAAGAAGATAAAAGAACAGATTTTATATATCAGATCCACCGGCCTTACCAATATGTTTGATGTTCCTATGGTGCAGAGACTTGCGAATGAATATGGTTTCTATGAACTTGTGGTATTTCTGGAAGATAATCGTGCGGATTATGTCCATTTTATCCTTTACGGTGATGACTAAAATACACAGATTTTTTCTGAAATAATTGTTACATATATGCCAGTAATTGACTTGCTATTATGTGCTTTTAGAGTGATATATAGTACTACCAAAAGGAAAGAAAGCAAGGAGGTACACGAATATGTGGAAAGAAGGAACAATCGGAATTCCTAAGAAGGACGGCGGATACAAGAGCGTCAAATACTGGGTGAAACATTTTGAAGAGCCTAGCGAAGACTACGGCATCAACGGTGGCAAGATTTCAAAACTCAGCCTTAAGATGGATGGCGTGTGGATTGCCAACTACGACAGAGGATGGGATATCAAGCCGACCTGCGAAGAAGCAGAACTTGCCCTTTGCATTTTGCTGAACGATTTTAATTAAAGTGAATAACGAAATGTTATCGGGAACGGAAGCTGAAAGGCTTCTGTATCTCGTATAGGAATATTTATTGTTGTCACCAATGATGGTGGCTATTTTTATTTACGGAGGTGGTGTGATTGCGAAAACTAAAGAATTACAAACCGACAGAGTTCATGGCAAAGATCTCCCACTATGATGAAACAATGGCAGATTATGCTGTCAGCTTTATTGAACAGCTTTGTCATACCAAAGGAACATGGGCGGGAAAGAAGTTTGAACTGATTGATTGGCAAGAGCAGATTATAAGAGATTTGTTTGGGGTACTTAAGCCAAACGGATATCGTCAGTTTAATACAGCCTATATTGAAATACCTAAGAAACAAGGTAAGAGTGAGCTTGCAGCTGCCGTAGCACTGCTTCTTCTCTGTGGTGACGGAGAAGAAAGAGCAGAGGTTTACGGATGTGCAGCAGACAGAAACCAAGCAAAGATTGTATTTGATGTGGCGGTTGATATGGTTAAATTCTCCCCTGCACTGATGAAGAGGGTGAAAATCCTTGAATCACAGAAAAAGATTATTTTTAAGCCAACCAATAGTTCTTATCAAGTGCTTTCTGCCGATGTGGCCAATAAGCATGGATTTAACACACACGGTGTTATCTTTGATGAACTTCATACGCAGCCAAACAGAAAACTGTATGATGTTATGACACAAGGTAGTGGTGATGCCAGAATGCAGCCACTGTATTTTCTGATTACTACAGCTGGAAATGATACAAATTCTATCTGTTACGAAATTCATCAAAAGGCACTGGATATACAGGCAGGGCGAAAGATTGACCCTACCTTTTATTCTGTCATATATGGAGCAGATGAATCGGAAGATTGGACGGATCCAAAAGTTTGGGAAAAAGCCAATCCATCACTTGGCATTACAGTAGGAATTGATAAGGTTCAGGCGGCATGTGATTCAGCAAGGCAGAATCCGGGAGAGGAGAACTCTTTTAGACAGCTGAGATTGAATCAGTGGGTGAAACAATCGGTACGATGGATGCCAATGGAAAAGTGGGATGCTTGTGATTTTAAGGTTGATGAAGATGAACTGGAAGGTCGTGTCTGCTATGGTGGTCTTGACCTATCATCTACAACCGATATCACGGCATTTGTATTGGTATTCCCGCCTACGAATGAAGAAGATAAGTACATCATTTTGCCTTACTTTTGGGTGCCGGAAGATACGCTTGACCTAAGAGTCAGACGAGATCATGTGCCGTATGATTTGTGGGAGAGAAAAGGCTATCTGCAAACTACAGAGGGAAATGTAGTTCATTATGGGTATATTGAGCAGTTCATTGAATCGTTAGGTGAACGATTTAATATCCGAGAGATTGCTTTTGACCGTTGGGGTGCTGTTCAAATGGTACAGAACCTTGAAGGCATGGGATTTACAGTTGTTCCGTTCGGACAGGGATTTAAAGATATGAGTCCGCCGACCAAAGAACTGATGAAGTTAGTGCTTGAAGAAAAAATCGCACATGGCGGACATCCTGTACTTAGATGGAATATGGATAACATCTTTATACGGACAGACCCTGCCGGAAACATCAAGGCAGATAAAGAAAAATCAACAGAAAAGATAGACGGTGCTATTGCAACGATTATGGCACTGGATAGAGCAATCAGAAATGGGAATGTCAATACGGAATCTGTATACGATAACCGAGGCATTCTTTTTATTTAAGAAGGAGCGTGAGCAGATATGGGTATTTTAAGCGGATTATTTCATTCAAGGGATAAGCCGAAGGACAGTACAAATGGCAGCAATTATCGATTCTTATTCGGTGGAACAACCTCCGGCAATCGTGTGACCGAACAATCTGCAATGCAGATGACAGCAGTATATGCCTGCGTGAGAATTTTATCCGAGGCAATCGCAGGACTTCCGTTACACCTTTATCACTACACAGAAACAGGTAGTAAGGAAAAGGCAATCAAACATCCGTTGTATTTTTTACTTCATGATGAGCCAAATCCGGAGATGACATCATTTGTATTCAGAGAAACGATGATGACACATCTTCTCCTTTATGGAAATGCCTACTCACAAATTATTCGTAACGGCAAAGGTGAAGTTATCGGTTTATATCCGCTCATGCCAAATAGAATGACGGTGGATCGAGATGATAAAGGTCAGATTTATTATCAGTACCTAGTATCCGATTCAGATGCGCCGACTATGAAAGAAGGAACGGTTAATCTTAAAAAGGAAGATGTACTTCATATTCCCGGTCTTGGATTTGATGGTCTTGTTGGATATTCACCAATTGCAATGGCTAAGAATGCGATTGGACTTTCCATTGCCACAGAAGAATATGGTGCTAAGTTCTTTGCTAATGGTGCAACACCCGGAGGAATCTTAGAGTATCCTGGAACAGTAAAAGACCCGGACAGAGTAAGGGAAAGTTGGAATAAGGGGTTCAGCGGAAGAAATTCTCACAAGGTTGCCATCTTGGAGGAAGGAATGAAATATACTCCGATTTCCATTTCTCCAAATGAAGCACAGTTTTTAGAAACAAGAAAATTTCAGATTGATGAGATAGCTCGAATTTTTAGGATTCCTCCCCATATGGTAGGTGACCTTGAAAAGTCGAGCTTTTCTAATATTGAGCAGCAGTCACTGGAGTTTGTGAAATACACGCTTGAGCCGTGGCTGATGAGATGGGAGCAGAGCATCAACCGAGCACTTCTCTCACCAAATGAAAAATCCACATACTTTGTCAAGTTCAATGTGGACGGACTTCTTCGTGGTGATTATCAGAGCCGTATGAGCGGATATGCCACTGCAAGACAGAATGGCTGGATGTCAGCAAATGATATCCGTGAACTTGAAAACCTCGACTTGATTCCGGTCGAGGAGGGTGGAAATTTATACCTCATCAATGGAAACATGACAAAACTTGCCGATGCGGGAATCTTTGCAAAAGGCGGAAAGGAGCAATCAGATGAAGAAGTTCTGGAAGTGGAAGAACCAGACGAATCAGAAGGAACAGACAACGGAGAGGACGTTGTTTCTCAACGGGACAATCGCAGAGGAAAGCTGGTTTGATGATGATGTGACACCTCAGCTATTCAGAGATGAACTGAATGCAGGAAGTGGTGATATCACGGTTTGGATCAACTCTCCGGGCGGTGACTGTATTGCGGCAGCACAAATTTACAACATGCTGATGGAATACAAAGGAAATGTCATAGTTAAGATTGACGGCATTGCAGCAAGTGCAGCCTCTGTTATTGCTATGGCAGGTACAAAGGTTTGTGTATCCCCTGTTTCAATGCTGATGATCCATAATCCATCAGCAGGAATTTATGGAAATACAGCGGTAATGCAAAAGGCAATTGAAATGCTGGATGAAGTAAAAGAGTCAATTGTCAATGCCTATGAAATTAAGACCGGCATGAGCAGAGCCAAGATTTCTCACCTTATGGATGCAGAAACCTGGATGGATGCCAACAGTGCCGTTGAGATGGGATTTGCAGATGAAATCTTACAGAGAAGTGTGACAGATGAAATCGAAATTCCACAGGTCAACATGGTTTATTCGCAGGTTGCAGTTACGAACTCACTTATGAGCAAGATTGCAAAGAAATGCAGGATTGAACCAAAAGCAGAAGAAACAAAAACAAAAGCCGATTCACTTATGGATCGCCTAAATTTAATGAAAAATTGGAGGTAATTATACTATGACTATTCAGGAATTAAGAGAAGCAAGAAACAAGGCATGGGAAGGTGCTAAAGCATTTGTAGAAAGCAAGCGTGATAAAGACGGATTGCTTTCTGAAGAAGATGCAAAGACCTATGCCGAAATGGAAAAGAAGGTCAAGGATTACAGCCTTGAAATCGAAAGAATGGAGCAGATGGATGCGCTCGAAAACGAGATGCGTAAGCCTATCAATACTCCAATCGTTACAAAGCCGGCAACTGATAAACCAAAAGATGTAAGAACAGGACGTGCATCTGATGAGTATAAGGAAGGAATGCTTAAGGCACTTCGTTCCAACTTCAAGCAGATTACAAATATTTTGCAGGAAGGCGTAGATGCTGACGGCGGATATTTAGTACCGGAAGAATATGACAATAGATTGATTGATGTACTTGATGAAGAAAACATTATGAGAAAACTTGGTCATAAGATTACAACTTCCGGTGAACACAAGATCAACATTGCAGCTACAAAGCCTGCAGCTGCATGGATCGAAGAAGGCGGCGCATTGCAGTTTGGCGAGGCAACATTTGATCAGATTTTGCTCGATGCTCACAAACTCCATGTTGCCATCAAAGTAACAGAAGAGTTGTTATATGATAATGCATTCGGTCTTGAAAATTACATTATCACTCAGTTCGGTAAGGCACTTGCAAATGCCGAAGAAGATGCATTCCTTAATGGTAGTGGTGTCGGTCAACCGCTTGGACTTTTCGCTGATAAGGGCGGTGGTACTGTAGCAGGAAGTACGACAACACTCAAGGCGGAAGATATCATCAGTCTCGTGTATTCGTTGAAACGCCCATATAGAAAAAATGCATCTTTCATAATGAACGATCAGACAGTTGCATCCATTCGTACTCTTAAGGACAACAATGGTGCATTTATGTGGCAACCTGCACTTACACAGGGAGAGCCGGACAGACTTCTTGGCTATGCCGTTTATACATCTCCGTTCTGCCCTGTCGATGGTATCGCTTTTGGTGATTATCAATATTACAACATCGGTGACAGAGGTACTCGTTCTTTCAAACAGCTTACAGAACTTTTTGCCGGAAATGGCATGATTGGTTTTGTAGCAAAGGAAAGAGTCGATGGTAAGCTTATCCTTCCGGAGGCTGTTCAGATTCTTAAAGTAACCGGAAAGGCTGCTTCTAAGGCAGGAGCGTAACGTAAATAAATCAAGGCAGTGCTGTTTATAGAACGGTACTGCCTTGGATGTAATTAGAGGTGGTGATTGAATTGATTGTAGGAATTGATGAGATGAAGGGATATCTTCGAGTTGACTTTGATGACGATGATGAGTTGATTGGACATTTTATTGTAACAGGTGAAAATCTCTGTGCAGATATTGCCAGATTATCAGTGGAAGAATTATCCGAGATACCATCGTCAAAGATTGCAGTTATGTATGCTGTTGCTTATTTATATGAACATCGAGAAGATGCAGACCACCATCAGCTTACAATCTCCCTTCGCTCACTGCTTGAGGGTGTAAGAAGGAGCGTGTTCTGATGGATATAGCACTTCTAAATGTAAAAATCACAATACAGAAAAGTGAAGTCATTACTGATTCCATCGGCAATCACAAGAATGTATGGACTGACTTTTATTCTTGCTTTGCTACAGTTAGCGGTGAGGGTGGTTCAGAAAAAGCAGTTGCAGGACTTATTGTAGATGATTCGGATATTTCCTTTACGGTCAGATACTGCAAAAAGCTGTCTGATGTCGATTCCACCAAATGCAGAATCATCTTTGACAGTAATGTCTATAACATCGTATCAATTGACCATATGAATTTTAAGAGGAAATCTCTGAAATTCAAGTGCGAGAAAGAGAGGCAGAAGTAATGGCAAATACAAAGATTGATAACCTTGCCAATGAGATTATGGAAGGCTTGAAAGAATATGCTGACCTCGCTTCTGATGATGTGAAAAAGGCAGTCAGAAAGGCAGGCAATACCGTCAGAAAAGAAATTGCTGCATCTGCTCCCATTGATACCGGAAAGTATGCGAAGTCATGGAGTGTGAAGAAAACCAAGGAAACATCAAATTCTTTGGAAGTAACAGTTCATTCAAAGAACAGATATCAGCTTGCTCATCTTCTGGAGCATGGTCATGCAAAACGTGGCGGAGGCAGAGTTGCGGCAAGACCCCATATCGCACAGACAGAACAGTCTGCCGTGGAAACACTGGAGTCTGAAATAGCGAAAGCACTGGGAGGTCACTGATGAATAAAATATTACAGATGCTTAAGGAGATGGACATTCCTTTTGCCTATGACCACTTTGCAGAAGGCGAAAGTCCGGATCCACCGTTTATTTGTTACCTCATTCCCGGCTCTGATAATTTTTCAGCTGATGGAAGAGTGTATCAAAAAATAAATGAAATTCATATTGAACTTTATACTGATTTCAAGGACTTGTCGGTAGAAAGTAAAGTAGAATCCGTGCTTGATAAGTATGGCATTTTTTATGACCACACAGAAACGTGGATAGAAAGTGAAAAGATGTACGAAGTCCTATATTCATTTGAAATGGAGGCATAAAGCTATGGCTAATAAAGTAAAATACAATCTAAAAAATGTTCATGCCGCAAAGCTGACAAAAGGTGAAGATGGAAGTTATTCGTATGAAACACCAAAGGCAATCCCCGGTGCTGTAAGCATCAGTTTGGATGCGGAGGGTGATTCTTCTCCGTTCTATGCGGATGGCATTGTATATTTCCGTTCTGTATCTAATAACGGATACAGCGGTGATTTGGAAATTGCACTTATCCCGGAATGGTTCAGAACGGAAATCTTGAAAGAAGAACTTGATAAGAATGGTGTTCTTGTTGAGAACTCTAATATTGCAGAAACAGAGAAATTTGCACTGCTATTTGAATTTGACGGAGATGTGAAGTGCATCCGTCACGTTTTATATAATTGCTCTGCATCTCGTCCTTCTATCGAGTCAGAAACAAAAGAGGATACGATTGAACCAGGAACAGAAACATTATCTCTTACGGCAGATCCTAGAGAAGATGGTCTTGTAAAATCAAGAACTGGGGATACCACTACTGATGCAACCTATAACGATTGGTACAAGTCTGTATATGTTCCAGTAGCAAAAACTGAAGCTGCAAACGGAGGTAAATAATCATGCTGAAGAAAGTAATTAAAATCGGAGATAAAGATGTGGCTTTCCGCTCTTCTGCAACGGTGCCTCGTCTTTATCGTGCAAAGTTTAAACGAGATATCTTTAAGGACTTAGCAAAACTTGAAAAATCATATAAAGGCAGCAAGGATGATGGAGAGGAATTTGCCATTGACGATTTGGAGATTTTCGAGAATGTGGCATATATCATGGCATATCATGCGGATAATACCATTCCGGATAATATTGATGACTGGCTTGACCAGTTTGAGATGTTCTCAATTTATGAGGTACTGCCGGAGATTCTTGCTTTGTGGGGAACGAATCTTATTACTGATATTGACTCTAAAAAAAACTTAAACGCTCAAGCCGTGAGATGACAACTCCCCTGTTCCTGCTAAGATGCCTTGAAATTGGCATTTCGATTACAGACCTTGATTATCTGACTATCGGGATGGTGATGGACATTTGGACGGAGAAAGCAAATGACTCCGTGAAGTATGACAGTTTAGCTACGCAGGAGGATTTTGATAAGTTCTAATACATTGAATTTTTTGGCTTATGGAGATATAATATTAGCGAAGATTTTTACACTAGATGTAAAAATTGTTCTCCAACCTTGCATTTTGATTAAATGCAGAGATAATCCTTTTCAGGATTCAGCTAAGAAGGTGACGTAGTGTCCGCTATCTTGTGCGTAATCATATATTAGGAGTCAAGGAGAAAGGAGAAACGTTCATGGCAAAGAAAAAAGGAGTGTCTGCAAAGACACATACAAAACAACAACTTGATGATTATGCAAATCAGAACAATCCAAACAACAAAGCTTACAAGGCCAGAATGTCAAATGATAAGATGACAAAGAAAGTCTCTCGTAAGCAGGATGCTAAACGTCAAGCCAAGCGTCAAGCAGAATTTGAAGCTGAGCATGGTGTTATGTATCCGCTTGATTGGATGTGCTATAGCAATCCTTATGATTTTGACTAATCATTAAATATGAACGAAAAGAGCATCAATCAGAAATGGTTGGTGCTCTTCTTATGCTCGGAAGATACCGGGCTTTTATTTTGCAAATTTTTAAGGAGGTAGACGCCAATGGCAAACAGAATCAAAGGTATCACTGTCGAAATTGGCGGTGATACTACCAAGCTGCAGACTGCCCTTAAGGGAGTCAACGGACAGATTAAAAATACGCAGTCTGCATTAAAGGATGTTGAAAGACTTCTAAAACTAGATCCTACAAATACAAATCTGCTTGCTCAGAAACAGAAACTGTTAACGCAGGCTATTGGTGAAACCAAAGAGAAACTTGCTACATTAAAAACTGCCGCAGAGCAAGCAAACGAACAGCTGCAAAAAGGCGAGATTTCACAGGAACAGTACGATGCCCTTCAAAGAGAGATTGCAGAAACTGAGGCAGAACTCAAACGACTGGAATCCCAGGCATCTAAGACTAATCAGACTCTTACAAAAATAGGTGAGGTCGGTTCAAAGGTTGAGTCTTTCGGTAATGGAGTTACGAATGTCGGCAAGAAAGTATCTGTTGCATCGGCAGCGGTAACTGCGATGGGCGGTGCTGCAGTAAAGACTGCCGCTGATTTTGAATCTTCCATGAGCCAGGTACAGGCTACGATGGGAATTACCAAAGATTCCATGTCCAAGGTAAATGGTCAGTCTGTTAATACAATGGATACATTGTCCGACCTTGCAAAGACGATGGGTGCAAAAACAGCATATTCTGCAAGTGAGTGTGCTGAGGCTTTAAATTATTTAGCACTTGCCGGATATGATACACAGCAGATGTGTGACACGCTTCCGATCGTTCTTAACTTAGCGGCAGCAGGTAATATTGATCTTGCATCTGCATCGGATATGGTAACGGATGCGATGTCTGCTCTTGGTATGGAAGTGAAAGATGCCGACAAGATGGTTGACCAGATGGCAAAAACTGCATCAACTACCAACACCTCCGTTGGTCAGCTTGGTGAAGGTATTCTTACAATCGGTGCTACAGCAAAATCCGTTAAAGGCGGAACAGCAGAACTTAACACTGCACTTGGTATTCTTGCAAACAACGGTATTAAAGGTGCAGAGGGTGGTACGCATTTAAGAAACGTTATTCTTTCACTTCAAAATCCTACTGACGGTGCATCGAAACTCATGAATCAATTAGGTGTATCTGTCTATGATTCCGAAGGAAATATGAGGAGTCTGAATGATATTCTTGGAGATTTGAATTCTTCAATGGATGGCATGACCTCCGAAGAAAAAGCAAACATCATCAGCAAGATTTTTAATAAGACCGATCTTTCATCAGTAAATGCACTGCTTGCCAATACAGGGGATACCTGGACGGATTTGCAGACTGCTATTGAAAACAGTGGCGGAGCGGCACAGCAAATGGCTGATACGCAGCTTGATAACTTAAAAGGTCAGCTTACCATTTTAAAGTCGGCAGTTGAGGGATTTGCCATTTCTATCGGTGAAGCACTCATGCCGATGATAAAGAATATCGTGGCAAAGGTTCAGTCTTTCGTAGATTGGCTGAATAACCTTGATGAAGGTACAAGGCAGGTCATTGTAAAGATTGGTCTTTTTGTAGCTGCACTGGGACCGGTACTTGTAATTCTTGGAACGGTCATATCAAAAGTCGGTGTGGCCATGCAGGCGTTCAGTAAGTTTGGTTTGAAGATAACAAGCCTTATTTCTAATGCCGGAGGACTATCCGGTGTTATGGGAAAGGTTGGTGCGGCAATTGGCGGCATCTCCGCACCTGTCGTTGCAGTTGTGGCGATTATCGGAACATTAGTTGCAGCTTTTATCCATCTATGGAAAACGAATGAGGAGTTCCGTGACAGTATTATTGCTATCTGGAATCGCATCAAAGAAATCTTCAGCGGATTTGCAAAAGGCATCACAGACAGACTCAATGCATTAGGCTTTGATTTCCAGAACTTCAAGGAAGTTGTATCTGCCATTTGGAACGCATTATGCAGTTTCCTTGCTCCGGTGTTTGAAGGCGTGTTTACGCAGATTGCCAATATTCTGGAGGGTGTTCTTGGAGTTATCACTGGAATCCTTGATGTATTTATCGGTATCTTTACCGGCAACTGGTCGCAGGTATGGGAAGGTGTCAAAGGCATCTTCGGTTCGGTTTGGGATTTCATCAAGAATACCTTTACCAACTATATGAATGCAATAAGAAATATTGCAGATGTAGTGCTTGGATGGTTTGGCACATCGTGGAATGAAGTATGGACAGGCATTAAGGATTTCTTTGTCGGCATCTGGACGGGTATTTCCACCTTTTTTACAAACCTATGGGAAGGCATCAAGAATACCGTCCAAACAGGGATTATGTTTATTGCATCTATCCTTGAGGCGGCATTTGACATCATCACTTTGCCATTCCGATTTATTTGGGAGAACTGTAAGGAAATTGTTATTGCTGTTTGGGATGCAATCAAAGAAAAGGTTACAACCGTAATCAATGCAGTTTCGTCCGTTGTCAGCACCGTGATGAATGCTATCAAGACAGTATTTACTACGGTTTGGAATGCCATAAAGTCGGTTGTGACAACGGTGGTGAATGCTATCAAAACAGTTGTAACCACAGTATTTAATGCAATCAAAAACACAGCGACTACAGTATGGAATGCGATAAAGACTGCCGTTACGACTCCGGTTAATGCTATTAAGAATACGGTCAGCACAGTATTTAATGCTGTGAAAAGTACGGTATCCTCTGTGTTTAACAGCATCAAGAGTACTGCCACCTCTGTATGGAATGGAATCAAGTCGGCTATTATTACACCGATTGAGGCGGTAAAAAATAAAGTCAAGAGTGTGGTTGATGCCATTAAGGGATTCTTCTCCGGCATGAAACTGTCACTTCCTAAGATTAAGCTGCCGCATTTCAAAGTGACAGGCAAGCTTTCTATTGCACCTCCGTCCGTACCGCATCTTTCAATTGATTGGTATAAGGAAGGCGGTATCATGACAAAACCGACTGCGTTTGGCATGAACGGTTCTTCTCTTATGATGGGAGGAGAAGCAGGAGCAGAGGCGATACTTCCGCTTTCCGGATTCTATAAACAGCTTGAGTCAATGCTTGACAGCAAACTGAATATGAGCGGTATGGAAAAGTATCTGGCCATTATTGCAGACAATAGTTCTAAGGGAATTTATCTGGAAGATGGAACGCTTGTAGGACATTTGCTTCCGGCCATTGATGACGGACTTGGAAAACAGCAGAAGATAACAAGGAGGCTTGCACTATGATACCGGATATTTATATTGATGATGAATCCATGCTTAAGAATGGATGGGTAAGAGAAACGGTCGATTTTCCGATACCGCAGTCACAGGCAGAAACGGTTACTGTACCAGGACGCAATTCTCCTATCCGATTTAACGAGGCTCTTGGCTTGGTATCTTTCAAACCGAGAGCCTTTACTTTGACATTCTCTATGCTTGGAACAAGAGTAAAGTTTGATGAACTTACTGCCAAGATGAGTAATCGCTATGCCGGAAGACTGTGTAGAGTAAGGACGAGCGAAGAACCAAATCTTTATGCAGTGGGAACTTTGCAGCTGTCATCTTCCTATGATCCGCTTACCGGAAAAGGTCAGCTTGTGATGGAAAGCAGTGATGCAGATTCCTATAGATACCATGTGGATATGACGGAGGTTGTTTTTTCTGGAAGCGGAACAGTGGTGCTTGTAAGTGATTATATGCCTGTAGTTCCTACTGTGATAACAACAGCTGATACAGCACTTTCATGGAAGATAGGAACAGATACTTTTCATAAGACACTGAGCAGCGGTACATGGGTGATTCCGGAGCTGCAGCTAACTCACGGAAATAACAGCATCAAGGTTGAAAGCAGTGGCAATACCACATTCCGCTATAGGGAGGGATGCCTATGAGTGTATTCAAAGTATATGTGGACGGTCAGATTTTTTATCATCCTAATTTATCAAAACTTGCTATTACGCAGGCAGTAGTCAGTGAAGATGCAGAAAACATCGACAGCTTTACACTCTCTGCCCCATTTAATCATCCGTACATTGATTCCATTAAACCGATGGCGTCTGTGATTCAGTGCAAAAAGGATGACGAGGTGGTATTTGAAGGAAGGGCACTTGATGATGGTTCAGATTTTTATAACACTCATACCTGGACTTGTGAATCAGCACTTGCTTATCTGAAGGATACCTTGCAGCCACCTTTTTCATATAAAGGTACGCTGAGAGGATTATTTGAACAGTTTATTTCCGTTCATAATAATAGTGTGGAAAAGCAGAAACAGTTCAAAATCGGGAATGTCACTGTAACCGATGATAATGACTATGTTTCTTACAGCAGTTCCGATTATACCGTTACATTGGATGCTATCAAGAATAAGCTGATAGGTACACATGGAGGTTATCTGCAGGTGCGATATGAAAAAGACGGAAAGTACATTGACTATCTTGAGGACTTCAAATTAAAGTCACTGCAGACCGTAGAATTTGGCAAGAACATCATTGATGTCAAGATTACCAAAGACCATACGGAAAGAGCGACTGCACTGATTCCTCTTGGAGCAAAGAAATCAGTTGTTGACGAAGAAGGCAATGAAACGGAATTAGATGAACGGGTAGATATTACTTCTGTCAATGATGGCAGGAACTATATCTATGATGAACTATCCGTTAAAGAAATCGGCTGGATATGGGTTACGGAAGTCTGGGATGATGTAACACTTCCCGGAAATCTTCTAAGGAAAGCAAAGAGCCGCCTTTCCGATATGACTCAGGGAGTCACAAGCATTGAACTTGTCATTGTAGATGAATCTGATGCAGGTGCGGATATCGGAGATATACGGGCAAGGATGTATGTGGAATGCATCTCAAAGCCACATGGCATAAACGGAACATATCTTGTTGTCAGCAAAACAAGAGATTATCTAAATCCTGCTGGGAATACAATAACGATTGGTGCAAGCGGCATTACATTGACATCGCAGACAGTAAAGCAGGATAAAAACATCTCAGCACTGGAAGATGACCTCCTTGGCAAGACCTATCAGATAGAAAGCATTCATGGGGAGATTGATTCCA
Organism: uncultured Dorea sp.; assembly: GCA_910578495.1. Lineage (GTDB taxonomy): Bacteria > Bacillota > Clostridia > Lachnospirales > Lachnospiraceae > Dorea_D. Next base: position 45,700 of record CAJTRE010000001.1, read on the forward strand.
TCAATGCAAATAAGATGTACAGAACTGAACTTGTTGTGAATGGAGTAAACATCTTCAAAAACAAAGGTCAGAAAAGCACGATGCTGTGTAAGGTCTATTCCTGGGATAAAGACATAACGGATACTTTATCGGCAGAATGCTTTATCTGGCATAGAAAGTCCTCCGATGAAGAGGCAGATGCCGAGTGGGATAAGAACCATATCGGTATGAAACAAATAACGATTACTACCGAGGACGTATATGACAATGCGTCCTTTTATTGTGAAGTAAAAATTTAAGGAGGAATTTTCAAATGGCAACCATTTTAACATCCAGTCAGCAGACCTTTGTTGACATTACGGATCAGAGAAAATTATCGGCATATATTACATCCAATCTTCCGAAGACGCAAAGTGAAGATCCAAATGTACTGCCGCATACTTACGCTCCTAGCTGGGCAAGCACGAATCTTGTACTGACACCTGTGCTGTTCCTTGACCAGACAAATGTATCTCCGACAGCAAGCGGCGTAACGATTTCATGGAAGAGAAAAGATGGTGTATCTTCTGAAACAGCATTGACAAGTGGTGAAACAGTGAAAAATGGAGTATTGACGGTCAATCAGAATAAGCTGTCAGCATCAAGCTCCGGCATGATTACCTACATCTGCTATATCAGCTACTATGATTCTGAAACCAAGAATACGATAAACATTACTGCCGATATTACCTATACCTTGGTGAAGAATGCGGCAAATGCAAAATTATGTACCGTAAGCAGTGACACTTATGTCTTTAAGTATGATACTTCACAGGCTCTTGTTGGTGCATCGCAGGCAACACTTACTGCACAGGTGCAAGGTGTAACTGTTGCCAAATGGCAGTATAAAAACAATAGTGGAACATGGACGGATTATCCGACAACTTCCGATAATACTTCCATTACAGGCGGAACATTGGTAGTAAAGCCTGCCCATAATATTTTTGTAAACAATGTGGCACAGATTAGAGTAACAACTTCAGAGAGTGATGTATTCGATACTATCACAATTACGAAAATCTATGATGGTGCTAAAGGTGATAAGGGTAATCCGGGTTCTGCCGGAACAGGAGGTCTATCTGTTGTTCTTGGAAATGAAACACAGTCGATTGCCTGTACCTCTGCTGGAAAGACAGCAGCTGCAAGTACGATTTCCATTCCTTTTACAGGATATGTCGGTATTACACAGACGGCTTGTACTTGTGCTGTGGGAACACTTCCTGCAGGCATCACAGTCAAAACCAATACAGCATCTACAGCAAGTGCGGCAGGAAAGTTAGAACTATCAGTAGCGGCATCCTCCGACCTTGGAAATGCATCAGTACTTTCAGGTGATATTACACTTACATTCACTATTTCCGGTAAAACCATCACAAAGGTGTTTACATGGACAAAATCCAAAGCAGGAAGCAATGGTGCATCTGCAGTTGTATTTTCTGTTTATGCACCCAATGGAACAATCGTACAGAATCAATCTGGAACTATTCAGCTTGCAACATCTGCCTATGTGGGTTCATCTGTTATTACAAGTGCCACATATCAATGGGCAAAATACTCTGGTGGTTCATGGACGAATATCAGCGGAGCAACAGTGGGTACGCTGACTGTCAGCGGAGCAGACATCGTTAATATTCAGTCCTACCGATGCACGATGACCTATAGCGGAAAGAATTATGTTGATGTTATTACAGTGGAAGATAAGTCAGACCCTTATGTATCGGAGATGCTCTCTATCGGAGGGTATACAGTTAAGAATAATCTTGGTGGTTTAGTACCGTATATTATCGTTCGTACCAATCAGAAAGAAGTGGATCCATTGCTCGGAAATATCAGTGAAACTGCACCATCTACTCCGACAAGCGGAATGTTCTGGTATAAGGTCGACCATACGGCAAAGACAGTAACCTTGATAAAATATAACGGAACAACGTGGGTGAATGCGACAGAAAAGCAGAGCCTTACTTACACCTGGTACGCACAGGATAAAGACGGTAAAGAAGTGACCTTTTCCAAGACGGGTAAGGTCATCTATCTTTCGGCAGAAGATATCGACAGCTTACTTACATTGCAGTGCGATGTTTCAAAATGATGGGAGGTGGTCTGAATGGCACTTCTTACATCATGTCAACATACATTTCAGAGTGTTGCGGCTTATGAGGATGCCTTGGGTGATGTAGAAACACTGAAAGTTCAAGTGCATGAGTGCTACTCTGAGATTACCAAAACATCCAATGAAATATTAAGTTCTGTAAAGGATACCTATATAGAAAAATCTGATATGGAGAAAATTCAGCAGGACTTTCAGACAAGCATTACACAAAACAGCAGTGAGATTCGTATGGACTTCACTGCTGTTACTGATGAAATTAAAAATAACGTGGCTTCAAACCAAGAACTTTTAGAAGAGTACATCAGATTTAAAGGAGCACTTATTGAACTTGGAAAAGTCGGTAATGCATTTACAGCAGAGCTTTCTAATAATGAACTTGCCTTTAAGGAGAACGGACAGAAGATTGCTTACATTTCGAATCAGAGTCTTGTTATTACGAATGCAGAAATTAGAAATAAGCTGTCTCTTGGAAATGACTCTAGGGGATGGTTTGATTTTATACCAAGAACTAACGGAAACCTTTCAATCAAGTGGAGAGGGCCGGCATCATAAAGGAGGATTAATTCATGGCTTCAAGCGGAAGTATCACAACAGGACAAAAAGAAGGCCGTTCCATTACATTATCGTGGACGCTTTCCAGTCAGAATATAGAAAAGAATACATCTACCATTGCCTGGACACTAAAAGGTTCGGGAGGAAGTACTACTTCTTGGGTTATGGCAGGCGGGTTCAAAGCTGTTATTAATGGTACAACGGTATATTCGACTTCAACGGATAATCGTATTAAATTGTATAACGGAACGGTAGTCGCATCCGGTTCAACTACGATTACCCATAACGCTGATGGTACAAAATCCTTTAGCTTAAGCTGTGAGGCGGGCGTTTATTCCTATGCGGTCAGTGTGTCTGCAAGCGGTACACATACGCTCAATACAATTCCCAGAGCATCTTCGGCATCAGCGACTAATGTAAATATGGGTAGTGCTGCAACAATTACGATAAGCAGAGCATCATCTTCTTTTACGCATACATTGACCTATAAATTTGGAAGTGCAACAGGTACGATTGCAAGCAAGACTTCATCAACATCGGTATCGTGGACACCACCTATATCGCTAGCAAATCAAATACCTTCTGCCATATCCGGTACCTGCACAATCACTTGCGATACCTATAGCGGCTCAACGAAAGTTGGGTCAAAGACCTGTACGCATACTTTGACAGTTCCGGCATCGGTAAAGCCTGTTATTGACAATTTGTCAGCAACAAGAGTAGATGGAAGTGTTCCGTCAGCATGGGGAATCTATGTGCAGACAAAATCCAGGGCAACATTAAAAATTGAAGGAGCAGCCGGAAGTTATGGTTCAACGGTAAAATCTTATAACATCAGTGGTGGTGGATATTCTGGAACAGCTTCATCGCTTACAACGGGCTTTTTAAATTCGTCCGGGACGATTACTTTCACGGCAACGGTCACTGATTCAAGGGGAAGAGTATCTGATGCAAAAACCGTGTCGATATCAGTAATTGCCTATTCTGCCCCTAGTTTTTCAAGCTATCAATCACAGAGAGCGACCAGCAATGGAACTGCAAATGATGATGGAACATATGTCAGAGGTCTTCTATCTTACAGCTTTGCATCATGCAGCAGCAAGAATACAGTGACAAGAAAAACAGAATACCGTAAATCCGGCACTGCAGAATGGACGAATGCAAATGTTTCATTTAGCAGCGGTACTGCCTTTACCTTTGGCGGAGGCAGTATTTCAACAGAAACGTCATATGAAATCAGATATACCATTACCGATGCTTTCTCATCCATATCTGTTGTTGATGTGGTTTCAACGGCCGCTGTAGTAATGGACTTCAAAAGCGGAGGAAAAGGCGTAGCCGTTGGCAAGGTGTCTGAAACAGACAACTGTTTTGAAGTATCTGAAAAGTGGGATGTAAAGGTTTATGGAAAGCTGCTTAAAAAATTCATTATGGAACAGATGTATCCAGTTGGAAGTATTTATATGAGCGTCAGTTCCACAAATCCGTCCACTTATTTTGGAGGAACATGGACTGCCTGGGGAACCGGAAGAGTGCCTGTTGGTGTCAATGCAAATGATACAAATTTCGCTACAGTTGAAAAGACCGGAGGTGCAGCAACCGTAATACTTACGACAGCACAAATGCCATCACATACCCATGCAAAAGGTACGCTTGCAACAAATGAAACAGGTTCACATACACATAACCTTAAGAATCAAAAGACAACTTGGGGTGCAAGCAGTGGAAATAAAGTAATTATTGATGCAACATCCGGTTATACAGCCATTACAAACAAGGCAACAACCAGTGCGGGGGCTCACTCTCATACAATTTCCGGTTCAACAGCGTCTGCCGGAAGCGGAAGTGCTCATAACAACTTACAGCCATATATCACCTGTTATATGTGGAAACGCACAGCTTAATATTTATTGCTAGATCAAGCGATTGCTCAAATGGGGGCAGTCGCTTTTTCTATACAAATTTTTAGAAACGGAGGAATTATTAATGAAGGAATTTTGGAACATGATTCAGTTTGTATTTGCCGGAATCGGAGGGTGGCTTGGCTACTTCTTAGGAGGATGTGATGGCTTACTTATCGCTCTCATTTTATTTGCAGTCACGGACTATATCACGGGAGTGATGTGTGCCATCTCAGATAAGAAACTGTCAAGTGCAGTTGGCTTTAAGGGAATCTGCAGAAAGGTGCTGATTTTCCTGCTTGTCGGGATTGCAAACATTCTTGATGTGCAGGTGATTGGTACAGGCAGTGTCCTTAGAACAGCAGTAATCTTCTTTTACATTTCCAATGAAGGTGTGAGCCTTCTTGAAAATGCAGGACATTTGGGACTTCCTATCCCGGTAAAAATCAAATCAGTATTGGAACAGCTCCATGACAGAGCAGAAAGTGAGGAAAAATAATATGGCTTATACAAACAGCAAAATGGTGTCCTACACCAAACTTAGTCCGAACCATTCCGGACAGAGAACACATTCCATTGATAGAATCACACCGCATTGTGTGGTTGGTCAGTGCAGTGTAGAAACTTTAGGAAATATTTTTGCACCTACTTCAAGACAGGCAAGCTGCAACTATGGTATCGGACCTGATGGCAGAGTCGGAATGTATGTAGAAGAGAAGAACCGCTCTTGGTGTTCATCTTCTAATGCCAATGATCAGAGAGCCGTCACGATTGAGTGTGCATCCGATACAAAACATCCATATACGATGAACAGCACGGTATATGCAACTCTTATCAAACTTTGCACAGATATCTGCAGAAGAAATGGCAAAAAGAAACTTTTGTGGTTTGGAGATAAAAACAAGTCACTGAACTATTCGCCAAAATCTGATGAGATGGTACTTACAGTTCACAGATGGTTTGCGAATAAGTCCTGTCCGGGAGACTGGCTTTATTCAAGACTTGGTGATCTTGCTGCAAAGGTTACTGCGGAACTAGGCGGTTCATCTTCCGGTGGAACTACAGCGACAGGATTGTACCGAGTAAGAAAGACTTGGGCAGATGTCAAATCACAGAAGGGCGCATTTAAGTCATTGGAAAATGCAAAGAGATGTGCAAAGGCAAATCCTGGATATTCTGTATTTGATACAAATGGAAAAGTAGTATATGGAACTTCTGCCTCAAGTACCAAAACGGTAGACGAGCTTGCAAGAGAGGTCATTCAAGGCAAATGGGGTAACGGAGCAGATAGAAAGAACAGACTTACCAAAGCCGGATATAACTACGATGCCGTGCAGAAGAGAGTGAATGAACTCTTGAGATAACTGAATAACTCAGCAATCATTATGCCCGTTGGAGATTAATTTCTCTGACGGGCATTTTTTTGCGTGAAAAGTTAAAATTTGAGCCATTTTCTTTGCCTGTTACTTAGGAGGTGGTTCTACTTATGAACGATATGAAAAAATCACAAATTATAAATATGAGGGCAGAAGGTCTTGGATATAGAGTAATTGCAAAGGAACTTAATATTTCAGAAAACACCATCAAGTCTTTCTGCCGTAGAAACAACCTTGCTAAGTCAGAAACAGTTGTGCCAGCAACAATTCCTAATTGCTCATCAGAGAAAGTCTATTGCAAGAATTGTGGAAAGGCGGTGCCACAGAATGATAAGAGAAAGAAAAAACAGTTCTGCTCAGATAAATGCCGTATGACGTGGTGGAACTCTCATCGTGAAGAAGTTCATCATAAAAATATAACGACAAAGGTATGCCCAGGTTGTCATAGGAAGTTTCAAGTGTATGGAAAGGTTGATAGAAAGTACTGTTCCCATGCTTGCTACATCACCGACAGATTCGGAGGTGGAAGCAATGAGTAAGGAGCAGATGAAACAGGAAAAGCTGTATCAGATAACCATGAGTATAGCAAAAAAGATGCTTGATGATGGACTTATAACTAAGGAAGAGTACACCATAATTGATACAAAAATGCAGGAAAAATATCAGCCAACTTTGGGTACATTATTTGCCGATATTGACTTGATATAAGTGGGCTTTAGAGTGATATATGTGTAAGGAAGGAGGTTGATTTCATGCGTACAATTACCAAGATTGAGAGTACGATACCAACTATAAAGAAAAGAAAAAAGGTTGCTGCATACGCTAGAATTTCAATGGAATCAGAGCGAATGAATCACTCGCTTTCTGCACAGATAAGTTACTACAATGATTTCATTCAAAAGAATCCGGACTGGGAATTTGCTGGAGTATATGCCGATAATGGTATCAGCGGAACAAGTACAGTCAAGCGTGATGAGTTCAGACGAATGATTGCAGATGCTGAGCAAGGAAAAATTGATATTATTCTTACAAAGTCAATACAGCGATTTGCAAGAAATACAGTGGATTTGCTTGAAACAGTAAGACATCTAAAAAATTTAGGAATTGAGGTCAGATTTGAAAAAGAGAATATCAATTCTTTAAGTGGTAATGGAGAGTTGATGCTTTCCATACTTGCTTCTTTTGCTCAAGAAGAGAGCCGTTCTATATCGGATAATGTGAAGTGGGGCATTCGTAAAAGGATGCAGGAAGGTATGCTAAATGCAAGTGGACACTTCAACATCTACGGATATGAATGGCAAGGAGATGAGTTAATCATTGTTCCGAAAGAAGCAGAGGTGGTAAAGAGAATTTATCAAAATTTTCTTGATGGAAAATCAAGACTGGAAACGGAAAGAGAACTTGAAGCTGAGGGTATTCGTACTAGGCAAGGCTGCGTGATGAGAGATTCTAATATCAAGAAGATATTAACCAACATTACTTATACGGGTAACATGCTTTTTCAGAAGGAATTTATATCAGACCCCATCAATAAAAAGCGTAAGCAAAATCGTGGAGAATTGCCACAGTATTGGGTGGAAGATACCCACGAGGCAATTATTGACCTTGAGACATTTCAGTATATACAAGATGAAATGGCAAGACGCAGACAGCTGGGAGCGTTGGCAAATAAGAGCCTTAACATTTCTTGTTTTACGGGAAAGATTAAATGCCCTTACTGTGGTGTCAGCTATATGCATAACACCAGAAAGCCACGAACTCCAAACGGAAAAAGATTAGAGTTTTGGGTATGTGGTTCAAGAAAGAAAAAAGGCGGACACTGCGAAGTAGGAGCAAGTATTAACCAGGATAATATGAAAAAGGTTCTTGCCGAGGTTCTAGATATTGATGAATTTGATGATGAAGTTTTCCTTGATAAGGTAGACTTTATCAATGTTCCAAAGAGGTATACTCTGGAGATTCATTTGCAAGATGGAACTATTGTTACTAGGCCTTGCGAGAATACGGGTCATCAAGATTGTTGGACTAAAGAATATCGAGATAAGGTGTCTAAGCAAAGAAGAAAGAAGAATACAAATCCAAAAGGTGCATCGGTATTTACAAGTAAATTAAAATGCAAGCATTGTGGCTGCAATTATAGGCGATGCACTCAGCCATCAACTTCATCGGAAGATGGCAAATTTTATTATTGGCGATGTGCTGAAAGAACCGCTTGTAAGGCACAAGGACTAAGAGAAGATTTTTTGAAATCTCAGCTTGCAGAAGTTCTCGGAATGGCAGAATGGGACGAGAAGGTTTTTGCAGAAAAAGTAGAGCAAATAAACATTGACGGCTATCAGCTAGAAGTTGTTGGAAAAGATGGAATAGTAACACCGATGACCTTTGAACCACCGAAGCGTGGCGGCAGGCATTGCTCAGAAGAACAAAAAGAACATATGCGACAGATTATGAAAGAAAAATGGACACCGGAGCGTAAGGCCGAGATGAGTCAGCGTATGAAAAATATGAGGAAGGAGCGTGGCAGAAATTGGCGAAAAGAAAAGTAACGCAAATACCTGCAACCATCAATAAATTTACTGCCAAGCCTGTGGACAGTAAGAAAAAACGAAAGGTTGCAGGATATGCCCGTGTAAGTACAGACCATGAGGATCAAACTACAAGTTATGTTGCACAGGTAGACTATTATACAAATTATATAAAAGGCAGAGATGATTGGGAATTTGCTGGACTATATTCTGATGAAGGAATCAGTGCAACAAATACGAAGCATAGAGATGGCTTCAATACTATGATTGCTGATGCGCTTGCCGGAAAGATTGACCTTATTATTACAAAGTCAGTCAGCCGATTTGCAAGAAATACTGTTGATTCCCTTTCTACCATCAGAAAACTAAAAGAACACAATATTGAATGCTACTTTGAAAAAGAGAACATATGGACGTTTGACAGCAAGGGAGAACTACTACTTACCATTATGAGTTCTCTTGCACAGGAAGAAAGTAGATCCATTTCGGAGAATGTCACATGGGGACACAGAAAGCGTTTTGCAGATGGAAAAGTCAGCTTTGCCTACAGCAGATTTCTCGGCTATGATAAAGCCCCAGATGGCAGTCTTGTAATCAATGAGGAACAGGCACAAACGGTAAAACTGATTTATAAGCTATTCTTAGATGGACTTACAATGCATTCCATAGCAAATGAATTGACAAAGAGAGGATTGAAAACTCCTGCAAGTAAAGATAACTGGAGCCAGTCAACAGTTCGCAGTATTCTAACTAACGAAAAGTATAAGGGTGATGCACTTTTGCAGAAGTCGTACACAGTGGACTTTCTTACGAAAAAGACTAAAACCAATGAGGGTGAAGTCCCACAGTATTATGTAGAAAACAATCATCCGGCAATTATTGAACCGGAATTATTCGACTTAGTACAAGCTGAAATTCAGCGAAGAGGCAAAGGAAGTACAAGGTACAGCGGAGTGTCAATCTTTTCTTCCAAGGTGCAGTGTGCTGAGTGTGGTGGTTGGTATGGCAGCAAGGTTTGGCATTCTAACGATAAATACAGGAGAATTATTTATCAGTGCAATAACAAGTTCAGGCACAAGACCGGATGCTCAACTCCACATTTGACGGAGTTTGAAATCAAAGAATATTTTGTAAAGGCGATGAATCAGCTTATTACAGAAAAAGCAGAAATCCTTGATAATCTTCAACTGATACGAACTACACTTTGTGACAAGGCAGACCTTGTTAAAAAGAAAGAATCCTTGGAAGAAGAGATAGCTATTGCGGTGGAAATGACGCAGAATATTGTAGCGGAGAATGCGAGAGTGGCTCAGAACCAGGACGAGTACAACAAAAAGTATAATTCCTTGGTAGAGCGATACAATAAGCTAAAAGAAGAATACGATACTGTCTGTACTACAATATCTGAAAAAGATGCTAAGTACGAGCAGATGGGTAGATTCATCACAGTTCTCAACGGACAATCGGAACTGATAACCGAATTTGACGAGGCACTTTGGAGCAGCCTTGTGGAAAAGATTGTCGTAAAAAGCAAGGAAGAAGTAACAGTAGTTTTCAAGGACGGGACAGAAATTAAAGTTGAATAAATACAGTAGAGTTGCACTCAGACCTGTTGGTCTGGGTGCTTTTTCTGTTTACGGAAATGTAACATTTCAGCAATTGAAAAATTACGCATTATATGTTAGAATAAATTATCTTATTTGTGCAATAAATTCATAAGCACGAGGAGAGTGAATATGCTAAAGAACAATATAGAAGTAGATGTAAAAGTTAAATGTATAGAAAACGGAATTACACAGGCTCAGCTTGCAGAGAAATCCGATACATCAAGTCCATATGTTAATCGAATTATCAAAAAGAATGATGGTGTTGTTAACAAGACATTCATTCGTATGATGGAAGAACTTGGATATGATGTTGAGCTTACTTATGTGAGGAAAAAGGAGGAATAAATAATGGCTTATGAGTCACCATTAACTATAGCAGAGGTTGTAAGGGATATATCAGCTAATAAGTATGTACTCCCATCGATTCAAAGAGAATTTGTATGGAATACTTCACAGATAGAGAGACTTTTTGATAGTGTAATGCAAGATTATCCGTTTGGTGCATTCTTGTTTTGGGAACTTGATAGAGAACAGAATACTCTTTATGAATTTTACTCTTTTTTACAAAATTATCATGAAAAAAATGCTAGACATAATCCAAAAGTGAATCTTACAGGAAACGATAATGTGATGGCGGTTTTAGATGGACAACAGAGGCTGACATCTATATTTATTGGATTAAAAGGCACATATGCATATAAAATGCCATTCAAACAATGGAAAAATGAATCTGCATTTCCGGAAAGAAAACTGTATTTAAATATAGTGGAACCTGCAGACAGTGAAACAGATAAATATGAATTTTCATTTCTTACAGCAGAAGAAGTGGAGAATGACAATAGTCACTATTGGTTTGAAGTAGGAGATATTCTAAATATGACCGAATTAGGTGATGTCATGGATTTCCTTATGCAAAATATTGCATTTTCAGGTATTTATACAAAGGAACAGAGTGTTTTTGCAAATGCCACATTGTCGCAGCTATTTAAGGTAATACATACACAACCAAGTATCAGCTATTATAAGGTTAGATCTAATGAGTTGGATAAAGTACTCCAAATTTTTATACGAGTAAATAGTGGTGGCACAGTGCTTAGTTATTCTGATCTTTTGTTATCCATTGCTACTGCACAGTGGGAAACTTTAGATGCCAGAAAAGAAATTACAGAGTTTGTTGATTATATTAACGCTATTGGTTCAGGGTTCAATGTAAATAAGGATTTTATTTTGAAAGCAGCGTTAGTTCTTACCGGATTCAGTAATATTGCATTCAAGGTAGACAACTTTAACAAGCAGAACATGCTCATGATAGAGCAGAATTGGCATACAATTAAGACATCAATCACTCAAGCATTTCTGCTTGTATCAAGTTTTGGATTTTCAAGAGATAGTTTGAAATCCAATAATGCGGTTATTCCAATTGCATACTACCTTATGACGATAGGTAATCCAAATAATTTTGAGGTTTCATCAACAACTGTAAGCAATAGAAAGAAAATAAAGAAATGGCTCACAATGTCCTTAATAAAACGAACCTTCAGTGGTCAACCAGATAATGTTCTTAGACCTTTGCGTGAAATTATAAAATCAAATGGAAACAAAGAATTCCCACTGGATGAGATTATTAACAAGCTGAGGGGAACAAGTAAAACTATTGTATTTACGGATGATGATATTGAAAACTTGTTAGAACTTCAATATGGAAGAGCAGATACCTTGATGGTTTTGATGATGTTATATCCTTCTTTGGATTACAATAATAAGTTTCATATTGATCATATATATCCAAAGAGTAAATTTACAAGAACAGCTCTAGGGAAAAGAGATGTGCCAACTAATCAAATTGATGAATATATAAATCAAGTAAATGATTTAAGTAATCTTCAGATGCTTGCAGCCATTCCGAATATAGAAAAACAAGATAAAGATTTTTCTGACTGGTTTGAATCCAATTACCTAACTGATACAGATAAAATCCAATATAGAAAAATAAATTATCTGCCGGAGATGGATTATACTTACGGAAACTTCATTAAGTTTATGGAAGAGAGAAAAAAATTATTGAGGAAACAATTGGAAACAGAATTGCTTTAATGAAAGGGTGATAAATTGTGTATGAGAGTTTAATAAAGTACTTACCGTTGTTATCAAGTGATGGTATAGGTGACTGGGTAATTGATAAAGAAAATGATGGAACATCTGAGCATCCTATCCAAATGCCATATGTGAATTACTCAAAAATGGTGCATCAGTTTATTGACGATCTTTATTCATAAGCATCCAGAAATGAAATTGAATCATTATTCAGATATTCTTAATGAGAATGGAATCAAATGGGAATCAAAATCTATGACTGATGCATTAGTAGATGATTTGGATGGAAAATGTGTAATGGCATTACTTGTAGGAGCTGTAAGAGCAGAGAGATTTTGTGACGGTGCTTTATTATCTCTTTTTAAAGACGGAACTATTGCAAAATGGCTCAAAAGACTAAATGAACTTAATTAATGTGGAGAAATATTCTATGAATGAAAATGATAAAAAAGATGAATTGGAAAATATTCCACATAAGATTATAGCTGAAAGAAAGCCGCTTGTAATATTTAAAACTGACGCAGATATTTATGGTAGAAACATATCAGAGATGAGTAATTTCTTTGATGGATATGTTCAAAAAATGTCCCTTGCTATTCGTGAGTCAGATGGACTACAAGTAATAACGGATTTACCCTTTTCAGATTTAAATTTAATAGGCGAGGCAATAAATAAAGCAGATATTATTATAAACGGAAATGTTACATTGTTGCCGGATTTCGAGAGCTTGCCTTCAGATGTACGAAGTAAATTGAAAAAAGGAGTATACTCTGTTGGTGAATCAAAGCAAGTAGATGGAAACATGAGAGCAGTAATACTTGACGAGAATGGAGTTCGAGTAAAAGATATTACACTAAAAAAGGCACTTAATAGTCCTGCTAATATCGAAACTATGCGCAGTATAGGTAATCAGCTACAGATGAGGCAGATTTATGCCAAGTTGTCAGATATCGAAGAATTTCAGACATATCAAATTGAAAGAGATCGTGACAGAGATATTATTGTTCCATTTTTAGATGCTCGATCTCTTGTCCTTGAGGCAGCTACTAAAGAGTCTGAAACTGAAAGAGTACAAATGCTTAAAGAGGCTGATGGCAAAATTCGTTCAGCTTTGAATTCTGTTTATCGTGATATTGAAACAACATCAAAAAGCTTTGCTAAAAGAGTTAATATACCATTCTTAGGATTTGGAAAACAAATTAATACATATATGAGTTATATTTCTGATGACTTACAGATTGCAACCAAATATGTAGGAGTGAGGATGCAAATATTAGAGTATTTGGGGGAAAGCAAAACAGCCAAAACTATTTTACAGCAATTCAACCATACAATGCTTGATTTTATAGAAAAACCAATAACCAGAAAGGGATTATCTGCAGCAACTCTAATGCAGGACTATTTTCCGTATAACAATGAGAATGTTGATTGTTGGTATAAGTTTTCTAAAGAGATGAAACCAGCAATAGAATCAAGCATGAAGCAATTGGAACTTGAAACGAAGGATTATAACAATCAAGAGATATATGTAGTATCCGTGGAGGATGGAAATAATGAGTGAGAATCTAAAAAAATGTAAAGTATGTGGTAGAACAATCACTGATAAAAATAACGTAACTGGTTTGTGCCCTAAGCACCAAAAAGCTGCAAATACGGGAGCTGCTGCAGTTGGGCTAGCTGGTTTAGGATTTGCCATCAAAAAGTTTGGTCCTAAAATGGCCAAAGCAGCTTTGAAAATTATTAAAAAATAATTTTTGGAAAAGGAGGCCTCTTGTATGGTCGCACAAGTTAATCGTTCAATAATGCACCCTGTGCAAATCGTTCAAGGGGTTTCAAATGCACCCTATGCATACCGTTCATTGGTGCAATGGTTCGATTGTATCAATTTTGTAAGGGCAATAGATCCTTGCATGGGTTCTGGCTCTCTTTTGCTTAATGCAAAGAAGTATTCGTCAAAAGCAATGAATATAAAATATTATGGACAGGAACTGATGACATCAACTTATAATCTGGCGCGTATGAATATGTTCTTACATGGAATCGTACCGGAAAATCAAAGACTGCACAATGGAGATACGCTGGATAGTGATTGGCCGACAGATGAAGAAACTGATTTTAATATGGTACTTATGAATCCACCGTATTCAGCAAAATGGAGTGTAGCAGCGGGATTTCTGCAAGATGAAAGATTTAGTGATTATGGAGTGTTGGCGCCAAAATCCAAAGCGGATTATGCTTTTTTGTTACATGGTTTGTATCATCTAAAAAATAATGGAACAATGGCAATTGTATTGCCGCATGGAGTTTTATTTAGAGGAGCCGCTGAAGGAAAAATCAGAGAAAAATTACTGCGTTCCGGAAACATTTATGCGGTAATTGGATTACCAGCTAACTTATTTTATAATACATCTATCCCGACTTGCATTGTGGTTTTGAAGAAACACAGAGATGGAAGAAATGTCCTGTTTATCGATGCATCGAAAAAGTTTGAAAAAGGAAAGAAGCAAAATGCCATGACTGACGAGCATATTGATTCAATTATTGAATTGTATCATAAACGGGAAACAGTAGAAAAAGAATCATATCTCGCCAGCTTTGAAGATATAGAAAAAAATGATTTTAACCTTAATATTCCAAGGTACGTTGATAATTTTGAAAAAGAAGCGGAGGTTGATATAAAAGGGCTTTTGGAAGAAATGAAACAGACCGACGCTGAGATCGCAAAAGTTCAAGGGGAAGTTTTAACGTGCCTGAAAGAATTAACGTCTTCTGATCAGGATATTATGGCGTCAATTAATAGTCTTATTGGAATGATTGAGGGGTGATGATATGAATAAACCGAAAATTAGGTTCAAAGGATACACAGAAGATTGGGAACAGCGTAAGTTTGGCGAAATAGTTGAAAAATATGAAGATCCAGTATCGACACCAACAGATGGATATATGCGCCTTGGAATTAGAAGTCATGCAAAAGGTACTTTTCATAGTTATGTTGAAGCGGGAAAAGAACTTGAAACTGCAAAGATGTTTAGAGTTGCTTCTGACAAATTTATTGTAAACATTACTTTTGGATGGGAGCATGCAGTAGCTATAACAGATGAGAATGATGCCGGAAAGCTTGTTTCTCATAGGTTTCCGCAATATAGCTTTCGTTCTGGGATGGCATCAAAGTTTTTCAGATATCTTATTTTGGATGGAAGATTTAAGCACCACTTGGAATTATCTTCGCCAGGAGGAGCTGGAAGAAATAGAGTTTTGAAGTTGAGCGATATGCTTGATTATCAAATGAAATTTCCAAGAATAGAAGAACAATTAGAAATTGCTGCATATTTTGATAATCTCGATAAGCTCATCACCCTTCACCAGCGGAAGTGCGAACAGACAAAAAAATTAAAGAAATATATGCTTCAAAAGATGTTTCCGAAAAATGGGGAAAAGATTCCTGAAATCCGATTTGAAGGTTTTACTGACGATTGGGAACAGCGTAAGGCTGGAGATATTGCAGAATACTCAAAAGGAAACGGCTATTCTAAAAGCGATTTGACGGAGAGTGGAACACCGATAATTTTATATGGCAGGCTTTATACGAAGTATCAATTTGTGATTAATGAAGTAGATACTTTTGCTGTCCCCAAAGAGGGAGCTGTTTATAGTGAAGGGAATGAAGTGATCGTTCCCGCTTCGGGAGAAACAGCAGAAGATATTGCAAGAGCGTCAGCCGTTGAAAAGCCAGGGGTTTTGCTTGGCGGCGACCTTAATATTCTCCATCCATTTGATTTTATAAATCCGTTGTTTTTAGCACTTACTATTTCAAATGGTGAACCACAAAAAGAACTGGCAAAAAGGGCGCAGGGTAAGTCGGTGGTGCATATCCACAATTCAGACATACAAGAGCTATGCATTTCATACCCGACAAGAACTGAGCAAGACAAAATTATTGCTGTTTTTCGCAACCTTGATAACCTCATCACCCTTCACCAGCGGAAGTGTGAAGAATTACAAAAAATCAAGAAATATATGTTGCAAAATATGTTTGTTTAACCAATAGGTAAGTTTTTGGATAGAAAAATATAATGGTGAAAAAGGAAGTAAATGAAGAATGATGATGTGAAAAATAGACATGGCTTATGATGTAACTCATCGTGGGTTAAAGAGAAAGAGTGAAGCGAAAAAATTATATGAAGAAGGGGGGATTTTGGATGAGTGAACAGAAAAAAAAAATATGTTTTACCGTTGCATGTGTAAATGAATTTGCTCAACAACATAATCTCAGTATACAAGAATCATTCCGTTATTTATTTCAATTTAAAGGTATTGCGTTTATAAAAGAAAATTACGAAGTGGAGCACACGTTAGATTTTAGGACAATAATAGAAGACTTGGGAATATTGTGTCGAAGAAACGGAGGCGTATTATGAGATTATACCATGGAAGCAATCTTGTGATAGATAGTATAAACTTAGCAATGTGTAGACCTTATAAGGATTTTGGGAAAGGTTTTTATTTGACAGATATTGTTGAACAAGCGAAACAAATGGCGGAAAGAGTGTCAAGGATTTATGGTGGTTCTCCGATTGTAAATACTTTTGAGATACAAGATGATTTTAAGAAAGCCTCAGATATAAAAATCAAGGATTTCGGGATACAAACAACGGAAGAATGGGCTAAATTCATAATGAATAATAGAAATAGAGCATTTGAAGATGTAAAAAATGCCCTGTGTAACAAAGATAATAAATACGATATTGTTATTGGTCCAGTTGCAGATGATAATATGGCACTATTGTTCCGTCAGTATGAAAATGAAATTATTGATTTTGACACTTTATTGAAAGGAATGATATATAAAAAAACATCTTCACAATATTCTTTTCACACAGAAAAAAGTATTAGGCTTTTGCGAAAGGTGGATAATTAATATGAGTAAACAAGAACAGTTAATGGAATATATAGTTCAGGATATTGTTGATATGCTTACTACGGATCAGAATATAGAATATGATGAAGCTATGAATAAATTTTATAATTCAGAAGTATTTGTAAAGCTTCAGGATAAAGAAACAGGTCTATATTTGGAAAGCTCAGAATATGTATATGATCTTTTTAAAGATGAGATGAATTTTGGATGTATTATTCAGGCAGAGATATAAGAGTGATGGACTATAACACCTTATTAAATCGTAAGTGTTAAAGATTAGTAAAAGGGATGGGAAACGATTGGGAACAGCGTAAGCTAGGGGAGATAGTAGATGTATGTAGTGGAAGAGATTATAAACATTTAGATGACGGTGTCATTCCGGTCTACGGAACGGGCGGTTATATGCTGAGTGTCTCGAAACCGTTATCTGAAAAAGAAGATGCCATTGGAATTGGAAGAAAGGGTACTATTGATAACCCATTTATTTTAAAAGCGCCGTTTTGGACTGTAGATACGCTGTTTTATTGTATTCCAAAGGAAAACTATGATTTAAACTTTGTTTTCAGTATTTATCAAAATATAAATTGGAAAGTAATGGATGAATCAACAGGAGTTCCAAGTTTATCAAAAGGCACAATAAATAATGTGGATGTTATAGTTCCTGTAAAAGTGGAACAGAAAAAAATCGGAGCCTATTTTACTGCGCTTGATCACCTCATCACCCTTCACCAGCGGAAGCAAGAAGAGTTATAAATTTTCAAAAAATCGTGTTTCAAGAAGATATTCGTACAGGAGGAAAAGCATATATGGGAAAAATAAGTTTATTTCATGGCACTTCTGACAAAATTGTAGTACCCACATTCGGCTGTGGTGATGACAAACATGATTATGGTAAAGGATTTTATTTGATGGAAAATGTTGAACTCGCAAAAGAATGGACTGTATGCAGACCAAGTGATATGAATGGATGGGTTCATAAATATGAATTGGAAACAGATGGTCTCAAAATATTGGATTTTCAGGAAATGAATGTTTTTTCATGGCTGGCAGAATTGATGAAACATAGAGAGGCGGCAGATTCTAAGAGATACAGAATGTTGGCAAGGAAGTTTATTGAAAAATTTGGTGTGGATACTACTGGATATGATGTCATCAAAGGATGGAGAGCAAATGCATCATATTTTTATATTGCTAAGGAATTTGTGCGAGATAATGTAGATATAGAAATTCTTGAAGAATTGTTGTTATTAGGTGATTTGGGAATACAGTATTGTATGAAGTCAAAACTAGCATATTCAAGGCTTTATTCAAAAGACAATGAAGTAATTGCTGTTAATTATGATGAATTTAATTCAAAATATAATTTAAGAGATGCAACGGCCAGAAAGAAAATGAAAGAATTAGTGGATTCTGATAAAAATAAGGTGACAAATGTTTTCAGTACACTTTTTTGAGAGGTGATAGTAGTGGGAGCGTATTCAGAAGTTTATTTGAACGATGTGGTAGAAGCCCAGGGGAAGCTTTTTGATCTTGTGGCACAGACTTTTCCTGATAAGAACACAGCAGATTTTATAAAAGCATATATGTCGGGCAAAACGAGGAAAAGCATTGATGAGGGAATGGCGTATGTCAATACAATGGACGCAAAAACTTTGCTGGCATATTTTCTGGAAACAGAAAAGTATGAGTTGCAGGGTGGTGATGCTCTGGAGGGGTTTTTGCCAGATTGGATTGGAGAATTTTATGCCTATTATCAGTGGTATTATAATATGCCGAGTGCAGAAATCGTTGAAAAAATTCCGATTACTTTTCTGATGAAAGCATATTACGGACTTCATGATTTGGAATTGGATTTAGCAGTAAAAAAAGTGGGTGAGGTAAAATGAAAATAATATGTTTCCATAATCCGAATGAAGAGAATGGATTTTTGAGTAACTGGTATCTTAGCAGGTTTCGTGCAGGTAATATTGATTTTTCTTCTATGGAGCAGTATATGATGTATCAGAAGGCTGTTTGTTTTCACGATAAAGACACAGCCGCAAAGATACTTACTACAAATGATGTTGCCCGGATAAAAGCATTAGGGCGTCTGGTGTCGGGATATGATGATAATTATTGGAATGGAATACGTCAAATTGTTGTATATAACGGGCTTATGGAAAAATTTTCACAGAATGCAGAGTTGAAAAAGAAGCTTATAGAAACAGGAAATGCCATTTTGGCAGAATGTGCAGTTAAGGATAGAATTTGGGGTATCGGTTTATCTATGAGTGATCCAAACAGGTATGAAAAAGCAAAATGGCAGGGGCAAAACCTGCTTGGTTATGCGCTTATGATGGTTCGGGAAAGTTTATGAAAAGGAGGAACATGTTATGCCGGAATTGGAGTCGAGTATTGAGAAGAAATTAATTGAACAGTTAGTTTATGGTGACTCTCAATGGACATATAGGGAAGATTTAAAAACGGAAGAAGATTTATGGGCGAACTTTAAGTATATTTTGGAACAAAATAATAAGGAACGTTTAAATGGAGAGAATTTGTCAGATGCTGAATTTGAACAGGTAAAAAACCAGTTGCAGTTTTCATCCTTTTATAAAGCAGGAGAGTGGCTGGTCGGTGAAAATGGAAAAGTTCAGGTGCATGTGCAGCGCGATACAAAGCGTCTGCATCTTGTGGTGATGAATCACGAACATATTGCAGGGGGCAGCAGTGTCTATGAGGTTATTAATCAATATAGTGCGATAAATACGGAACAAGGCAAAAATATTTCTGCAAGAGACAGACGATTTGATGTAACGCTTATGATTAACGGACTTCCGATGATTCATATAGAGTTAAAGAATAAGCAGCATTCTTATAAGGATGGGTTTTGGCAAATTAAGAAATATATTGGAGAAGGAAAATTTGCAGGTATTTTTTCGGCGGTTCAGATGTTTGTTGTCAGTAACGGAGCGGATACAAAATACTTTTCTGCTGCCAGTGATACAGAATTAAATCCAAAGTTTATGAGTGGTTGGCTGGATCAGGAGAATAATCCGGTTTCAGATTATCTCGATTTTTCCAAAAGTGTGCTGAGTATTCCATCAGCACATGAAATGATTGCCAGATATACAGTGCTGGATGAAGAGGCAAAGAAACTAATTCTATTACGCCCGTATCAGATACATGCAATTGAGGCAATTCGTGAAGCGTCAAAGAAAGGAAAGTCCGGGTTTGTATGGCATACAACAGGTTCGGGAAAAACCTTGACGTCTTACAAAGCAACGAGAAATCTTTTGATGGATATTCCGGCAATTGATAAAGCGATTTTCCTGATAGACCGGAAAGATCTGGATACACAGACAACTATGGCGTTTCAGGCTTATGCAAACAATGATCTGGTAGATGTGGATGCAACAGATAATGTGAGTGATTTAAAAAAGAAATTGAAGTCAGATGACCGACAGATGATTGTTACGACCATTCAAAAACTGCAGATTTTAATTACAAAGAAATTAAAAGAAGATGCACCGGAGTATCGTAAGATAAAGAATCTCAAAATAGCATTTGTTGTGGATGAATGTCATCGTGCAGTAACTCCTGGAACCAAAAGAGAATTAGAAAGATTTTTTAACAGGTCTTTATGGTATGGATTCACAGGGACGCCAAGATTTGCGGAAAATCCATATCAACAGAAAGGTGATCTTCCGAGAACAACGGAAGATTTATATGGAGAGCATTTACATAAATATACAATTCAGAATGCGATACATGACAAAGCGGTACTCGGATTTCAGGTGGAACATAATGGCCCCAAAGATATAGCGGATGAGACGGATAGCAGTGCCTATGAAAATGAAAAACATATGTTAAAAGTGTTGGATATTATTTTAAATAAGTCTTATCATAAATTAGGGTTTCAAAATGGCAAAGGAGAGACGTATGAGGGACTGCTTACTACAAATTCAATTCAGAGGGCACAACAGTATTATGAGTTGTTGACTCGGGTTAAGAATGGAGAGGCAGATCTTGTGATTGATGAAAAGATAAAACAGGTTCTTCCGGATTTTCCTAAGTTTGCAATTACATATTCAGTGACAGAAAACGAAGAAGGATCAAAAGTTAATCAGGATAAAATGAAAAAATCACTGGATGACTATAATCAAATGTTTGGAACAACATATGATCCGTCTCAGATTCAAAGCTATAATGGGAATTTGAATAAACGTCTTGCAAGAAAAGATTCAAAATATAAGAGAAGGAATGAACAACTGGATTTAGTGATTGTTGTGGATCGTTTGTTAACTGGATTTGATGCTCCTTGTATGTCTACGATTTTTATGGATCGACAGCCTATGGGACCACATGACTTGATACAGGCTTTTTCAAGAACGAATCGAATTTTTAATAAGAACAAAGTATACGGACAGATTGTTACGTTCCAAGCGCCGAAACTTTTTAAGAAATGTGTGGATGATGCAGTAAAATTATATTCAGCAGGAGGAACCAAGGAGGCGCTTTTGGCAGAGTGGGAGGAAATAGAACCTTCATTTCGAAAGGCTTTGGCGGCACTTCGAGTATCAGCAGAAACGCCGTCAGAGGTTTCAGGAATGTCTTTGAAAGAAAAGAAAATATTTGTAAAAATGTTCCAGACATTTGATACTTTGTTTGCACAGCTTAAATCATTTACGCAATATGACGAAAGTATGTTGGAAGAGTATGGAATTATGGAAGAAGAGTATTACGATTATACGGGACATTACAAAAATGCAATAGAAGAAATCAAAGATGCAAAAGAAGATAATCCTGATTCCATAGAAAAAGGCGGCAGAGATGATTCGGAAATTGATTCGGATTATGAATTAATGGCATACAGTAATACAAAAATTGATTATGAATACATTATTAATCTTATTCAGAATATTGTTACTCCGACCGATATGGAAGAAACTGTTACATCGGAAGAACGACAGAAAAAGATAGAAGAAGTAAAACAGTATGTAGAAGATTTGCGTAAAGATAATCCGAAGGTGGCAGATATTATGACAAATTTAATAGCGGAAATTGAGGTTGATGACACAAAATACAGGGGACAGTCTATTCTCAATATAGTTGAGAATATGAAACAGGACTGTATTGACCGAGTAATTTCTGATTTCTGTATTACATGGTATGCTTCAAAAAATGATGTAATGTATGCGGCGTTACATTATCGAAATGGAGAGATTCCAAATGAGAGCGCTATTAAGACAACGATAGATTATACTGCTTACAAGAATGTACAGGAAAAAGCACTTCCCAAATTTATATTTTATAACAAAATGATGACAGAATTAAAGCAGGTTTTGGACGAAGAAGTAAAGCCACTTTTGAGAAACGCATAATTTGTATTTATATTTTAGCTGTTTGTATCAGCGTAGGTATTTCTGGAAAAGGAGGGAACTTATGCTTAACGATACGGACAAAATGTCATTATTTTATGAGTATTACGCACAGTGGATTGAAGTTTACAAAAAAGGCGCCATACGGGATGCGACATTAGCCAAGTATTTGATGACTCAAAAATGGGTTGAAAAATTAATGCCAACGGTAAAAATATCTGAATTGACGCGAACAGTATATCAACAGCTGTTGAACGATTATGCGAAGGAGCATGAACGTCAGACAACATTGGATTTTCACCATCAACTAAAGGGAGCAATTCTTGATGCAGTTGATGAAGGGCTGATTTCAAGGGACCCCACAAGAAAGGCAATTATTAAGGGAAAAGCACCAAGGGTAAAGAAAATCAAATATCTGAATCAGTTTGAACTTCATACGTTGATTGCTGATCTTGATATTAAAGATACCCCGAATTGGGATTGGCTTATTCTACTGGTCGCAAAAACAGGTATGCGCTTTTCGGAAGCACTTGCAATTACACCAGATGATTTTGATTTTGCCAGACAGACGTTGTCTATTAGTAAGACGTGGGATTACAAAGGAGAGGGTGGATTTATGCCGACGAAAAACAAATCATCGGTCAGAAAGATTCAAATTGACTGGCAGATTGTAGTTAAATTTTCCGAATTGACAAAGAATCTTCCGTCGGATCAACCTATTTTTGTCGGCAATTCAAAAATATATAATTCTACAGTAAATGATGCGCTTGCCAGACATTGTAAAGCTTGTGGGATTTCAGAAATCTCGATTCATGGCCTGCGGCATACGCATGCTTCCTTATTGCTGTTTGCAGGAGTGTCTATTGCAAGTGTTGCAAGAAGATTAGGACATGCCAGTATGACAACGACACAAAAAACTTATTTGCATATTATACAGGAACTGGAGAATAAAGATGTTGATTTGGTAATGAGAACATTATCAGGGTTGTAAGATAAAAGTATAACAGAAATACTTACGCTGATTTAGGCTGCGAAAGAAAATTATTACAAAAGTGTAAAACATAAAAGCATAAGAGTATGTGGCAAAGGAGGATAAATTGATTACTATCAATAATTATGTCAAAGTAAAATCTCTGGAAGAAGCCTTTGAGTTGAACCAGAAAAAAGCAAACCGCATCGTCGGAGGAATGATGTGGCTGCGCATGAGTAAAGGACGTATGCAGACAGCAATTGATCTGTCTGAGCTTGGTCTGGATACCATTGAGGAGACGGAAGAAGAATTTAAAATTGGTTGTATGTGTACACTGCGCCGGTTAGAACTTCATGAAGGTCTGAATCGTTATTTTAATCAGGCTGTGAAGGATAGTGTGCGCCATATTGTAGGAACACAGTTTAGAAATCAGGCGACCGTAGGCGGAAGTATCTTTGGAAGATTTGGATTTTCAGATGTGCTGACTTGCCTCCTTGTGCTGGATACTTACGTGGAATTATATAAGGGTGGAATTGTACCTCTTTGTGAGTTTGTGAACATGGAGAGAGACAGTGATATTTTAGTTCGTCTGATTATAAAAAAAGATGGACGAAAGGCGGTGTATCTGTCCGAGCGTATGAGCAGCACCGACTTTCCGATTCTTGCCTGCGCTGTGGCGGTAAAAAAGGGAACGGCATACATTTCTCTGGGGG
This sequence comes from uncultured Dorea sp., assembly GCA_910578495.1. Classification (GTDB taxonomy): domain Bacteria; phylum Bacillota; class Clostridia; order Lachnospirales; family Lachnospiraceae; genus Dorea_D. The sequence continues at coordinate 69,844 of CAJTRE010000001.1, forward strand.
CAAGGCCTATGAAAGCAGAGCTTTTTGTATCCGGTGAAAGGGTGACAGAGGAAAATGCAGAGGTAATCGCAGCAAAGGCGGCAAAGGCTGTATCATTTTCTTCCAATATGCGTGGAAGCGCCGAGTATCGGGAGCATTTGGCAAAGGTTCTTGCAAAAAGAGGACTGCTGACACTTCTGAAAGGAGCGTGCAGATAATGGAGATTCAGTTTGTTTTAAATGGAAAAAAGACGTCCGCAGATGCGGCACCGGGAGCAATGCTTTATGGCCTGCTTCGGGAAAAGGGATGTTACAGTGTAAAATGTGGCTGCGAGACGACCAACTGTGGACTTTGTACGGTGTGGGTGGACGGTGTGCCGACGCTTTCGTGTGCAATGCCGGTGGCAAGAGTAGAGGGCAGAGAAGTGACGACTATGGAAGGGTTACAGAAAGAGGCGGAGGAGTTTGGAAGTTTTCTGGCGGCCGAAGGGGCGGAACAGTGTGGTTTCTGCTCACCGGGATTTATTATGAATGTACTGGCGATGGTGCGGGAATTAGATAATCCGTCAGAAGATGAGATCAAAGAATATTTGTCTGGGAATTTATGCAGGTGTACCGGATATATGGGACAGCTCCGCGCCATTCAGAAATATATGAAGATGAAGAAGGAGGGCGTGTAGATGAAGTATGTAAATCAGGCATTGCCCAAAGTAGATTCTAAAGCGTTAGTGACAGGGAAACCGGTATATACGGATGATATTGCGCCGAAAGACTGTCTGGTAGTGAAGGTACTCAGAAGCCCTTACGCCCATGCTTTGATTCAGGATATTCAATACGATACTGCAATGAAAGTACCGGGAATGGTGTGCGTACTTACTTATAAAGACTGCCCAAACAAACGGTTTACGATGGCAGGACAGTCTTATCCTGAGCCAAGTCCATACGACCGTCTCATTCTTGACCGGAGAGTGCGGTTTGTCGGGGATGCGGCGGCAATCGTTGCGGGTGAAACTGAAGAAGCAGTAGACCGCGCGATGAAGATGATCAAGGTGAGCTATGAGGTTCTTGAGCCGGTGTTGGATTTTCGAAAGGCGAAAGATCATTCGATTTTGGTACATCCGGAGGATAACTGGAAAAGTCTTTGTCCGGTTGGTGCAGATAATCAGAGAAACTTATGTGCCAGTGAAACGAGCGGCGATGGAGACTTAGAAGCCGCTTTCGCTAAATGCAAATATATTATAGAAGAAACTTACCACACGAAAGCCAATCAGCAGGCGATGATGGAGACTTTCCGCACTTATACGTATATGGATACCTATGGCAGATTGAATGTGGTATCTTCTACGCAGGTGACGTTCCATGTGAGACGAATCCTTGCAACGGCACTGGATATTCCGAAATCTAAGATTCGTGTTGTGAAACCTCGTATCGGAGGTGGATTTGGTGCCAAGCAGACAGTAGTGACGGAAGTTTATCCTGCCCTTGTTACGATGAAAACCGGACGAGCGGCGAAGATTGTCTATACAAGGGAGGAGTCCATGATTGCGTCCTCTCCAAGACATGAGATGGAGATAAGCGTTCGTATGGGAGCAGATGAAGAGGGAACTATCAAAGCCATTGATGTTTATACACTTTCCAATACGGGAGCGTTTGGAGAGCATGGGCCGACAACTGTTGGTTTATCCGGCCACAAATCTATTCCTCTTTATGGAAAAGTAGAAGCGCATCGTTTTGCATATGATGTGGTGTACACCAATGTTATGTCTGCCGGAGCGTACAGAGGTTACGGTGCGACCCAGGGGATTTTTGCGGTAGAGTCGGCAGTGGACGAGCTTGCGGCGAAAATGAACATAGATCCGGTTGTTTTGCGAGAGAAAAATATCGTAAAAGAAGGACAGGTGATGCCTGCTTACTACGGGGAGACGGCAAATAGCTGTGCGCTGGACAGATGTCTTGTACGTGCCAAAGAGATGATTGGATGGGACGAGAAATATCCGGTGCAGGACATGGGGAACGGAAAAGTTCGGAGCGTTGGCGCGGCTCTGGCAATGCAGGGTTCCGGTATTGCGGGACTGGATACTGGTTCTGTTGTTATTAAGGTAAATGACGATGGATTCTATAGCCTGATGATCGGAGCGTCTGATATGGGAACGGGATGTGATACGATTCTTGCTCAGATGGCGGCAGACTGTTTGGATTGTGAGATGGACAATATTATTGTGTCCGGAGTGGATACGGATGTTTCTCCGTATGACTGTGGTTCTTATGCCTCCAGTACGACTTATGTGACAGGGATGGCAGTTGTGAAAACCTGCGCTGTATTAAGGGAGAAGATAACAGCTCGTGGTGCTGAGTATCTGGACGTGGCTGTAGAAGAGGCAGAGTTTGATGGAAAGAAAGTTACCCATATTCCAAGCGGCAAGGAGATTTCTTTGAAAAATATTGGAAACCGGGTAATGTGCAGCAGCAATACGCCGTTGATGGCGTCTGAAGCAAGCAGTTCTCCTGTTTCACCGCCGCCGTTTATGGTCGGTATGGCAGAGATTGAACTGGATAGAGAAACCGGTAAGGTTGAACTCCTAGACTATGTGGCAGTTGTGGATTGCGGAACTGTAGTCAATCCAGCGCTTGCAAGGGTGCAGGTGGAGGGCGGTATTGCTCAAGGTATTGGTATGGCGCTTTATGAGGATATTGTGTATAACAAAGACGGAAAGAATTTCAGTAATTCCTTTATGCAGTATAAGATTCCGACACGTCTGGATGTGGGAACAGTGCGGGTGGAGTTTGAGAGCAGTTATGAGCCGACAGGACCGTTTGGGGCGAAATCTATTGGAGAGATTGTCATTAATACACCGTCTCCTGCTATCGCAAATGCAATTTACAATGCGTCTCGTGTTCGTCTGAGAGAACTGCCTATGACGTCTGAGAAAATCTATATGGGAATGCAGGAGAATAAGTAAAAACGAATAAAAAGCAGCAGACTTGTGGTGGTTATATGAACGTACATGTAATGATACTGGCGGCAGGAAACAGCCGGAGATTCGGTGGAAATAAATTATTACATCTGTACAAAAGGAAACCGTTGTACAGATATATGTTGGAAACAATTTTACGCATGGATGTTCCCTTGGGAGAGAAGATGATCGTGACACAGTATGACGAGATTATGGAGATGGGAACAACTCTCGGCTATTATGTCTTTAGAAATGAATGCCCGGAAGATGGGATTTCTCGTTCTATAAGGATAGGGATTACGGAACTTATGGGAATGGAATCTTACCATGTGGGGGACGCTGTCATGTGTTGTGTGTGCGACCAGCCGGAACTTCGGGCGGAAACGTTGACACAGTTTGTACGGGAGTATAAAAGAACAGGCAGAGGAATCGGTGTTGTGACAACAGGTGAAGTTCCGGGGAATCCGGTGATTTTCCGGGACGATTACTGGGAAGAATTAAAGCTCCTTTCCGGTGATGAGGGCGGAAAAGCAGTACGAAACCGCCATCCGGAGGATGTCTTTTATTTTCCGGTGTCACAAAAGCCGGAACTTTGGGATATTGACGAGAGAGAAGATATGGAGAAGCTAGAGAGAGAGTTTGAGAAAAAGCTTATTATTGTGCGGGGCGGAGGAGATCTTGCTACCGGAGTGATTCACAGGCTTTATCGGGAGGGATATTCTGTTCTGGTTTTGGAGACGGAATTTCCGGCGTGTATACGCAGGCAGGTCTCTTTTGCTGAGGCGGTCTATGAGGGCTTTACTTGAGTAGACGGCGTCAAAGCTGTGTGCGTTGAGCGTGAAGAAGAGATGGAATCTGCATGGAAGGATGGAAATGTTCCGATCATAGTTGATCCGAAGGGAGTCTGGATTGAAAGATTAAAACCAAAGGCCGTAGTAGATGCTATTCTTGCCAAGAAAAATCTTGGAACAAGGAAAGCGATGGCGCCTCTTACGATAGGACTTGGCCCCGGTTTTGAGGCAGGTTGTGACGTAAGTTTTGTAATTGAAACGATGCGCGGAGAAAGTCTGGGGAAGGTCTATGCGAAAGGAAGTGCGATTCCTAATACCGGAATACCGGGCATTATTGCAGGGTATGGGAAAGAGCGAGTGATTCATGCGCCTGTGTCGGGAGTCTTCGAGCCTGCAAAAAGAATTGGCGATCAGGTAGAAAAAGGTGAGATAATGGGATGGATCGTGGATTTGAAACAGGGGAAAATTGAGATTTCTGCTACTATTTCCGGATTTCTGCGTGGCATGATCAGAGAGGGATACGTTGTAAAACAGGGACTTAAAATGATGGATATTGAACCGAGAACCGAGGACAGAGAGATTTGTTTTCGTATATCGGATAAGGCGTTCTGCATTGCGGACAGTGTATATAAGGTGATAAAAGGATATGAAGATTGTCAGACCGGAAGACTGTGTGTACGAAAAGATAGAATTTGAGAAACGAAGCCCCGGTGTTTTGTCGTTTGTAGGGGCAGGCGGTAAGACAACGCTGATCTACCGTCTGAGTGAGGAATTGAAAGCGAGGGGGCAGAGCGTTCTTATTACAACAACGACTAAGATGTACTGCCCGGACAAAGCCTATATAGAATGGACAGGAGCAGAGTGTATGGAGAGGATCAAAGAAAGTTTGGTAAAAGAAGGAGTTGTGACGGTTGGCAGGAGACTTTTCGGCAAAGCAGTAAGTTTTGATGAAAGGGAGGATAAGATGGAGGGAGTTTTAGAAGAAGATTATGATCGATTGCTTTCATTGGCGGACGTTCTTCTTGTGGAGGCAGACGGCGCTAAAAGAAAACCGCTAAAAGTTCCGGCGCTGCATGAACCTGTGATATTTCCGGGAACAGATCTTGTTGTCGGAGTATTGGGACTTAGAAGTATTGGTATGAGTATTGAAGAGGCTTCTTTTCGGCCGGAAGACGTAGCAGAATTTTTAAATACAGAGGTAACACATTGTTTGACAAGAGAGGATTTGGAAGTTATTGCAGACAGTCCTTTCGGATTAAAAAAGAAAGTAGATTGTGCGTTTGTCGCAGTGGGGAATTATTATGAGTAAAGCATACTATGAGACATTAAGATTATATGGAGATCGTTCCGTTACAACGGTGACCTTTCTGGAAGGGGAGAACGCTGGAAAGAAGCAGATATTTTGTGGAGAAAAACAGGTATATTCCCAGATAGAAAGAGCAGTAGTAAAAGAAAACTGGTGGAATCTTCCGCCAGGGGTTATAGACGGCCCATCCGGCACTGCTTTTGTAGAACATTTGGGACAGGCTCCGGTGTGCGTGATCTGTGGTGCAGGTCATGTAGGGATTCCGGTGATAAAGATGGCAAAGCTTATTGGGTTTGAGGTGGTTGTCATCGAAGACCGCCCGGTATTTGCGGATAAAGCAAGGAATGCGGGTGCGGCGAGAGTTTTCTGCGATTCTTTTGAATGCGCGCTTAAGCAGATGGAGGAGAGGCAGCAGGTATATTTTGTAGTGATGACAAGAGGACACCGTTACGATGAGGAATGTCTGAGCGTCATTTTAAAGAAGTCCTATGCTTATGTAGGAATGATGGCGAGCAGGGGACGTGCGGCAAGAATGAAGCAAAACCTTATAGAAAAAGGGTTTTCCGAAGAAGCTGTGTCTCAGATTCATATGCCGATCGGACTTTCGATTCATGCGAGAACGTCGGAAGAAATCGGGCTTTCAGTAGTGGCGCAATTGATTTCGGTAAAAAATGGCGCAGACAGTAAAAACGTTTATGACTGGGAGATTTTGGACAGTGTGATAAATAAGTCTAAGAAAGAGCCTTGGATTCTGGCAACGATTATAAAACGGCAAGGTTCTGCACCGAGAGAAATTGGGACGAAGATGCTGATTACGGATATGGGAACGACGGTAGGCACTATCGGCGGCGGCTGTATGGAAGCACAAGTAATAAGAGAAGCCATGAGTTTTCTTCGGAGGCGTACGGAGAATATGGAGAATCCGATGAAGATACTAACCATAGATCTGTCCGGTGTGGACGCGGAGAATTCTGGTATGGTCTGCGGCGGAAGGATGGAAGTGTTGTTAGAGGTGGTGAACTAGATGGGAAATGAATGGACACATTTTGATTTGAAGGGAAATGCCCGGATGGTAGACGTTTCCGATAAAGCAAATACAAAGAGACAGGCGTCCGCGATGGGAAAAATTCAGGTGAATGAAGCGGTTATACAGGCGGTGACAGGGCATACGGCGGTAAAAGGAGATGTGCTTGGCGTTGCCAGAGTGGCAGGGATCATGGCGGTAAAACGAACGGCGGATTTGATTCCCATGTGTCATACCATTCCAATCGAAAAATGTGAACTGTCATTTTATGTTGCACAGAAAGATTTGGAGATTCATGCAGAATGTACAGTAGTGACAGAAGGAAAAACAGGGGTGGAGATGGAAGCGTTGACCGGTGTGAATGTGGCTCTCCTTACAATATATGATATGTGTAAGTCGATGGACAAAGCTATGGTAATCTCGGATGTTTGCCTGAAAGAGAAGATCGGCGGTAAGAGTGGAACTTACACAAGAGCGCAGGAGCCAAAGTTATGGTAGACGGGTATGGCAGAATCATAGATTATATGCGAATTTCTGTGACAGACTGCTGTAACTTAAGATGTGTCTATTGTATGCCGGAGTCCGGCGTTCGCTTTGCTCCGCAAAAGTCTCTTTTGACCGATGGCGAAATTGTAAGGATTATAAATGCGGCGGCAAGAACAGGGATTTCTCATATCAAAGTAACAGGCGGAGAACCTCTTTTGCGGGATGGTGTGACGACACTTATCCACCAGGTGAAAGAAATTCCCGGTATAGAGACGGTGTCTCTTACGACCAATGGAATCCTGTTGCCGGAATGTATGGCAGAACTTTATGAGGCAGGAATTTCCAGTATAAATATCAGTCTGGATACGCTGGATGCGAAACGGTATCGGGAGCTTACGAGAGGTGGTGTTTTGGAGCATGCCTTGGCAGGATTAAGAACGGCCGCCACATATCCGGAGATGAAAGTAAAAGTAAATGCCGTACTTGACGAAGAACACTGGGAAGAAGATGTCATGGCGCTTACATATCTTGCGAAAGAAAATAAGGTTCATGTGCGCTTTATTGAACATATGCCCCTTGGAATAGAGAGTAATGAAACTCCGGTGGCGGAACAGGATATTCTGAAGCTGTTGCGCCAATATTATGGAGAAAGTAAGCCTTGCAGAGAGAAAATCGGCGAGGGGCCGGGGCATTATTTCGCATTTCCGGGACTGGTGGGAAGGATTGGTTTTATCAGTGCTATGAGTCATAAGTTCTGTTCGGAATGTAACCGAATCCGTTTGTCGGCAGATGGGAAGCTGCGAATGTGCCTGCAAAGTAAAGATGGAATTTCTCTGCGGGATATAATAAGAAATCATGTGAGTGATGAAGAATTGGTAGAAATAATAGAGAAGAGCATTCGTCAGAAACCAGAAGGACATTGTATGAATGTGCAGAGAATTGAAGCCGAAGGGATGTGTCAGATTGGAGGATAGGTATGAAAGCGATTGTCATTACAGTCAGTACCAAAGGATATGCAGGAGAGCGTGAGGACAAAAGCGGGCCTGTGCTTAAACAAAGATTGGAAAGCATAGGTTTTGAAGTGCCGGAGATTGTGCTTCTTCCGGACTGCCGGGAGAAGATTTCGGACGTTATGCTGCAGATTGCAGATAAAAAAGAGGCAGGGCTTATTGTTACTACAGGCGGAACTGGGTTTGCCAAAGATGATTGTACACCGGAGGCAACTCTTGATGTGGTGGAACGGCGTGCAGATGGCATTCCTGAGGCTATGCGGGCATACAGCAGTCAGTTTACAGACCGGGCGATGCTCTCAAGAGCAGTTGCCGGGATTCGGAAAGAAACGGTGATCATCAATCTTCCGGGAAGTGTGAAAGCGGTGGAAGAGTGCATGGACTGCGTGGAGAACAGTCTGGTTCATGGGATAGAGATACTGACCGGGCAGGCGGTAGAATGTGGAGGTTCTTAGATGAGAGAACAGTATGAAAAAAGAGGGGATATAGATGAAGCAAATAGAAACTATTCATGCAGAAGGTCATGTGATCTGTCATGACATTACTGTGATTATCAAGGATCAAATCAAAGATACGGCGTTTCGCAAAGGACATATTGTGACGAAAGAAGATATTCCGAAACTGCTTTCCCTTGGCAAAGACCATCTCTACGTGTGGGAAAAGACAGAAGGAATCCTTCATGAAAATAAGGCGGCGGCAATCCTTGCATCCGTCTGTAAAAACGAGTATATGCACATGACTCCGGTCAAAGAGGGCAAAATAGAACTGATTGCGGACATTGACGGAGTGTTTCTCGTAGATATAAAACGCCTTATAGAAATCAACTGTCTGGATAATATGATGATTGCCGCAAGGCATACTAACCAAGCGGTGAAACCGGGAGATAAATTAGCTGGAACGAGAATTATTCCGTTGGTTATTGAAGAAGACAGAATGAAAGAAGTCAAGAAAATTGGGGCGGATAAACCGATTTTAGAAATCAAACCATTTGTGCGTAATACGGCGGCTATTGTCACAACCGGAAATGAAGTGTATCATGGAAGGATACGGGATACATTTACCCCGGTTGTCAAGGAAAAACTGGCACGTTTCGGTGTAGAAGTGATAGCCCATGAAATTGTGCCGGATAAAGATGAGAAGATTCTGACAGCTATTGAAAATGCAAGAAAATGCGGTGCGGATTTGATTCTTTGTACCGGAGGAATGAGTGTTGATCCTGATGACCGTACCCCCGGAGCAATCAAGAAATCCGGGGCAGAAGTGATTACTTATGGTGCGCCCGTACTTCCGGGTGCAATGCTAGTCCTTGGATATTATGAAGATAAAACGCCGATTCTTGGACTTCCGGGCTGTGTGATGTATGCGGAAGCTACGGTGTTTGATTTGATTCTGCCAAGAGTGCTGGCGGATATTCGAATTGAGAAAACGGAGATTGCGGGCATGGGACATGGAGGACTTTGTCTTGGGTGTGAGGTCTGTCATTATCCTAATTGTAGTTTTGGAAAGGGATATTAACAGAGAATTTTTCAGAAATAGAAAGGTAAAAGTATTATGGGAACTGTGAAAGCAGTTTGTATGAGCAGAGAAAAAGGAACAAGAAAAGAGAATATCGGCGAGGCGGTTTTTATAGAGAATCATGGAATGGATGGAGACGCTCACGCCGGAAACTGGCATCGTCAGATAAGTATTCTGTCTTATGAGAGGATTGAGGAGTTTCGGAAAAAGGGTGCAGATGTGGAGTTCGGTGATTTTGGAGAAAATCTGGTGGTTCAAGGGTATGATTTCAAGTCTTTTCCGATAGGAACCAGATTTTGGTGCAATGAGGTTGTGCTTGTATTAACTCAGATTGGCAAAGAGTGTCATCATGGATGTGAGATTTTTCAAACCATGGGGGACTGTATTATGCCAAGAGAAGGTGTGTTCTGCGTGGTGGAACATGGCGGTGTGATAAGGATTGGCGATGAATTGAAGATTTTGGAGTAAGTGCATAAGAAGGAGAGGGCAAGGTGAGAAAGAAACGTTTTTTTGCCATTATGATAACGCTGTGTCTGGCAGCAGGTCTTGCCGCCTGTGGAAACATGGCGGCAGATAACGGAGATAAAACAAAAGAACTTTATGTGTTGGCGGCGGCAAGTATGACCGATGCGTTGCAGCAGATTGGGAAGGAATATCAGAAGAACCATGAGCAGATAGAGCTTGTCTATCAGTTCGATTCTTCCGGAACGTTAAAAACACAGATTGAAGAGGGAGCGCCGGCGGATGTATTTATCTCAGCAGGGACCAAACAGATGAAAGAATTAAAAGAAAATGATTTGATTGAAGCAGACAGTGATTTTCCTCTGCTGAAAAACAAAGTGGTGTTGATCGTGCCAAAGGAATCAGATGTAGTGATTGCTTCTTTTGAGGATGCGGCGGCAGACAAGGTATCTATGATTGCCATTGGAAATGCAGACGTTCCGGTTGGGGCGTACACAGAAACTATTTATAAGAATCTGGGGCTTTGGGAGAAGGTTCAGGGAAAAGCCAATCATGCTGCCAATGTAAGACAGGTACTTGACTGGGTGGCGGCTGGGAATGTCCAATGTGGGATCGTGTATGCTACGGACGCACAGAGTGAGGAGAAGGTAGAGGTTGTATGTGAAGCGCCGAAAGACAGTTGTGAGTCTGTCATCTATCCGGCGGGTATGGTATCTGCCTCCGAACAGAAAGAAGAGGCGGCAGAGTTTTTGGAATTTTTGCAGACAGAAGAAGTCTTTGAGATTTTGGAAAACTATGGATTCACACCATTATAGATATTATAGAATAGACAGGAGAGGTTCAGCATGGATTTCACCCCATTATTTCTATCCATAAAGGCGGCGGTAATTTCGACGCTTTTGGTCATTCTGATTGGAATGCCAATCGCATATCGGACGGCTCATATGAAAAAAGGAAAAAGTATTGTAGATGCGGTATTTACGCTTCCTATGGTACTGCCGCCTACGGTAGTAGGCTTTTTTCTGTTACTTTTGTTCGGAAAAACCAGTGTAATAGGCGGCTGGCTGGTAGAACATGGAATTATGGTTGTGTTTTCTCAGACGGGAATGGTGATTGCATCGACAGTAGTGGCGTTTCCGCTTCTGTACCGAACGGCGAGAGGGGCGTTTGAGCAGATGGATCAGACGCTTATCTATGCAGGACAGACATTAGGCTTGAAGAATGGGACTATTTTTTTGAAAATTGTGTGTCCGAACTGTCTGCCAAGTATTACGGCAGGGGTGATTTTGGCATTTACAAGAGCCATGGGAGAGTTTGGGGCAACGATTATGCTTGCTGGAAATATTCCGGGCAAAACACAGACGGCGGCCGTTGCCATTTATACAGCCATGCAGAATGGAAATCGTGAACTTGCGTTTCGGTGGGCGGCAGTGATTGTTGGACCCTCTCTGTTTTTTATTGTCTTGATGAATGCTGTATCTGGCAGGAAAGGAGGAGACGCATGGCTATAGAAGTCCGGATAAAAAAGTCGTTTCCCGGATACTGTCTGGATGTGGAGTTTGCGGCAGGAGAGGAAGTGTTTGGGGTTCTTGGAGAGAGTGGCTGCGGAAAGAGCCTGACACTCAAATGTATTGCAGGAATTGAGACTCCCGATGAAGGACGGATTGTGTTAAATGGAAGGGTACTCTTTGATTCGAAGGCGGGAATCAATCTTCCGCCCAGAGAACGAAGAATCGGTTTCTTATTTCAGGAATATGCACTGTTTCCAAATATGACGGTAGAAGAGAATATAGCCATAGGAGTCAGCGCCTCGTTAGGTACAGATAGTCATAAGCGAAAGAATAAACGGGAAAGACAGGAGTTGGTGCAAAAGTATGTTAAGCAATTTTATCTGACTGGGGTAGAGAAGAAATATCCGTCCGCATTATCCGGCGGCCAGAAACAGCGCGTGGCCATTGCACGAATGATGATTACAGAGCCGGAGGTGATCTTGTTGGATGAGCCCTTTTCTGCCGTTGACAGTTATCTTAAGTGGCAGATGGAGCAGGAGATTCTGGATTGGCTGGAACAAATACAGGTTACGGCATTGTTAGTATCTCATAACAGAGATGAGGTTTACCGGTTGTGTGAGCGGATTGGAATTATCCATGAGGGCAGACTTGAAGTTTGCGGAGAAAAGGAAGAAATTTTTAAAAATCCCGGGACTGTGTCGGCGGCAATTCTTACAGGATGTAAAAATATTGCGCATATGGAAAGTGCAGTGACTATTTGTAAAGTGGTGCAGCGCGTGATGATCCCGGCGTGGAATTGTACGTTATCTGTCCCAGAGAGTGTAGATATAAGGGGTGTACAAAATGTGGGAATCCGCGCTCACGATGTACAGATATATCCTGCCGGATTCGTGCCGGGTGATGCGGAAACGGGAAAATCAGAACAGATAGAAGCAGTAATTAAGCGGCGTATCGAAGCGCTGTTTGATTATATCTATGTTATACAGCCGTTAGAAGAAAATGCCGGAACTATCCGGGCAGAGATTCCAAAGTCAGAACGGATGATTTATGAGGTGGGAGACAGGATATATTTTCAAATACCGATAGAGTGTGTATTATGGTTAAAAAATAATTGACAAACGGTGAAAATAGGCGTATTTTATAAGTGAATAATCTGTTTCGGGGCGAGGTGTGATTCCTCACTGGCGGTGATGAGCGAATGATGAGCTACGAGTCCGCGAGCCAAAAGCAAAAGCTGACGGCAGGAATGGGTAAGAACCCCATACCAACGGTATAGTCCGGATGAAAGAAACGAGATACTGTAATGATAGTATTCTGATGTCTTGGAGCGTTTTGTTTCAAGGCATTTTTTGTTTCCCTTCAGATTCTTCAAATTATATATTTAGGAGGAATTGATATGTCACAAGAAATTACAAAAAGTGCAAACAAAAGAAACAGTTATGCAACGATGCAATTGGTCAAACTTGCAATGCTGTCAGCTATCTCGGTGGTGCTGGTGTATTTTATCCATTTTCCCATTTTTCCGGTCGTTCCGTTTCTGGAATATGATCCGGCAGATATTTCCATACTGATTGGAACCTTTGCATTCGGGCCGGTTGTCGGTGTGATCTTGACAATTGTTACATCTGTCATTCAAGGAGTTACAGTCAGTGCGGGAAGTGGTCTTTATGGAATTCTGATGCATATTATTGCGACAAGTACGCTGGCGGCGGTTGCAGGATCATTCTACAGAAAGAACAAGACGAAGAAACAGGCAGTTGTCGGTCTGGTTCTTGGAATGTTGGCGATGGGAGTTGTAATGATCGGTGCGAACCTTATTATCACCCCTCTCTTTATGGGAGTGCCAAGAGCGGTTGTATGGACGCTTATGCCTTTTATTGTAGGATTTAATTTGGTGAAAGCCGGAATCAACGGTGCTATTACGTTCTTTGTGTATAAAAGAATTGCGGCATTTCTTCGGAAGTAATTATTATTAGTTATTGCAATTCCTTATAAAACATGTTACTTTTATTATATTGCTTAATAAATGAAAAGTTTATACGAGGTGTGAAAAAATGCAGGAAATGAAACCGATCAAAGAAGGTAAAGTACGTGAGATTTATGATAACGGAGACAGCCTTATAATGGTTGCAACAGACCGTATCAGTTGCTTTGATGTTATTTTGAAAAATGAGATTACGAAGAAGGGTACAGTGCTCACACAGATGTCCAAGTTCTGGTTTGATATGACGAAGGATATTCTGCCAAACCATATGATTTCCGTAGATGTGGAAGATATGCCGGAGTATTTCCGCCAGCCGAAATTTGACGGAAACAGCATGATGTGTCAGAAGCTGGAAATGCTTCCAATTGAATGTATTGTTCGTGGTTACATTACGGGAAGCGGCTGGGCAAGTTATCAGAAGACAGGTAAGGTGTGCGGAATCGAACTGCCGGAGGGCTTGAAGGAGTCTGACAAACTGCCGGAACCAATTTATACACCATCCACAAAGGCAGAGATTGGAGAGCATGACGAGAACATTTCTTTTGAGCAGAGTATTGAGCATCTGGAAAAACAGTTCCCGGGTAAAGGTCAGGCATATGCGGAGAAACTTCGTGACTATACGATTGCATTATATAAGAAATGCGCCGAGTATGCGCTGCGTAAAGGAATAATTATTGCAGATACAAAGTTTGAATTTGGTCTGGATGAGGACGGCAATATTGTTATTGGTGATGAGATGCTTACACCGGATAGTTCGCGTTTCTGGCCGGTAGAAGGGTATGAGCCGGGACATGGACAGCCATCCTTTGACAAACAGTTTGCCCGCGACTGGCTGAAAGAGAATCCGGATAATGACTGGACATTGCCGGAGGACATTGTTGAGAAGACAATTGGAAAGTATCTTCAGGGATATGAGATGCTGACAGGAGAACCATTGAAATAAAAGTGTAAAAAATACCGGAAACCTTTGAAAACTACATTCAAGGGTTTCCGGTATTGTATTATTGTTGTTTTGGTTTACAACTTATCACCACGTTTTACGTATCCTGGTTCAGATTCGGCTGCTATTACTTCCTTGGCATGAGTAATCTTTGCGTTTCTGTCTACGACAAAGTTTTCGATATGCACGTCCTTTCCAATGATAACATCAGAAAGAAGTACGCAGTTCTTCACAACGGCCCCCTCTTTGATGACACATCCACGTCCTAATACAGAGTTTTCAACTTCTCCTTTTATCCTGCATCCGTTGGATACAACAGAATTTTTAACGGATGAAGAATCAAAATACTGTGTTGGACAGGAATCGATAGTACGTGTGTAAATCGGCCAGTCTTCCTGGAACAAACTGTTAGCGGTCTTAAAATCAATCAGTGAAAGGTTTGCGTCAAAATAACTGTGGAAGTCATTTGCCGCTGCAAAATAACCTTTGTGAGATATACCGCGCACATCCAATTCATCGCACGCAAGGTCGATGATATCTGCCAATGTGTACATAGAAGAAATATTCTTGGCTTCTTTTACGATATCCATAAATAATTCTTTCTTCATGACATATGTTTCCATAAAGATGTTTTTGTTCTTAGCGTTTCCTTGATTTATTTCCAGACCTAATACTCCTTTCTGTTTGTTCAGATTCAGAGTGAAACAGTTCAGGAAACGCTCTTTCGCATTGTCCGTACTGTGATATAGCAGTGTGATGTCGGCGCCCGATTCAATGTGTGCATTTAACAGAGCGTCGTAATTCTGTTTGTAGATCATGTAGCTTGGAGCAATGACCACATAGGGCTGCGGTGCATTTTCAATACATTCCATATTAGACAGATAAGCGGCAATATCTGTATTGTAGATATCTTGTCCAAGGTTGTTCTCTGTAAAGAGAAGATGAAGTTTACCACTCTTGGAGTTAATATTATAATGACGGCCGCTGCCCAGATGCTCTACAAGGGAACGAGGCTGTCTTCTTATATATACTTGTACATGATCGATTCCGCTGTTGCTCATATTAGAGAGCGGAAAGTCGATGATACGGTATCTGCCGAGGAAAGAGAATGCTCCGGCTGGGCGGTATGCTCTCAGACCATCCGCACGTACATGATTACCGGCAAAACTTACGATTCCTAATGCTTTAGCCATTTTATTCTACCCCCCTTTACGCGTTTTGAGACAAGTTCGATGTGCTCGCTCTTGGCGTCGCCTACTACGGCATCTTTTCCAATCACAACGTGGTCGCTGACAATGGCACGTGTAACTTTAGCACCTGCTTCAACGACAGAATCAGGCATAAGAACGGTGTCAATAACCTTTGCTCCCGGTCCGACTTTCGCTCCGGTGAACAATACAGAGTTTTTAACCTCTCCTTCAATGATACAGCCCTGTGTAATAAACGCACGTTTAATGTTTGCATCCGATCCGATATAGTGCGGAAGTGTTGTGCTGTCTTCGGTATAAATCTTCCATGTTGGATCGCTTAGATCTAATTGGTTGTTAGGATCGAGAAGATCCATATTTGCTTCCCAGAGAGAATCAATGGTTCCTACATCTTTCCAGTATCCCTGGAATTTGTAAGCATATAAAGACTTTCCGTCATTCAGAAGAGCAGGAATAATATCTTTTCCAAAGTCATGATTGGAATCAGGATCTTTCATATCCGCAACCAGCATTTTGCGAAGCAATTTCCAGTTAAAAATATAGATACCCATGGAAGCCAGGTTGCTCTTTGGCTCTTCTGGTTTTTCTTCAAATTCAATGATTCTTTCATTTTCATCAGTGTTCATAATGCCGAAGCGGCTGGCTTCGTGCATTGGAACGGGAAGAACAGCAATCGTTGCGTCCGCATTGTTTTCCTTATGTGCGCGGAGCATCTTATCATAATTCATTTTGTAAATGTGGTCTCCGGACAAGATCAGTATATATTCCGGAGAATATGTATCGATAAAATCGATATTCTGTGAGATCGCATCGGCGGTACCCCTATAAACATCCAAATTGGAATCAGCAGTCTCCCTTGGAGGAAGTACATATACGCCACTGTCCTTAGCGTCTAACCCCCAGCGCCGTCCCGCTGCAACGTAGCTGTTTAGCAGAATTGATTCATACTGCGTCAGCACGCCGACCACATCTATTCCACTGTTTGCGCAGTTGCTGAGTGGGAAGTCGACAATACGGTATTTACCACCGTAAGACACAGCAGGTTTAGCGACTTTGTTGGTTAACTCATGCAGACGGGATCCTCTGCCGCCAGCCAAAATCATTGCTAACATGTTGTTTTGTTTCATAGTGAATCCTCTCTTTCATTACTTTCAATACTGTATGCACTATATTATACAATTTTTTGATGACATTTTCAATTATTTATGCGATTTTGCATAAGAAATGTTAAGCTTTTGACGTAAAAATGTTTTGATAAGATGTTGCTAAATGTTTTTACAAACAATTAGCTATAATAATTATAGTATGTCCCATTATCCGGAAAAATTCCTTGCATTTTTAAGAAAGGTATGATACACTAGTATGGCGAATGGAAGTAGGCTTTTTTTTTATGCCTAAAATTGGACAGTCTCGCAAACTGTCCGGCAACACGTTAACTTAAGAAATAAAAAGCGAGGTGGAAGTTGTGCGTACAAGAATCACATTGGAATGTACAGAATGCAAGCAGCGTAACTACAACATGACCAAGGATAAGAAAGCTCATCCGGAACGCATGGAGACTAAGAAATACTGCAAATTCTGTAAGTCACACACATTGCACAAGGAAACAAAATAATCGCCGTAAAGGAGTGAATGTCATGAGTGAAAAGGCTCAGAAAGAAAGCTGGTTCAAAGGTCTTAAAGCTGAATTTAAGAAGATTATCTGGCCAGATAAGATGACGCTTGCGAAACACACAGCGGCGGTTGTTGTTGTATCCGTAGTATTGGGAGCAATCATAGCATTGGTTGATTTTCTTGCTCAGTATGGAATTAATATCCTTACAAGTCTGGGCTAGAACTGACAAACAAGAAAGGTGAGTTTATGTCAGAGGCAAAATGGTACGTAGTTCATACCTATTCCGGGTATGAGAACAAAGTAAAAGCCAACATTGATAAGACGATTGAAAACAGACATCTGGAAGATCAAATCTTGGAGGTCCGCGTTCCGATGCAGGATGTAGTGGAACTCAAGAACGGGGTTCAGAAAGCGGTTCAGAAGAAGCTCTTTCCGGGATATGTGCTCATTCATATGTTCATGAATGACGACACATGGTATGTTGTGCGTAATACAAGAGGAGTGACAGGGTTTGTAGGTCCGGGATCAAAACCGGTACCGCTTACAGAAGCAGAGATGGCTCCGCTTGGTATTAAGAGGGACAATATTGTTGTAGACTTTGAGGTTGGCGACACCATTCAGGTTGTTGCGGGCGCATGGGCAGATACCGTTGGAGTAATCCGGTCCATGAATGCTCAGAAACAGAGTCTCATCATCAATGTTGAGTTGTTCGGCCGCGAAACGCCGGTTGAAATAAGTTTCGCAGAAGTTAAAAAGATGTAATTGCTACAAGCAGTGCGCAGATGGCAAAAATCAGGCTGTACTGTAATAAAGTCAAAAGAAGCGTGGGAGGAGCCATGAGAGTTCCGACATCACCACAAGGAGGTAATTAAAATGGCAAAAAAAGTATCAGGTTATATTAAGTTACAGATTCCTGCCGGAAAAGCTACACCGGCACCACCGGTTGGTCCTGCTCTTGGACAGCATGGTGTAAACATTGTTGAATTTACAAAGCAGTTCAACGCTAAGACAGCAGATCAGGGAGATCTTATCATCCCTGTAGTAATTACTGTATATAATGACAGAAGCTTCAGCTTCATCACAAAGACACCGCCGGCGGCAGTTCTTATTAAGAAAGCTTGTAAACTGAAATCAGGCTCAGGCGTTCCGAACAAGAAGAAAGTTGCTACAATCACAAAGGCTCAGTTGCAGGAGATTGCTGAGTTAAAGATGCCGGACTTAAACGCTGCGTCAGTTGAGGCGGCTATGAGTATGGTAGCAGGAACATGCCGCAGTATGGGTGTAACAGTTGAAGAATAAGTGGGAGGGTTATCCCGATATTACCACAAGGAGGTTTATTTAGATGAAAAGAGGAAAGAAATATGTAGAGGCTGCAAAAGCTATCGACAGAGCAACACTTTACGATGTGGCAGACGCAGTATCATTAGTAAAAAAGACTGCAGTAGCAAAATTTGATGAGACGATTGAGGCTCATATCAGAACAGGATGTGACGGACGTCACGCAGACCAGCAGATTCGTGGTGCGGTTGTACTTCCGCATGGAACAGGTAAGAAAGTTCGTATCTTGGTATTTGCAAAAGACGCAAAAGCAGCAGAGGCAGAAGCGGCTGGAGCAGATTACGTTGGAGGCGAAGAGCTTATTCCAAAGATCCAGAACGAGAACTGGTTTGAATTTGACGTAGTAGTTGCAACACCGGACATGATGGGCGTTGTTGGCCGTCTTGGTCGTGTACTTGGACCAAAAGGACTTATGCCGAACCCGAAAGCCGGTACAGTAACAATGGACGTTACAAAAGCTGTTCAGGAAATCAAAGCAGGTAAGATTGAGTACAGACTCGACAAAACAAACATTATCCATGTGCCAGTAGGTAAAGCATCCTTTACTGAGGAACAGCTTGCAGACAACTTCCAGACGCTTATCGATGCAATCAATAAAGCAAGACCGGCAACAGTAAAAGGCCAGTTCTTAAAGAGCGTGGTTCTCACGTCTACAATGGGACCAAGCGTTAAGGTTAATCCGATGAAACTGTCATAATTGAGATTGTAAATAACAATTCCCGCAGAAATAATCTGCGGGAATTCTTTTGTCTTTTTTATTCTTTTTAATTGTCGCTTTGGTGATAGCCGTCCAAAAAGCTGCCCATTCTCTGTATTGCTGATGTGAGAGCTTCTACTTCCGGCAGCATTACGATTCGGAAATGATCCGGTTCATGCCAGTCGAATCCGCTTCCTGGTACAAGTAATATATTTGTCGCGTATAAAAGATCTCTGGCAAATTTTTTGTCATTAGTAATGTTGAATTTCTTTACATCCAGTTTCGGGAATATATAAAAGGCTCCGCTGTTTTTTACAAAGGAAATACCGTCAATCTTCGCCAATTCTCGAACAGTTGCTTCGCGCTGCTCATAGATTCTTCCGCCCGGACGAACCATAGAAGCAGGAGTCTCCATGTCTTCAAGTGCAGCCGGGATTACAATCTGCGCCAGTGTATTCGCACACAAACGCATGGAAGTAAGCTGGATAATACCCTGTCTGTAATCTTCGGTTAAATTTCTTGGACCACTGATAACCATCCATCCACAACGATAACCACACAGGCAGTGAGATTTGGATAGACCATTCAGTGTCACAATAGGAAGATCCTCGGCCAGTGAAGCAAGTGATACGTGCTGTAAATCATCCATAACAAGGCGGTCATAGATTTCATCCACAAAGAGTAAGAGACCGTTCTCTCTTGCGATCTGTGCTAATTCAAGCAGAATCTCCTTCGGATACAACGCACCTGTCGGATTGTTCGGATTGATAATTACCATGGCTTTTGTCCGGGATGTGATTTTTGAACGGATATCCTGTAAATCCGGATACCATGATGCTTTCTCGTCACAAGTGTAAAATACCGGTTTTCCTCCAGCGAGATATACAGAATTTCCCCAGAGGGAATAGCTTGGAGCCGGAACAAGCACTTCGTCGCCATCGTTCAGCAGAGGAAATAATGCGAAAGATACGACTTCGCTGACACCGTTTCCGATAAATACATCGTCTGGTGCAATTCCTTTGATTCCTTTGCTTTTCTCGTATTCACAGATTGACTCTCTCGCTGCTGGCATACCTTTAAAATCACAATATCCTACGCCGTCTTGAATGTGATCTGTCAGCGCTTTTTTGATGCTTTCTGGGAGTCCGAACCCAAAAGTTGCAGGATTTCCAGTATTCAGTTTTAAAATATTCCGTCCCTCCTGCTGCATTTTCATTGCTTCCATAAATAATGGACCGCGGATGTCGGAATGTACATGTTCCATCCGCTGAGCTCTTATTATCTCTGTCATTGTTGTCACCTTTCGTATTATATTTTTTATAATGTAAGAGAATTCTCTTTTCCTTGCCTTTATCATAAACCTGTCATATAATATATTCAAATATCTATAATGATATAATGATTATATTCATATATCTATAATAAGCATATATATACTTTGAAACTGTCGATATACACAATATATAAGAAAGGCGGGAAAACGGTTGTGTTCAAAGGGAAAGATTATGTTTACGAAGTGTATCGGGAAAAGAGTTTCTCGAAAGCTGCTCAAAATTTATATATCAGTCAGCCGTCGCTTAGCGCTCGTGTGAAAAAGATAGAAGAGGCGATCGGTTTTCCGCTGTTTGACCGCAGTACCAGTCCGTTGCAGTTGACAGAGATTGGGAAAGTATATATTGAGGCCTCAGAGGAGATTTATCAGATTGAACAGCGGATGGAGAACTACATTAATAGTCTGTCTACATTAAAGACGGGGCATCTGTCCATCGGTGCTAGTAACGTGTTTGCTGCATGTGTTATGCCAAGGCTGGTTACTGATTTTAAGCGGAATTTTCCGGATGTGGACATTCGGATTACGGAGGGAAACACTATACAGCTTGAGTCTATGCTCAGTAACAATGCACTTGATTTTGTGATTGATAATTATCGCTATGACAGTACGATGTACAACAAAGAACTGTACTGCCGGGAGAATGTCCTTTTGGCTGTTCCGAAGCGTTTTCCGGTGAATGAAAAACTGAAACAATATCATCTTTCTTATGACGATATGAAGAATAAGAAATATTCGGGGGCGCATATTCCGGCGGTTCCGCTTTTTGAGTTGGCAGATCTTCCGTTTATTATGTTGACGCCCGGAAATGATACCCGTATCCGGGGAGACCGCCTTTGCCGCGAGGCGGGATTCCATCCCAATATTGTGTTGGAGCTGAATCAACAGTCTACAGCTTATATGGCGGCCTCTACGCAGCTTGGAGCAACCTTTATAAGTGATATTTTGGTGAGCCAGCTTCCGTCCTTGGAAAATTTGGTGTATTACAAATTGGATGGGAAAACCGCGGAAAGAGAGGTTTTTTTCTATTACAAAAATCATAAATATAAGACTCGGATTATGACAGAGTTTTTGGCGTTCATGTGCCGCGCAAATAATAAAAGATTATAAAATTTTCCAAAGCTGTTCCTGGGTAAAATGTATAAATTCTTTTGCTGTTTCTGATAAGGCAAAATAATCTGGAAAAACAAAATAGTAGTCGACAGATTCTTCTAGTTCAGGAACTAAAATGCGCGAAAGAGTTCCCTTTTTAATGGCATGTTTGGCCGCGTTTGTATACATGAATGAAATGGCGTGGATTTCCTGAAGATAAATTTCAATAGCGTTCATGCTTCCGGCTTCTAAAATAACAGAAAAATCTGCCCAATTGTATCCATGATGTGAAAAAACATGTTGCAGAATATTGGAGGCGGCAGAGTTGTGCTCCCGGTATATGATATTTTCTTTTTGAAGCTGCTTCAATGAACATGTTTTGCCTGCCAGGTGGTGAGTTGGATTACAAACGCACCAAATGAAGTCATGGGTAAAAAGCTCCTTATCCATATCAGGAGGGAGGGCGTAAGTATCCAAGATGGCATAATCAATTTTGCCTGCCTGTAAGAGACGAAGCGCTTCCTTTCCGGATGAAATATAGGAACATATGCGATGTGACGGATGCGTTTTAGTGTACTCCGTAACCAGCTTGGGAAGTACGTATTCAGCCAGAGTTAAGTTAGAGGAAAATGTAATTTCAGAGCGAGTTTCAGTAGTGTCAAATTCTGTAATTTTTTGATAAATCCGATTGGACAAAGCGGTCAGTTTGGACATTTCTTTTTCTAAAAATATTCCCTCCGGGGTTAAAGAAAAGTTTTTTCGCTCATAATTTATGAGTTTTTTTCCGTAATATTTTTCTAAATATTGGATATGCTGTGTTACGGCAGGTTGTGTAATGTTGAGTTCCTTAGATGTTTGTGTAAAACTTTTTGTTTGACATAAATTCAGAAAAGTATCAATTCTATAGTTTAACATATCAATTTTTCCCCATTATAAAATTAAATAGTTTAAAAATTTTCATAAAATAAATTTATAAAATAATAAATATTTATAATTTTATTTTATTATAAGGCAGTGCTAAGATAGAGTCAAGAGAATCCACATCTTGTTTGGATAATATGATTAAAAGGCCTTTTGATAAATAAAGTTTTGGAGGTGAAAAGATGTTAAAAGTAGGAATTGTTCAATTGTCCGTAGAAGAAGGTAAGATAGAAGAGAACCTTTTGCATATGGAAGAGATGATAAAAAAGTATAAAGATGAAAGCATAGATTTGCTTTGTTTTCCGGAATTATGTATAAGCGGCTATGACTATGATGTGGCAGAACAATCTTTTGAAGAGGAGAGAAGCATTCAGGCACTGGCGGCTAAGTATCATTTGGCAATTCTTGCGGGTATATCTTTGCGAGAAGAAGGGGAAATGTACGATGCGGCTGGTATTTGGGATGAACATGGCGTGCGTTTGGGCATTTATCGTAAAATTCATTTGTGGGAGACGGAGAATGGGGTTTTTAATCAAGGTGATCAGATTTCCGTTATTCCCTTTAAAGAGTGGAAGATTGGGATTTTGATATGTGCGGATTTGGCATTTCCGCAAGTATCTTCTGTTTTGAAACAAAGGGGATGTGATGTTATTTTTTATCCAAGCGCATGGGGGCGCGGTCCTGGTTTTGCGGAATTATTTGTGAATTGTGGGCGGATCCGGGCGGCGGAGAATCAAATTTATACTGTTGTGCTGAATCGGGGAGACGGAGATAGGGAGTATTGTGGCAGTACGACTGTTTCTAATCCCGACGGAACAGTGCTTGCCAGTATTGAAGATACAAAAGAAGGGTTTGTGAAAGTTGTATTAGAAAAAAAGAAAATAGCAGAAATTCGAAAAACAATTGCCTGGACGGATATGAGACAGGAAGCGTTATATAAAAAATTAGAAAGTGAGGAAAACGGATATGGCTAAAGAAAAAAATAAAGTAATTGTAGAAGATGAGCCAATGAAACCAATACCAGAAAATGGCAGACAGTCGTGGATTACACCGGCGACAATTGTTGCCGGATGTGAATTCTGTGTTCCAGTGTTAATGGTTGGTGCAACCTTGATTGGTTCGTTTGGTTTGAAAGGCATGATACCGGTAGTGCTTTTTACATTTTTATTATTAACATGGATAGGAAACAGCTTAAACGGTTATATGGGAGCAAAGACGGGACTGTCTTCTTCGGTAATAGCACGTCAGGATTTTGGAGATAAACAGGCGAAATTTATTATTGCTATGGTAATCGGTGTTGTAAGTATGGGCTGGTGGGCAATCCAGACGGCAACAACAGGAAATGCGTTATGCGCTGTACTGGGGATAGATTATAACGTGAATCGTACGGCGTGGGCTGTTATAACTGTTATTGTGGGATTGCTGTTTGCCATTCCGTCTATAATTGGTTATTCATCCATGAAATGGACAGATTATTTTGCTGTTCCATGCGGTCTGATATTATGTATCGGCGGCGTGTATCTGGCTCTGAAAAATATAGGTTTTCATGAGATTATAAACTATCAGGGGAATGGAGAGCTGTCGTTTGCGGTAGGTGTTTCGGCGGTATTAGGTCTTAATGTTTCTCAGTTTGTAATATCTGCTGACTATACGAGGTATGCGAAAGCAAAATGGAAAGATAATATTTTAATTCCGTTAGGAGTGATTGTAGTAGGTATACCGTTGGTTATTATAGGCGGCGTGATGGCCGTTGGACATGGAACGGCAGATATTGTGTCGGTTATGCAGAATTTAGGGTTTCCGACATGGGGATTTCTTGTACTGTGGTTGGCGTCATGGACAAGTCAATTGGTAAATAATTATACAATGGGATTGTCTTTTTCAAATATAATTAATGTGAAAAACAATAAAGGGCGTGCGGTAGTAACGTTTGTAGCAACGATTGTGTCTATTGGACTTGCTTTGTGGGGGATTCTTGATCATTTTACATCATTATTAAGTTTGGCATCACTTCTCTATCCGCCGATTGCGGCTGTGATGTTCGTGGGATTTTTTGCAAGGAAAGAGAAATGGTCAGATAATCTCGGATGGAATTTTATGGCGACAATTGCTATGGCTGCAGGGGTTGTAGTGGGATATGTTACTACATATGTGGCTGCTGTAGGAATTCCGCCGCTTCAATCACTTATTGTTACAGCAATCGTATATTATTTTGTTATGAAAATAAAATCAAAAATTGCACCGGACAAATTTACGGAAGGAATGTTTGAATAAAGGGAGGAAAAGGTTATGGAACTAAAATTAGGATTTGAGGCAAGAGACGAATATTTACAGTTAGAAACATATAAAGGTGCAATGACACTTATGAAAGATGTTATGCTTGTGAAACCGGGTGAAAGTGTGCTTATTACAGGTGATACGTCATCAGATAAACGAGTAATGGACGCATTTGCAGCGGCAGCATATACAATAGAGGCTATACCTGTGACAATGGCGTATGCGACTGCGCCTCTTTCACTTTTAGATCCGCCGGAGCCTGTGCAGGCTGCTGCAATGGAGTGTGATGTTTGGGTAGAGTGCGCATATCAGACAGTGCAGCACACCGCCTCTTGGCAGAAAGTTATTAAGGCGGGAAGAGTTCGTTACATATGTCTGACAGGGATAGATGTCGATATGCTCACAAGATGTGTGGCGAATGTAAATTATGAAGCAATGGTTGAATTTGGGGAATACTTGAAGGCAACTATTGAAGGAACTGATAAGATTGAAGTAAAATCAGCAAATGGAACGAATCTTGTTGCTTATGAAAAAGGGCGAAAAGTAAGACATTCTGGGCAGAAGGCTACAATAAAAGGCTATCCATTTATGCTGGGAGGACAGATTTCATGGTGTCCGGTGGAGAGTACAATTAATGGAACACTGGTACTGGATGGTGCGATTTGGCCGCCGGCCGATATTTGTAAGATTAATGAGCCGATTCAACTAACATTGAAGGATGGCGTTGTTACCGATATTGAAGGCGGCAAAGAAGCGGCAAGGTTAGCAGAGTGGATGGCATCATTTAATGATCCGGCTTCCTATAGGCTGGCGCACTATTCCCTTGGGTTTAATCCGGGAGTGACGGCTCCGACGGGAAGAATTGTAGAGGATGAGCGAGTATTCGGCGGCATAGAGTTTGGAATAGGAAGTCAGGGGGCTGCCATCATGGGCGAAAAATGGGATGCGCCGAGCCATACAGATGGAACAATTGTTAAGCCAACGCTGATTTTTGATGATGTAGTGTTCGAACAAGACGGTGTATATTTAGATCCAAAAGCAAGAGAGTTCTGTAGAAAAATGGGAATCCCGGGATATGAAGAATAATAGTTACGAATTTGTGTAAAACCCATTGACAATCATCTGAAATTATGCTATTTTACTTTAGTAACTGCCGAAGACAGTAGGTGCTCGCAAGAGCGTAAGCAGACAAACGCCTACCGAGGAAGAATAGATTTGATACTATGAGTATGAATTTATAAACCTCTGTGTCTTTGTGCACAGAGGTATTTTATATTTATTCGGCGGTGCGAATACCAAAATCTAATAAGGAGGTGCACCATTCGTGGCAAAAGTTGAATTAAAACAACCTATCGTACAGGCTATTGCAGATGACGTGAACGGCGCGGCAAGTGTTGTGCTGGTTGACTACCGCGGACTTACAGTTGCAGAGGATACAGATCTTCGTAAACAGTTAAGAGAAGCAGGTATCATCTACAAAGTTTGTAAAAACACAATGATGAAAAGAGCTTTTGAAGGAACAGAGTTTGCTGGTTTAGATGAGCATCTGGAAGGACCAAGTGCTATCGCAATTTCTAAAGATGACGCTACAGCTCCAGCAAGAATCCTTTGCAAATTTGCAAAGAATGCAAAAGCCCTTGAATTAAAAGCAGGTGTGGTTGAAGGCGAAGTATATGATGCGGCAGCTTTAAGTGAACTGGCAAAAATTCCGTCCAGAGAAGAATTGCTGTCCAAATTACTTGGAAGCTTACAGTCACCAATTACAAATCTTGCTCGTGTTCTTAACCAGATCGCAGAGCAGGACGGCGCAGAGAACTGCGAGCCGGCGGCTCAGGCAGAGGAGTAGAGCGCTTGGCGAGGTACTCTCGAGCTTAGTGCGCACCCCATCTGCTCACTTGACGAGGTATTGTCGAGGTTTGTGAGACAGATGATACATTTCAAAGAAAATAATATTAATGGAGGAAAATAAAATGGCAAAATTAACAGTAGCTGAGTTTATTGATGCAATCAAAGAGTTATCAGTATTAGAATTAAATGATTTAGTAAAAGCTTGTGAAGAAGAGTTTGGTGTTTCAGCAGCAGCAGGTGTTGTAGTTGCAGCAGCGGCTGGAGATGGTGCGGCAGCAGAGGAAGAGAAAGATGAGTTCAATGTAGAGTTAGTATCTGCAGGCTCTTCTAAAGTTAAAGTAATCAAAGTTGTTCGTGAGATCACAGGACTTGGATTAAAAGAAGCTAAAGAAGTAGTTGACGGAGCTCCTAAGGTAATCAAAGAAGGCGTATCTAAAGCTGAGGCTGAGGAAATCAAAGCTAAACTTGAGGCTGAGGGTGCAGAGGTTAGCCTTAAATAGTCTGGACGGACTGATTGAGAATAACAATGAAGGGTATTGTGCAAGTTTACTTGTGACAATACCCTTTTGTTGTTATGCAAAACACACAAAAATCAATGTTAGAATTTGTATATAATCAACAAATTGAAATTAGAATAAGAAAACAATATTGAGAAATTTATATAAACGTTTATAATAAAACCAAAAACACAGATGGAAACATAAAAGCAAACAAGCAGAAAAGGAGACATGAGAATGAAGAAAATTGGAGTTGTTGGCAGTATCAACATGGATATGACAGTGAAAGCCGAGAAAATCCCGTTAAAAGGTGAGACGGTAAAGGGAGACGACCTTCAGTACATTCCCGGCGGCAAAGGGGCAAACCAGGCAGTTGCTATGGCAAAATTAGGCGCACATGTAGAGATGTTTGGCTGTGTTGGTGATGATACGGCGGGCGAAAGTCTTGTAAAAAATTTAATGGATGTCGGTGTGGAAACGAAATGTATTAAAACAGTTGCAGGAGTGCCGACAGGACTTGCCATGATCACTGTGGGTGATAATGATAATACAATCGTAGTTGTGGCCGGAACGAATAATCATGTGGACATCGATTACGTAAATGAAATCAAGGATGCACTTTTGGAATGTGAGATTGTTCTTCTTCAGCACGAGATCCCACAGGAGACGATCGAGTATGTAGTAGAACTTTGCGCTCAAAATGGTGTGAAAGTAGTGCTTAATCCTGGACCTGCAAGACCGGTGAAAAAAGAAATTCTTGAGAAAGTGACATACCTCACTCCGAATGAGCATGAGACGGTTATCTTGTTTGGGAAAGAACTGTCCTTTGAAGAGTTGATGAAGAAGTATCCGGAGAAGCTTGTGATTACGCAGGGCTCTAGAGGTGTGAGCACCTGTCTGAAAAACGGCGAGGTCGTGCTTGTTCCGGCGAGAAAGGCGGATGTTGTAGATACGACGGGCGCGGGAGACACGTTAAACGGAGCATTTACTGTAGCGGTCACAGAAGGAAAATCTATCGTGGATGCTCTTGCTTTCGCTAACACAGCGGCAGGTCTTTCTACGGAAAAATTCGGAGCGCAGGGTGGAATGCCGTCCTATGAGGAAGTAAAGAAAGCGATGGAGGCTTAGAGAAATGAAGAGAAATGGAATGATTAACGCTGACATATCAAGGGTGTTGTCTTACATGGGGCATACAGATACGCTGGCAGTAGGAGACTGCGGGCTTCCGATTCCGGATGAGACAGAGCGCATTGATCTGGCGCTTAAACTTGGCGTTCCGTCTTTTATGGAAGTTTTAAGAGAAGTGGTTAAAGAGATGAAAGTGGAGAAAGTGGTTTTGGCAGAAGAGGTGAAAGCGAAGAATCCAAAGATTCAAAACGAGATATTGGAGCTTGTGAAAGAGATGGATACAGACTGCGAGGTTGTGTATGTACCGCATACAGAGCTCAAGAGCCAGACAAAAACATGTAAAGCCGTAATCAGAACTGGAGAAACTACGCCGTATGCCAATGTTATATTACAGTCCGCATGTTTGTTTTAAAATGCAAAACTTATATTCCTAAATTTTATGTAAATGTGGTATAATGTACAGTAGTAAGTTGGAAAGGTTAGTAAAATGAAGGTCAGCGTTCGTAAAATAAGTGAAATCACAGGCTTTTCTCCTGCTACCGTATCAAATGCGCTGAATCATAAAAGAGGAGTCAATAAAGAGACGGCAGAAGCAATTTTGAAAGTGGCAGATGAGCTTGGATATCGTGCAGAGGAAAAGATTAAAAAGATAAGGTTTGTAATTTTTCGGAGAAATGGTCTGATTATTGACGACAGTACCTTTCATTCCTCGGTGATTGAGGGAGTGGAACGTCAGGCCAAGCTAATGGGATATGAAACCCTGTTTTGCTATGTGGACATCAACAATCCAGAATATAACGTGCAGTTGGATGAAATATTGATGGATACGGAGAGTGTGATTGTTCTGCTTGGAACAGAGATGATGGAAGAAGATTATGGGCCTTTTGTTCGTGCGAGAAATCGCTTGATTTTGCTGGATGGATGGAGTGACCGTTATTCTTTTGACGGCGTTTTAATCAGTAATACAGATTCTGCGGCGAAAGCCGTAGAATATCTTGCAGATCATGGGCATCGGGAGATTGGTTATATTAGAGGAGATTTCCGCATTCAGGCATTCCGGTACAGAGAGATTGGATATTATCGGGTTATGGAGAAAAGAGGCCTTTCGGTATGTCCGGAGTATATTGCGACTGTTGGAACGAAAGTTGAGAGTGCATATGAGAAGATGTGCGAATATCTCCACAATGTGAAAACGCTGCCTACCGCATTTTTTGCAGACAATGATACGATTGCGATTGGGGCAATGCGTGCGCTCAAGGAATTTGGATATAAAATTCCGAGGGATGTGTCTATTGTAGGTTTTGACAATGTGTCTTTTGGAGCGATGGCAGAACCGGCGCTTACAACGGTTCATGTATATAAACAGGAGATGGGCGAGACGGCGGTGAGAGAGCTTCTCTTTTCTATTGAGAATAAGAATAAGATCCACTTGAAGATACAGGTATGTACGGATTTTGTGGAGCGGGACAGCGTTTGCGATTTAAATAAAAACAACAAATAAAATGTGAGAAAAAGATGCAGGTGTTTATTGTACAGATAAGCGCCTGTTTTTTTGTATATAATGTAAACGTTTATGTAAAATAAGAAACTTAGAATATATAAGAGAAGAGCCAAATATGAATAAAGTGTAAACGTATAATGTATTGATTGTAAATATTGCATAAAAATCTAAGATCAAAAATGTTATAATTAAACAAAATATGAATCATAAGTGATATTTCAATCAAAAGCTATTGAAATATTTATATAAACATTTATAATATATGACATAAAGAAATACGGAGGCGGTGCAAAGTGAAAGTTAGTATGAAACAGATAAGCCAGCTTACAGGCTTTTCTCCTGCAACGGTCTCGAATGCTTTAAATCGTAAAAAAGGTGTGAACAGTGAAACTTCAGATAAGATATTAAGAGCGGCACAGGAACTTGGGTATCAGCCGGAGAAGAACGTTACAAAAATCAGATTTGTAACTTATCGGAAGAACGGAAGTATTATTGATGATTGTATGATATTTCCGGCAATGATCGAAGGCGTGGAACGCCAGGCGAAAGAACTTGGATATGAGACAGTTTTTAGTCATCTGAATTATCAGGACGCGTCTTTTGAAGTAAGGCTGGAAGAAGTGCTTGAGGACACAGAATGTCTGATGATTCTTCTCGGTACAGAGATGATGGAAGAGGACTTTGAACCTTTCCGAAAATATAAAGGATATATGATTGTGCTGGACGGTTGGTGTGAGGATATGAGTTTCGACGGAGTCCTTATTAATAACACAGACGCGGCATATAAAGCGGTAGAGTACCTGATTCATAAAGGGCATAACAAAATCGGTTACCTGCGGGGAGACTATCGGATCAAAGCATTCCGCTATAGGGAATACGGATACGAAAGGGCGCTCAGACGACATGGGGCGGCGATAGAACCCCAATATACGGTGACTGTAGGAACACAGCTTGAGAGCGCTTACGAAGGAATGAAGAGTTTTCTGGAGGAACAAAGAGAATTGCCTACCGCATTTTTTGCAGATAACGATGTCATTGCCCTGGGAGCCATAAGAGCCATGAAAGAAAAAGGGATTAAAGTTCCGGAGCAGGTTTCCGTTGTAGGGTTTGATGATATAAATTATGGAGCGGTATCCATGCCGGGGCTTACAACCGTCCATGTGTACAAACAGGAGATGGGAGAGGCGGCAGTCAGAAGAGTATTAGATTATATCAAATACCCGGTAAGAAATACCAAGATGAAAATCCAGGTTTGCACTGATTTCATTGAACGAGATAGTGTGAGAGATCTAAACAAAGATTGACTGGTGAGAAAAAGGAGGAAGAAAAATGGCGACTATCAAATTGGGATATGCACCGACAAGAAGAAGTATTTTCAGTGCGCCGGATGCAATCAAGTACAGAGGACTTACTGCTGACAGATTAAAAGAACTTGGCATTGAGTTTGTTGACATTGATGATATTAATGAAGAAGGACTTCTGTACAACGACGAAGACGCGAAGAAAATCGCGGCAAAGTTTAAAGCAGAAGGCATTGACGGATTGTTTCTGCCACACTGTAACTTCGGTACGGAGTATGTTTGTGCAAGACTTGCAAAAGAGTTAAACGTACCGGTTCTTCTGTGGGGGCCGTTGGATGAAAGACCGGATGAGAACGGAGTGAGACTTCGTGATACACAGTGCGGATTATTCGCAACAGGAAAAGTGCTTCGAAGATTCCAAGTGCCATTTACATATATGACAAACTGTAGGTTGAACGATCCGGTGTTTGAGAGAGGTTTGAGGGATTTCCTTGCGGTATGTAATGTTGTTAAGACATTTAGAAATATCCGGATACTACAGATTTCAACAAGACCGTTTGATTTCTGGACAACGATGTGTAACGAGGGAGAACTGCTTGAGAAATTCAACATCCAGTTATCTCCGATTCCGATGACAGAGCTTACTGAAGAAATGAAAGCTGTGAAAGCGGAAGGTAAGAAATTGGCGGATATGATCGCATACATTAACGAGAACATGGAAGTTAAGATTAAAGAGAATGAAGTGGAAAATGTAGCGGCTCTTGCAGCAGCGATGGAACAGTTGATTGAGAAATACGGCTGTCAGGCGGCAGGAATCCAATGTTGGAACGCTCTTCAGACAGAGATTGGAATTATGCCTTGTGCGGCAAACGCAATCTTGAATGAAAAAGGTATCCCGGTAGTGTGTGAGACAGACATTCATGGAGCGATTACCGCTCTTATGGTAGAGGCGGCAGGTATGGATGAGACAAGAGGTTTCTTCGCAGATTGGACGATCCGCCATCCGGATATTGAAAACGGCGAACTTTTACAACACTGCGGACCATGGCCGATTTCCGTTGCGAAAGAGAAACCACAGCTTACGTATCCATTGGCGTTTGATCATCCGGGAAGCTTGACGGCAGAAGCAAAACATGGCAATGTTACGCTTTGCCGATTCGATGGAGATAATGGAGAGTATTCTCTTCTTCTTGGTAATGCCAAAGGTGTGGAAGGACCAAAGGGAATGGGAACCTATCTCTGGGTAGAGGTTGATAATATCAAACGTCTGGAAGCAAAGATTGTAGAAGGACCGTATATTCACCACTGCGTAGGTATTCACAAAGACGTTGTGCCGGTGCTTTACGAGGCATGTAAATACATTGGAGTGAAACCGGACCTGTATGATCCGATTGAAGAAGACGTGAAAGCATATTTAAGAGGAGAATAATCATGGAGAATTTAAAAGCATTAGCTTACGAGTTGAGAGAAGATACTATCGACATTATCATGTCCGGAAAAGCAGGACATATCGGCGGAGACATGAGCGTGATGGAGATTTTGACAGAACTTTATTTTGATGAGATGAATGTAAGTCCGGAGAACATGGACGATCCCAACCGCGACAGATTTGTTATGAGTAAAGGACATTCTGTAGAGGCTTATTACGCAGTCCTTGCCAAGAAAGGTTTCTTAGACAGAGAAGATCTGATTGCAAACTTCAGTAAATTCGGCTCTAAATATATCGGACATCCGAACAATAAGCTTCCTGGAATCGAGATGAACTCCGGTTCTCTGGGACATGGACTTCCGGTTTGTGTAGGTATGGCTCTTGCAGGAAAGATGAATGGTCAGGATTATAGGGTGTATACTGTGATGGGCGATGGAGAGCTGGCAGAGGGTTCTATATGGGAAGGTGCTATGGCAGGAAGCCACTACAAACTTGACAATTTGTGTGCAGTCGTAGATAGAAATCGTCTTCAGATTTCCGGAAACACAGAGGATGTTATGGCGCACGATGACCTTCATAAGAGATTTGCTTCTTTTGGATGGCATGTGATTGATGTGGCAGATGGAAATGATATTAACCAGTTAAAAGCAGCTTTTGGAGAGGCAAGACAGACCAAAGGAAAACCAACGATACTTATTGCAAATACGGTCAAAGGAAAAGGTTCTTCTGTGATGGAGGATAAAGCCAACTGGCATCATAAAGTGCCGAACGAGGAAGAACTTGCACAGATCAGAAAAGATCTGAAAGAGAAAAAGGAGGCTGCAAAATAATGGGAAAGATTGCAAATAAACAGGTTATCTGTGACGTATTGGTAGAAGCGGGAAAGAAAGATAAAGATATCGTTGCACTTTGCAGCGATTCCAGAGGAAGTGCGTCTTTCACGACATTTGCAAACGAACTTCCGGAGCAGTTTGTGGAGACGGGAATCGCAGAGCAGAATCTGGTCAGTATTTCGGCGGGACTTGCAAAATGCGGTAAGAAGGCATATGCAGTGTCTCCGGCATGCTTCTTATCTACAAGAAGCTATGAGCAGTGCAAAGTAGACGTAGCATACTCTGATACAAATGTAAAACTCATTGGTATTTCCGGAGGCGTAAGTTATGGGGCGTTGGGAATGAGCCATCATTCTGCGCAGGATATTGCGGCAATGAGTTCTGTGCCGAACATGAGAGTATACCTCCCAAGTGACAGGTTACAGACAGAGTATCTGATGAAAGCACTTCTTGAGGATGAGAAACCGGCATATATCCGCGTGGGGAGAAATGCGGTAGAGGATGTGTATGAAGAGGGAAATGTACCGTTTGAAATGGATAAGGCAACCGTTATTTGTGAAGGTACAGATGTAGCAATCATCGCCTGTGGCGAGATGGTAAAACCGGCGGCGGATGCAGTAAAGATTTTAAAAGAGAAAGGAATCAGTGCGGCAGTTGTAGATATGTACTGTGTAAAACCTCTGGATGAGGAGGCAATCATCAAAGCTGCTGAGAATGCAAAAGCAGTCATCACTGTAGAGGAACATGCACCATACGGCGGACTTGGTTCTATGGTAAGCCAGGTGGTAGGAAGAAGCTGCCCGAAGAAAGTAGTAAACATTGCGCTTCCGGACGCACCGGTAATCACAGGAACATCCAAAGAAGTGTTTGACTACTACGGAATGAATGCAGAAGGAATCGCTAAGAAAGCGGAAGAAATTTTAAGATAACTTTGAGGCGGTATTTCTATATCATCGTATGACTAAATAGTTACAGATATCTACAGGGGCGAACCTGTTGATATAAAGATTTAATACTTTATAAAACATAAGGAGGAAACGAAGATGAAAGGTTTCAAAAAAGTATTATCTATGCTTCTTGTTACTGCAATGATTGGAACAATGGCAATCGGATGTGGAGCAAAAGAAGACGACAAAAAAGAGGAAACAAAGACAGAAGAGAAAAAGGATGCAGGTGAAGAGGAAGCTTTAAAAGGCGGCGGATCTAACATCATCTATGTTGTTACACCATCCGTATCTAACCCGGCGTTCAAAGCTGAGGCTGACACAGCTACAGCAAAGGCGAAAGAGCTTGGATACGAAGTGAAAGCTGTATCTCATGATGATGATCCGACAAAACAGACAGAGTTATTTGACAGTGCTATTGCTGACAAAGCTGCTGCAATTATCTGTGATAACGCAGGTGCTGACGCAACTGTAGAGGCTGTTAAGAAAGCAAGAGAAGCTGGTATTCCAACATTCCTTATCGACCGCGAGATCAACGCAGAGGGTGTTGCAATTTCTCAGATCGTAGCAAACAACTATCAGGGTGCAAAAGCAATTGCTGAGAAGTTTGTAGAAGCTATGGGAGAAAAAGGAAAATACGTTGAGTTATTAGGAAAAGAGTCTGATACAAACGCAGGCGTTCGTTCATCCGCGTTCCACGAAGTAATCGACCAGTATCCGGATATGGAAATGGTAGCTCAGCAGACAGCTAACTGGGAGAAAACAGAAGCTTACGACAAAATGGAAGCTATGCTTCAGGCTAACCCGGACATCGAAGGTGTTATCTGTGGTAATGACACAATGTTAGAAGGTGTTTGTGCAGCTCTTGAAGCAGCAAACAAAACTCTTCCGGTTATCGGTGTAGACGGTTCTGACGAGGCGGCAGCTCTCATCAAATCCGGTAAAGCTACAGGAACAGCTCTTCAGCAGTTTGCAGTAATCGCTGAGATGGCAGTTGTTCAGGCTGACAAATACCTTAAAGAAGGTACAACAGGTGAGGATGAGAAACAGTTAGTAGACTGTGTAGCGATTACGAAAGACAACGTAGACAAATTATCAGGATTTGTGTTCACTGAGTAATCAGATGATTAGGAAGTTGTATATGAGATGAAAAATAGGGAGGCGCCAAGTTGCGCTTCCCTATATACAACACCCCCTTTTTATGTAGAAAAGTATTAAAGGAACAGGGAAATAAATATCCGGCCAAGGATATTTAAAATAAACAGATTATTATAAGGAGGCAGCTATGAAAAAGCGCATGACAGCTCTTGCCTTTGCACTTGTACTGGTATGCTCTACTATGCTTACAGGATGTGTGAAGGTGATCAAGATTGGAGAGGAAGGAAAGTATACCGGAGATGTAGAATTTAATGCCGGAGACGATGTGGCGGCAATCTGGGAAGATTCTGTACTTCCGGAATTTGAAGAAAACGCTGTTGATCTTACAGAGTTTTTATCTCAGTCAAATGGAGATTTAGCAACACTTGCGGATAAATATGGAAAATATTCCATGGGTGATTCCGGAGAGTTGAGTTATGTTGTAAAAGGAACAGGTACAGTATCTGAAGTCAACACAGAATCTCAGGCAGGATATATGGCAGTTAAATTAGACGGATATACAGGGACGGAGAATGTTAGAATCCAGATCGGGCCTGTATACAAAGGATCTTCCATTCGTGATTCTTTGAGCTTCATCAAATTCGGTGACTACAAGAACCAGGAAGAGTGGGCGGCAGTATCCCAGAGTATTAATCAAGTAGTTGCAAAGGATGTTATTGAACCTGCTGATCCGGCGAACTTACAGGGTAAGACAGTTTCTTTCATCGGAGCATTTACGGTATCTACAGGAAGCTCTGATGTGCTCATCACACCAACTGCATTAGAGGTGAAGTAAGAAAACCGCGGAAACGAAGAAGGAGATCATAGACTATGGGTGAAGCATATAAATGCGCAGAGAATGTATTTCTCCATGCAGAGAAGATAAGTAAGATTTACCCGGGTACAAAAGCTCTCGATGAGGTATCTTTTGACCTTCTCAAAGGAAAAGTCAACGTATTGATCGGAGAGAATGGAGCCGGAAAATCTACACTGATGAAAATGATTGCCGGAATTGAACAGCCAAACGAAGGCAAAATGTATATCGGTGATAAAGAAGTATATTTTAAGGATACGACAGAGGCAAGAAAACATGGAATCGGCATTATTCACCAGGAATTAAGCCTTTTCCCGAACTTAAATGTATACCAGAATATTTACATGAACAAAGAGAAGACGAAAAGTAAAGTTGTTCTGGACAATAAGACGCATATGGAAGGCGCTAAGAAAGTGCTTGAGCGTTTGGAACATCCGCTTGATTTAAATGCGAAAGTAGGAGAACTTCGTGTGGGACAGCAGCAGATGATTGAGATTGCGAGAAATCTTGTGGAAGATGATCTCAATGTGCTCATTATGGATGAACCTACATCTTCTCTTAGCCAGCAGGAAGTGCAGGTTCTCTTTAAGATTATGAGAGAGCTTACGTCGGCGGGAATCTCTATTGTATACATCTCTCACAGACTGGAAGAGATTATGGAGATTGGAGATCATGTAACGATTCTTCGTGACGGTAAATATGTGGCGGACGCGGATGTTAAAGATATTGATGTTTCGTGGATAGTACAGCAGATGACCGGCGGAGAGAAATCTTACCCAACAAGAGACCGGGAGGTTGATTGGACTAAAGTAGCAAATGTTCTGGAAGTGAAAGACTTATGTCTTCCGAAACAGGGCGGTGGTTATCTGGTAGATCACTTGAATTTTGAACTGAAACAGGGCGAGGTTCTTGGTATCTACGGTTTGATGGGTGCGGGACGAAGCGAAGTGTTTGAGTGTCTGATGGGACTTCATCCGGAGCATACAGGAGAAGTGAAGTTAAACGGAGAGGCTTTGAAGATTAAGTCTATTTCAGAGCAGATTGACAAGGGCTTTGCGCTGATTCCGGAGGATAGACAGGCACAGGGTCTGGTGCAGACTTTGGATATTGAAAAGAACTGCTCCTTGTCAGCATTAAAGAGATATACAAAAGGACTGTTCCTTGATAAGAAAACAGAAGGTGAGAAAGTAGACGGCCAGATTAAAGACATACATATCAAGGTTGCGGATAAGCACCTGCCGATTCTTTCCTTATCAGGTGGTAACCAGCAGAAAGTCGTAATCGGGAAAGGAATCCTGACAGAACCTAAGATTCTGCTTATGGATGAGCCGAGCCGCGGTATTGATATTGGTGCGAAGACAGAGGTATTTGAGATCATCAATCAGTACGCAGAGGCAGGGCTTTCTATTATCGTTATTTCTTCTGAGCTTCAGGAGATCGCAGCGATTTCAGATCGTATCATTGTATTGTCCAATGGTATTAAAACCGGTGAATTCAGCGGTGATGAGATTGAACAGGATACATTGGTACTGGCTTCTTATAAAGGCCATCATACAGAGAAAAAGGAGAATTAAATTATGGCAGCGAATCAGAAATCAAACAATAATAAAGTAATGATGACCATTTTAAAAGGTCGTACATTCATTGTATTAGTTATTCTGCTTATCTTCTTCAGTATCACAGCAGATAACTTTCTGAGTGCGGGAGCACTTTTGACGGTAGCAAAACACGTAGCGCTTTACGGAATTCTTGCCATTGGTATGACATATGTTATCATCACCGGCGGTATCGACCTTTCCGTTGGTTCTGTGGCAGGTCTTGCCGGAATGATCGCGGGCGGACTTATTCAGGAAGGTCTTACTTTGAAAATGTTCGGTGTAACTCTTTACTTCAGTGTTCCGATGATCGTACTGATTACTGTATTGTTGGGAGCGCTTATGGGTATGATCAACGGTCTTGTAATTACAAAATTCAAGGTGGCGCCGTTTATCGCAACACTTGGTACTATGTATATCTGGCGTGGATTTGCCAATATTCGTTCTAACGGTGCGACATTTTCAGAGCTTGCCGGATACGAAGGGCTTGGCAATACAGGCTTTGAAGTATTTGGACGTAACATTGCAGGTACACCGATTCCATGTGGTGTTTTGATTCTTGCAATTATTGCGGTTGTCGCAGGACTTATTTTAAAGAAAACTCCATTTGGATGGCATGTATTATCA
Source organism: uncultured Dorea sp. (assembly GCA_910578495.1). Classification (GTDB taxonomy): domain Bacteria; phylum Bacillota; class Clostridia; order Lachnospirales; family Lachnospiraceae; genus Dorea_D. The sequence continues at coordinate 107,937 of CAJTRE010000001.1, forward strand.
ATTGGTGGTAATGAGAAAGCGTCCAAGTTATCCGGTATTAAAGTTGACAGAGTGAAAATCTGGGTATATGCGTTCTCCGGTTTCTGTTCGGCAGTAGTTGGTATTATCGCAACTTCCCAGTTGGTATCTGCAACACCTAAGACGGGTGAGTCTTGGGAAATGAACGCTATCGCCGCTTCTGTACTGGGTGGAACATCCATGGCCGGTGGTGTTGGAACGATTGGTGGAACAATTGTAGGTGCATTTGTTATCGGTGTTATCAACGACGGTATGACAATGTGTGGTGTTACAGAGTTCTGGCAGAAGATCATCAGAGGTCTTGTTATTATCGTTGCCGTTATCATTGACCAGGTACAGAGAAATCTGCAGGCTAAGATGGCGCTTCAGGCACGTAACGAGAATAAATAATAGGGATTAGCAATATGGCAGAAAAATATATTATCAGTATTGACCAGAGTACGCAGGGGACAAAGGCGCTTTTGTTTGATGAAAGCGGCAGTCTGATTAAGCGTACGGATAAATCACATGAACAGATCATCAATGATAAAGGATGGGTTTCTCATAACCCATCCGAAATTTATAAAAACGTAATTGAAGTGGTGAAAAAACTGACCGATGATATTGAGCGTATCAAAGTAGTAGGCGTAGGTATCAGTAATCAGCGTGAAACTTCTCTTGCGTGGGATAAAGTGACAGGAGAGCCGTTTGGAAATGCGATTGTGTGGCAGTGTTCTCGTGCGGTAGACATCTGTGAGCGTGTGGAGAATATGGGGAAGGCAGAAGACATCCGGAGAAAAACAGGTATGAATCTGTCGCCATATTTCCCAGCATCCAAGATTGCGTGGATATTGGAAAACATAGAGGGTGCGAAAGAAAAGGCGGATCGCAAAGAAATCTGTCATGGAACGATCGATAGCTGGCTGGTATATAAGCTGACTGACGGAAAGTCTTATAAGACAGATTACTCTAATGCTTCAAGAACACAGCTTTTCAATATTTTTGATTTGAAATGGGATGAAGAAATCTGCGGTCTGTTCGGGATTGATTCGGAGAATATGGCCGAGGTCTGTGATTCCGATTCCTGTTTCGGAGAAACGGATTTTGAAGGAATACTTCCTCATAAAGTTCCGATCCACAGTGTGCTGGGAGATTCCCATGGTTCGCTATTCGGGCAGGGGTGTTTGAAACCAGGGATGACAAAATCTACCTATGGAACAGGTTCTTCTATTATGATGAATATCGGGGAGACACCGGTACTCAGTACCCATGGAGTAGTAACGTCTTTGGCGTGGAGCATGGGTGGTAAAGTTAATTATGTATTAGAAGGAAATTTAAATTATACCGGTGCTGTGATTACGTGGCTTAAAGATGATCTGAAACTCATTCAGTCTCCGGGAGAGACAGAAACATTGGCCAAAGAAGCAGTACAGGATGATTCTTTGTATCTGATTCCCGCGTTTTCCGGTCTTGGTGCACCATACTGGGACAGCCGCGCTGCTGCGGCTATGGTGGGAATGACAAGAACGACTGGGAAAGCAGAAGTGGTAAGAGCAGGCGTGGAGTGTATCGCCTATCAGATAACGGACATTGCAAAAGCTATGAGCGAGGATGCAGGTGTGAAGGTGAAGGAACTTCGTGTGGACGGAGGTCCTACCAGAAACAAGTATCTGATGCAGTTCCAAAGTGACATTGCGGATGCAGTTGTACAGGTTCCAGATTCCGAAGAATTATCCGGAATCGGTCCTGCTTATGCAGTAGGGCTTGCCCTCGGAGTGTGGGACGATAATATCTTTGGTAAATTGAATCGTATCAAATACGAGCCAAAGATGGAAAGAGAAATCAGAGACAAAAAATACACCGGCTGGAAAACAGCCGTCCATACAGTGCTTACAAATTAATAAAAGACGAGCAAGAAGTAATCGGCTTCTTGCTCGTCTTTTATTAGTTTTTATTCGGCATAATTCTGTTTCAATTCTGCCCGGTATTTTGCGGGTGTTTTTTGATAAAGCAATTTGAATTGTTTGATAAAATAAGAGCTGGAAGTAAACCCGACCATTTCGCTGATTTCCTGTACAGTTGCAGTGGATGTGGCAAGAAGCTCTTTTGCCTTCTCCATGCGGATGGTTGTGAGCGCCTGGATTGGTGTTACGTGATAAGAATTTTTCATACAGCGTATAATATGTACAGGATGAAAATTATAAAGCTTTGCCAAATCCTGAATTGTAAAATTTTTATGATAATTATTCTGTAGGTACTGCATGACTTCGGAGGCGAGGGAATCCGGCGCATTGCTGAACTTAGAGTCGAGATTCAGTACATTTAAAATATTCAGGAAATACTGCTGCTGGTTGAGGGGATTAATATCCTTTCCGATTTTCAGTGTTTTTCCTTCGTATTTATTTATGAAGAACATTAATAAAGGTTCTATATAGGAACAAAGCAGCCGCCCCTCTTCTTCGGAAAGCTGCATATATTTGGGAACTGAAATATAAAAGGGCGCATCTCGGAAAAGGGATTTGTTGAATACGCGGTTTACTGGATGGATATGTTCGGATTCGTAATAGGATTCGGTAAAACCCATGTGTATCCAATAAAATTTGGTTTCTTTATCACATACACGATAACTGCTGTGCGTCTTGTCGGGAGATAAAATAAGTAGTTGATTTGAGCTTATAGTATAATGTTCATTTTCTTCTATTATATAAAGACTTCCGGATAGAACATATAAGATGTCAAATACGCCGATGTTGGAACGTCTGGTATGTCTGTCTCCTTTTCTATATAAGGCTTTTCCTGCCGCAATAAAATATGGAGTCGGCGGACTTTCAAAATGCAAATAAATCACAGCATATCTCCTTTCGTTTTAAATGATGTTAAAAAATAATATTTTGAATTTAATTGTATGATAATTTTCTTATATTTTCCTGTTAATAGTGTACATTGAAGAATTGAAATTGGCAAGCTATAATTTAGACATGGCAAATGTAAATGTTGCAAAACTGGACAATCTTAAAATGAAGAGGAGGAAAAAAGTATGAAAAAGAGATTGGCAAGATTAATCGCAGTCGGACTTAGTTGTGTAATGTTGATGTCCCTCGCAGGCTGCGGAAAAGAAGAAAGTGGAAAAAACGGTAAAAAAGAAGGGCAGACAGAAGTTACAATCTGGGTACGTGAGCAGATGGAAGATCCGATTACTGCCGCTGTAAAACAGTACAATGAGAAACAGGATAAAGTGAAAGTAAATGCAGTCGTCTATCCTGACAATGAACTGACAGATCAGCTTACTCTGGCGTTGTCCTCAGGAGAAGTGCCGGATGTTGTTTCTTTAGATGACATTCTTGCTCCGTATTATAATTCTCAGAAAGCGCTGGCAGATGTGACGGAAGAGTTTAATAATCTTGAATTTAAGGACTCTTTTAGTCAGGGAATGGTTGAACTTGGAGCTTATGACGGCAAACAGTATGCGATTCCGTTTGCGCCGGATGTGTCTTTCTTGTTCTACAACAAAAAGCATTTTAAAGAAGCGGGATTGGATCCGGAAAAAGGACCGGAGACATGGACAGACTTGATTGAATACTCAAAAAAGCTGACAAGAGACGGACATTACGGATACACTTATAACGGTGGCGGCGGTCAGATGTTTACATTTGTTCCGTTTATCTGGAGTAATGGCGGAGATTTGCTCTCAGAAGATGGAAAAACCTGTCTTTTAAACCAGCCGGAGGCAGTAGAAGCGCTTCAGCTTTACGACGATTTGACAAACAAATATAAAGTAACACCGGAAGGCGTGACAACCTATTCATGGTCAGAGTCTCAGGACGCATTCCTTTCTGGAAAGGCAAGTATGACAATTCTTGGAAATTCACAGTTATATACTTTCAAGACAGAATATCCGGATTTTGATTTCGGAGTAAGCCTCATTCCTAAGAAAGACGGAAAAGAATATTCTTCATTTGGCGGCGGAGACTTGATTGCGGTTATGGAACAGTCCAAGAATAAAGAAGCGGCGTGGGATTTCGTGGAGTACGCATTGAGTGAAGAAGTTCAGGTGGAATTGTTTGCAAAGAACGGTCTGCTTCCTGCAAGAACAGACTTGTTTGACAATCAATATTTTAACGAGGATGAGAAATATCAGGTTCTTCAACAGGCGCTTGAAGTGTCCAGAGCTTCTTGGTCAGAAAAATATAATGAAATGAACCAGCCGGTTGTAAATGCAACACAGAGCTGTCTGATGGGTAAACAAACAGCAGAGGAAGCATTCAAGACGGCGGCAGAAGAAATTACTAAAATCATGAATTAATTGTTTCCTTGGCAGCTTGCGCCCGTATGTCCGCTTGAAAACGCAAACATGCGGGCGTAATGCCTTTAAACTGGAAAGGACTTGACCGTATGAAAGATAGAACAAGAAAAATGAAAAAAACAATCATTCCATTTTTGTTTATTGCTCCGGTTCTGATTATTAACCTATTGTTTTTCTGTCTTCCGTTTTTGCAGTCGTTACTAATGTCTTTTTTTGACTGGCCGCTTTTGGGAGAGAAAGTATTTATAGGATTTGAGAATTACAAAGAGCTATTTGCGGATGAGCAGTTTATTACATCACTGCTATTTACACTGAAATATACAATTTTTGTTACACCGGCGCTTTTTGTCGTAGCATTTGTGCTGGCGCTTTTAATTGATGGGAAATTCAAGGGAGCTACCTTGTTCCGAAGTATTTATTTCTCGCCGGTCGTTATTTCCATGACATCCTGCAGCTTGATCTGGCTTTGGATTTACAATGATCTTTACGGAATATTGAATTATATTTTATTAAAATTCCATATTATAGATGAGTCGGTTTTGTGGATGGGGGATGCAAAAACCTCGCTGCCTGCGATTGTATTTATGATTACGTGGAAAATGGCAGGGTTCTCAATGCTTATTATTTTGGCGGCATTTCAATCTGTAGATACGCAGGTGTATGAGTCAGCGGGCATAGACGGAGCTTCTAAGTGGCAGCAGTTCTTCCATATTACGCTTCCGATTATACGTCCGCAGGTCGGACTGGCTCTGATTATGTCGGTTATTGGTTCCGTACTTGCATTTGAGCAGTTCTTGATTATGACAAAAGGCGGACCTACAGAAACGACAACTACGCTTGTGCATTATATTTATAACACATCGTTTAAATATTATAACTTCGGCTATGGTTCTGCAATGACAATGGTTCTTTTGGCAATTATGTTGATTTTAAGTATTGCCCAGATGAGACTGTTGAAGGATCCGACAGATTAGGAGGCGCTGTATGAAAAGAAAAGATGGAAAAATTGGTAAGATTATAGCAAACAGCATACTGGCGCTTATTATGTTAATGCCGTTATATTGGACATTTATTACGGCGTTAAAGGGGAAAATGGAAATCTATGAACAGCCGCCAAGTTTCTTCCCGAAAGTGGTGAGCTGGGAAAATTTTAAAGAAATATTATTTCGCAATGACAAAGTATTTTTGTTGTATTTAAAAAATTCCATTGTGACGACGCTGTTGACAATGTTGTTTGTGGCGGGTATCAGCCTTCTGGCGGGATATGCTTTTTCTAAACTGAAGATAAAGGGCAAAAAATTCTTTTTGCTGCTTATTCTTGCGGCGCTTATGATACCGTTTCAGACATTGATGATACCGTTGTATTCGATTATGTCGGGATTGCATTTGACAAATACGAGATTGTCTATGATTTTAATTTATGCGACGTTTCAGGCGCCGTTTGCCGTATACATGATGAAGAATGCGTTTGATATGATTCCGGCCGGACTGAAAGAAGCGGCAGAGATTGATGGGGCGGGGGAATGGAAGATATTTTTCCGCATCATGCTTCCGACAACGTGGTCGTCTATTGCAATAATTTTCATATATTCCGCATATACAACGTGGAATGATTATTTGATTGCAGTTGTATTTGCAAATAAAGAAACGATCAAAACGTTTAATGTCGGACTCACGAATATGGCAATTGGACAATATGGAACGGAATGGGGGCTTTTGACAGCAGGCTCCTTGATTGGACTGCTTCCGATTATGATTTTGTTTATCTTTATGCAGAAATATTTTATTAAAGGTATGCTCGGTGGAGCAATAAAATAGAGGAAAAGGAGAGCGATCAATGAGGGAAAATAAATTTCAAATGTTTGAGCTTACGGAGATTCTGCCTGCCGGTTGGCTGAAGGAGCAGCTAAAGATTCAGGCAAATGGATTATCCGGGGTTCTTTATGATGTCTGGGACAGCGTAGGGAGTTACAATGCGTGGCTTGGCGGAACGGGAGATAACTGGGAAAGAGCGCCTTATTTTGTAGATGGAATTTTACCCCTTGCATTCTATTTGAAAGATGAAAAATTGGAAAAAATAGCAAAGAATTATGTGGAGTGGATGCTGGACAGTCAGGATGAAGAGGGTAATTTTGGGCCTGAGGAGACCAAAAAAGACTGGTGGTCGAGAATGGTTGCGATGAAGGTGTTGGTTCAATATTATGAGATTACCAAAGAGGAACGTGTGCTTGAGTTTATGCATAAGTATTATCATTTTCAATATGAAGCGCTGAAAGATAATCCTTTGTCTGCGTGGGGGAAAATCAGATGTGCAGATTTGGTTTATTGTATTAAATGGCTGTATGAAAGACAGCCGCAGGAATATCTTCTTGAGCTGGCGGAATTGTTGGTAGAGCAAAGTGATGACTGGAATAGTTTGCTTAGGAAATTCCCGTTTGTACTGCCGGCGGAATATTATTATGACTGGAAAACGATTGAGCGGTATGCTAAAGAAGAGATAGAAAGGCTTATGAAATTTCATCATTCTCATATTGTTAATGTTACAATGGGATTAAAATATCCTGCTTTGACGTCCTGGCTTTCGGGAGAGGATAAAGAGGATATTTTGAAAGCAGGTCTGGATACCTTGAAAAAATATCATGGCGTTGCAACCGGCGCTATAAACGGCGACGAGCACCTTGCGGGAAATAATCCCAACAGGGGGACGGAGCTATGCGCAATTGCGGAGTATATGTTCAGTCTTCAGATTATCTTAGAGATTTTTGGCGGGGCGGAATATGCGGATCTGTTAGAAAGGCTTGCATATAATTCATTTCCGGCTATGTTCTCGGAAGATTATATGGGACATCAGTATTTGCAGCAGGTGAATCAGATAAAGGCGACAAATGAAGAAAGAGGCTGGTATAATAATCTGAGTGATTCTAATACATATGGTCTGGAACCAAATTTTGGGTGTTGTACTGCTAATATGCACCAGGGCTGGCCGAAACTTTTGAAAAGTCTGTGGTACAAAGAGGACAATGGAATTGCGTCTATTGTATTTGCGCCGAATGAACTGCGCACAGTATGGAACGGCGAGGAAGTCCGGATTGAGGAAAAAACGGAGTATCCGGCGCGTCTTGAAGTCCGGTATCATATGCACAAAGTCCCTCAGGCTTCGTTTGTGTTTCGGATTCGTATTCCGGGCTGGTGTCAGGCCTACAGTCTGACCGTTGATGGAAAAGAAATAGAACATAAGCGGGAAGAAGGATATGTTAAGTTGTGCCGGAAGTTTGAAGAAGGGCAAGTTGTTGCCATTCGGTTTGAGGCGCAGGTACAGATGTCCGAATGATATAATGGAAGTGTTGCAGTGGAGAGAGGACCGCTTCTCTTTGCTCTGGATATGAATGAAAACTGGAGTGTATATAAGAGAAGGCCGGTAGTTTCAGACTATGAGGTGACCTCTGACAGTGCGTGGAATTATGCGCTGCTTAAAGATCAGATGCCTAAGGTCATAGAAGAGACACTTTCAGACATTCCGTTCCGGAAACAGACGCCGCCGATTACTCTTGTCTTGAAAGCGCGCAAAGTCAAGGAATGGCAGGAAGAGGGCGGTAATGCCGGAGAAATGCCGAAGAGTCCGGTGAAGACAGATTCGCCGGAAGAAGAAATACGATTAATTCCATTTGGCTGCACACATCTTAGAGTTGGACAATTTCCGGTTTGTGTAAAATAAAAATGAGGCAGTCTCCTTTGCGGAGGCGCCTCATTTTTTATTGAATTTTTAACAGTACAGAGGCTTTGAATATATGATTTTGGTATTCGAATTTCGCAATTCCGTTGTATTGTTCTACGATATTTTGAACGGAGGAAATGCCGATTCCTTTCCTGTCGTTTCCTTTTGAAGAGGCAAAACGCTCAGCAGAGTGTATAATCTCGCCTTCGTAGCTGTTCTTTACAAGGATAGCAAGTACAGAACTGCTTTGGGCGGAAACTTTCAAGTCAATAAAACGGTTTCCAAATTTCATGCGCGCACAGGCTTCCACAGCATTTTCCAAAAGATTTGCCAGTACCGAACAAAGGTCGATGTCCGGAAAATCAGGAGATTTTGGAAGAGAAACGGAGATGTCCATCTGTGTTTTGTTCTGGTTTGCCAATTCCTTATAATGTCCGATGAGTGAGTTGATCGTCAAACTGTCACAATAGATAGCTGAGGGGCTTGGAATGGCGCTTCGATATGTTTTAATATATTCGCTTAATCCGGACAGGTCATTTGTTTTGATATATGCTTCCATCACTACCAGATGATGCCTTATATCATGGCGCATACGGCTGGTCTGCTCAATCTGTGTCTGCAATGTTTCCGATTGCTTCTGTTGGGAGAGGCAGATTGTCTCGGAAATATGGAGCTTTTCTGTGAGTTTTGCATTTTCACTAGTGACAATTGCCATCGACAGAACGATGATGTAAGTAGCAACTGTCAAGATTACCCAGATGGGCGGAACGTAATAAAAGGAAAAATCCGGTGGAAGCTCATAGTTAGATACGTTCGGTGAAAATAAAAAATTGTACAGCATATTGTTGCATACTGGGATAATCCACATCATACGCCAGATTGGAAAATGATAGGAGTAATCCAGCGCTTTCCTTAATGTTGTTGTAAAAAAACGGCAGACAAGCGGAAAAGTAGCTGCCAGGATAATGAGAGTGGCAATCAATGCCTCGAATGATTGAAACGAGGGCAGATGTCCATATATTAAAAAATGTGAATACATTCCGAGAAAAATAACGTGATCGGAATAACATTTTGCAATCGCCACAATAAAAATGCAGTGCCGGAAATGATACTGCGTAACCAGGCAGAAAATAACAGCCCCCAGAACCATTGTTATAAGAGCGAGAAGAATGAATTTAGGCGGAAATTCATCGTAACGGCTGTAGGAGTTTGAACCATAAAAGGTTATAAAAAGAAAAGCCAGGATAGCAAGAGTTACCTTGGCTAAAATGAATGTTTTAATAAAATCTTTAAATGTAACAAAAAGTAAAACAAAGCATGGCACAATATAAATGAGTGTATTTATGATATGTGCGTATGTCATGAATTTACGCCTCCATTTACATATTCAAAGACATAATTGGCATATGCCTGGATAATTTCCCGCTTGCATGTTTTAAAAATAGGAATATATTCTCCGTTTTTTAAAATAAAATGGGTGTCATCCCATGAATCTACATAGTCCATATTGACCATACAGTTTCGGTAACACCATAAGAATTGACCGTACGGAGCAAGCATTGGTGAAAAATTGCCGAAAGACATATAGGAGCGGATCACGCTGGAAGTTGTATGCACCTGAATATAGTGGTTCCGATAATCGGCGTACATAATATCTGTAATCAGAACTCTTGTCTGATAACGGCCTTCTTTCAGTTCAATATAATGTGCAAACCGTTCTGCTATGCTTTCGTAATGGTTCAGAGCGTCCTCGAGTTGAGCGTAAGTATATGGTTTTGTCAGATAGTCAAGTGCATGAAGCCGGAAAGCCTTAACAGCATGTTCGCTGCTGTTTGTACAAAAGATAATCTGGCATTTTGGGCATAATTTTCGAAGTTTTTTTGCGGTTTGAATACCTGATGATTCCTGCATATAAATATCGAGAAAAACAAGGCTGTATTTTTCGGACTTTAAAGATTGCAGCAAAGCGGCCTCGTTTGTGAAAGATTTAATCTGCATATGAGTTTTGTGTTCTTTGCAGTAGCGGGAAATGTGCTCATATAAAGTTTTGATGTCTTGTGTGGAATCATCCATGATTGCAATAGTCATAATTACCTCCTGATATAGTTACAGTAAAGCAAAAAAATTGAGGGGAAATTACGTACCCTCAGAATACTATATCAATAGTATCATAACATATTACTTGATTCGACAAAATTATACAATTGGTAATATTTTACGTAAATAGGTAAAAAGAATTCCTTTCAATAAAATGAACCCCGATTTTTGTTAAAAAATCGGTTGACAAGCTTTGTTTCTTTGTGTTATATTTAAAAATGCACTATTATGGAAAGTTATACCATAATAGTAGGTAAAAATCAGTAAAACAAGCTGATATTCACTGGTTTTGCAAGAGTTACAAGGGTGTATGTGCCCAACAAAAAATAAACGAGGAGTGTGAAACGTCAAATGGAGAAAAACAGAATTCGTCCTATTAAAAGCGGAAAAAGTTCACGCATGAGCTATTCCAGACAAAAAGAAGTTCTTCAGATGCCTAATTTGATCGAAGTTCAGAAGGATTCCTATCAGTGGTTTCTGGATGAAGGATTAAAAGAAGTATTTGATGATATTTCTCCGATTGCTGATTATAGCGGTCACTTGAGTCTGGAATTTGTTGATTTTACATTGTGTGAGGATGATGTAAAATACACCATCGAAGAATGTAAAGAGCGTGATGCAACATACGCTGCTCCGCTGAAAGTGAGAGTGAGACTCCACAACAAAGAAACAGATGAGATCAATGAGCATGAGATCTTTATGGGCGACCTTCCGCTCATGACGAGCACCGGAACGTTTGTGATCAATGGGGCAGAGCGTGTTATCGTAAGCCAGTTGGTTCGTTCACCGGGTATCTACTATGCTATCGCACACGATAAAGTAGGTAAAAAATTATATTCTTCTACGGTTATTCCAAATCGTGGAGCATGGCTTGAATATGAAACAGACTCCAATGACGTTTTCTACGTGCGTGTAGATAGAACAAGAAAGGTGCCGATTACAGTGCTGCTTCGTGCATTGGGTATTGGTACAAATGTTGAGATTTTAGAGCTCTTTGGTGAGGAGCCAAAGATTCTTGCAAGTTTTGAGAAGGATGCGGCTACAAACTACCAGGAAGGTCTTCTGGAATTATATAAGAAGATCCGCCCGGGCGAACCGCTTGCTGTAGACAGTGCGGAGAGTTTGATCACAAGTATGTTCTTTGATCCGAGACGTTACGATCTTGCCAAAGTCGGACGTTATAAATTCAATAAGAAACTTCTGTTAAAGAACCGTATTACCGGTCAGGTTCTTGCAGAGGATGTTGCAAGTGTTCTCACAGGCGAGGTAATCGCAGAAGCAGGAACGAAGATTACAAGAGAGCTTGCAGATACAATCCAGAATGCGGCTGTTCCGTATGTATGGATCGATAAGCCGGAAGAGGAGAGAAAGGTGAAAGTCCTTTCTAATATGATGGTAGATCTTGCTTCGGTTGTGGACATTGATCCGAAAGAAGCAGGAGTTACTGAACTTGTGTATTATCCGGTGCTTGCAGGACTTTTAGAGGAGACCGCAGGCGATATAGATGAACTTAAGAGCGCAATTAAGAGGGATATTCATGACCTAATTCCGAAACATATTACGAAAGAAGATATTCTTGCGTCCATCAACTACAATATGCATTTAGAGTATGGTCTTGGAAACGATGACGACATCGATCATCTTGGAAACAGACGTATTCGTGCTGTGGGAGAACTTCTCCAGAATCAGTACAGAATAGGTCTGTCAAGACTTGAGCGTGTTGTTCGTGAGAGAATGACAACGCAGGATTTGGAAGGGATTTCGCCGCAGTCTCTGATTAATATTAAACCGGTAACGGCAGCAGTTAAGGAGTTCTTCGGATCTTCTCAGTTGTCACAGTTTATGGATCAGAACAACCCGCTCGGAGAGCTGACACATAAGAGACGTTTATCCGCATTAGGACCGGGTGGACTTTCCAGAGATCGTGCCGGATTCGAGGTTCGAGATGTACACTATTCTCACTACGGAAGAATGTGTCCAATCGAGACTCCTGAGGGACCGAATATCGGTCTTATCAACTCTCTTGCATGTTATGCAAGAATTAATCAGTACGGATTCGTAGAGGCTCCGTACCGTAAGATTAACCATGAAGATCCGCAGAACCCGGTGGTTACTGAGGAAGTTGTATATATGACGGCGGACGAGGAAGATAATTACCATGTAGCACAAGCGAATGAGCCGTTGGATGAAGATGGACATTTTATTCATAAGAATGTATCCGGTCGTTATCGTGAAGAGACACAGGAGTATGAGAGAAAGATGTTCGATTACATGGACGTTTCTCCGAAGATGGTATTTTCTGTGGCAACGGCGCTTATTCCGTTCCTCGAGAACGATGACGCCAATCGTGCGCTGATGGGTTCCAACATGCAGCGTCAGGCAGTTCCGCTTCTTATAACAGAAGCTCCGGTTGTTGGAACAGGTATGGAAGAAAAATCTGCTGTTGACTCCGGTGTATGTATCGTTGCGGCAGAGAGTGGTGTTGTAGAACGTTCTACTTCATCAGAGATTGTGATTCGCCAGGATGACGGCAATGTAAAGAGATACAAATTAACGAAGTTTTTGAGAAGTAACCAGAGCAACTGCTATAATCAAAGACCGATCGTGTTCAAGGGTGATAAAGTGGAAGCCGGAGATGTAATTGCGGATGGTCCGTCTACGTCTAATGGAGAGATGGCTCTTGGAAAGAACCCGCTTATCGGTTTCATGACATGGGAAGGTTACAACTACGAGGACGCCGTATTATTAAGTGAAAGATTAGTACAGGATGATGTGTATACATCTGTTCATATTGAAGAATACGAGGCAGAAGCACGCGATACAAAACTTGGACCAGAGGAGATTACAAGAGACATTCCGGGGGTTGGTGATGATGCTCTTAAAGATCTGGACGATAGAGGAATCATTCGTATTGGTGCAGAAGTTCGCGCCGGAGACATTCTGGTTGGTAAAGTAACTCCGAAGGGAGAGACAGAGCTCACCGCAGAGGAGAGACTTCTTCGTGCAATCTTCGGTGAGAAAGCGCGTGAAGTACGTGATACTTCATTGAAGGTACCACATGGTGAATACGGTATTGTCGTAGATGCGAAAGTGTTTACAAGAGATAACGGGGATGAATTATCTCCGGGCGTGAACCAGTCCGTACGTATCTACATTGCACAGAAGAGAAAGATTTCTGTCGGTGATAAGATGGCAGGACGTCATGGTAATAAGGGTGTTGTTTCTCGTGTACTTCCGGTAGAGGATATGCCGTTCTTACCAAACGGACGTCCGCTTGACATCGTGCTTAACCCACTGGGTGTGCCATCACGTATGAACATCGGACAGGTACTTGAGATTCACTTGTCTCTTGCTGCAAAGGCATTGGGATTTAACATTGCCACGCCGGTATTTGACGGTGCAGACGAGAATGACATTATGGATACACTTGATCTGGCAAATGATTATGTAAATTTAAGCTGGGAAGAGTTCGAGAAAAAGTATAAAGAAGAACTGCTTCCAGAAGTTCTTGAATATTTGTATGAGAATAGAGAACACAGAAAACTGTGGAAAGGTGTACCGCTTTCCAGAGATGGTAAAGTTCGTCTTCGCGATGGAAGAACAGGAGAGTATTTTGACAGTCCAGTAACGATTGGACATATGCACTATCTGAAACTTCATCATCTGGTTGACGATAAGATTCATGCTCGTTCAACAGGTCCTTACTCACTGGTTACACAGCAGCCGCTTGGAGGTAAGGCACAGTTTGGAGGACAGCGTTTCGGAGAGATGGAGGTTTGGGCGTTAGAGGCGTATGGTGCGTCTTATACGCTGCAGGAAATCTTAACAGTGAAATCTGATGATGTGATCGGACGTGTGAAGACTTATGAGGCCATTATCAAAGGTGAGAACATTCCGGAGCCGGGAATTCCAGAGTCTTTCAAGGTGCTCTTAAAAGAGCTCCAGTCTCTCGGACTCGATGTCCGCGTGCTGCGTGATGACAACACAGAGGTTGAGATTATGGAGACAGTAGATATGGGCGAGACAGATATACGTTCATTGATCGAGGGAGACAGAAAGTACCATGAAGAAGATGATTTCGGAGAACAGGGCTATACCGAGCAGGAGTTCCAGGGAGAAGAACTTGTGGATGTAGAGGAAGAACCGGAAGAGGAAGACTTCGAGATTTCATTTGAAGAAACTGACGATTTCGCATATGATGATGTAGATAACGTATAGAAAGGGGTGCCAGTATGCCAGAAATTAATAAAGAACAATCATTTCAGCCAATGACTTTTGATGCGATCAAAATCGGTTTGGCATCACCTGATAAAATTCTGGAATGGTCCAGAGGCGAGGTTACGAAGCCGGAGACTATTAACTACAGAACATTGAAACCGGAAAAGGACGGTCTGTTCTGCGAGAAGATCTTCGGACCAAGCAAAGACTGGGAATGTCATTGTGGAAAATATAAGAAAATCCGCTACAAAGGCGTAGTCTGCGACCGATGCGGTGTTGAGGTCACAAAGGCAAGCGTGCGTCGTGAGCGTATGGGACATATTGCACTGGCGGCTCCGGTATCTCACATCTGGTACTTTAAAGGGATTCCAAGCCGTATGGGACTAATCCTTGATCTGTCTCCTAGAACGCTTGAAAAAGTTCTCTACTTTGCTTCTTATATCGTGCTTGACAAAGGAGAGACAGATCTTCAGTATAAGCAGGTGTTATCCGAACAGGAATACCAGGAGGCGAGAGAGTCTTGGGGAAGCGCTTTCCGCGTAGGTATGGGTGCAGAATCCATTCAGGAATTATTACAGGCAATTGATCTTGATAAAGAGTATGAGGAATTACAGGAAGGCTTAAAAGGGGCTGCCGGACAGAAGCGTGCAAGAATCGTGAAACGTCTGGAAGTTGTAGAGGCATTCCGCGAGTCAGGCAATAAGCCGGAGTGGATGATCATGAATAACATTCCGGTTATCCCGCCGGATCTTCGTCCGATGGTACAATTAGACGGCGGACGTTTTGCAACATCTGACTTGAATGACTTATACAGAAGAATTATCAATAGAAATAACCGTCTGAAACGTCTTCTTGAATTAGGCGCTCCGGACATTATTGTAAGAAATGAAAAGAGAATGCTGCAGGAAGCCGTTGACGCACTGATCGACAACGGACGCCGCGGTCGTCCGGTAACAGGACCGGGCAATCGTGCATTGAAATCTCTTTCTGATATGTTGAAAGGTAAATCCGGACGTTTCCGTCAGAACTTACTTGGTAAGCGTGTTGACTACTCCGGACGTTCTGTTATCGTCGTAGGACCTGAACTTAAAATTTATCAGTGTGGTCTTCCGAAAGAGATGGCGATTGAGCTGTTCAAACCATTTGTTATGAAAGAACTGGTGCAGAACGGTATTGCACACAACATTAAAAATGCAAAGAAGATGGTAGAAAGACTTCAGCCGGAAGTATGGGATGTACTGGAAGAAGTCATTAAGGAG
This sequence comes from uncultured Dorea sp., assembly GCA_910578495.1. GTDB lineage: Bacteria > Bacillota > Clostridia > Lachnospirales > Lachnospiraceae > Dorea_D. Next base: position 123,526 of record CAJTRE010000001.1, read on the forward strand.
CATCCGGTAATGCTGAACCGCGCCCCTACGCTTCACAGACTTGGTATTCAGGCATTTGAGCCAATTCTGGTAGAGGGTAAGGCGATCAAGCTTCACCCGCTTGTTTGTACGGCATATAACGCTGACTTTGATGGTGACCAGATGGCCGTTCATCTTCCGCTGTCTGTAGAGGCACAGGCAGAGTGTCGTTTCTTACTGCTTTCACCAAACAACCTTCTGAAACCATCAGATGGTGGGCCGGTGGCAGTTCCGTCTCAGGATATGGTTCTTGGTATTTATTACCTGACGCAGGAAAGACCGGGAGCGCTTGGAGAGGGAAAAATCTTTAAAAATGTTAATGAAGCAATTCTTGCTTATGAAAATGGAGCGATTACACTACATTCACGTATCAAAGTGCGTGTAACAAAGATTATGGCAGATGAAAGTGAAAAGACCGGTACGATTGAGTCTACACTTGGAAGATTTCTCTTTAATGAAATCATTCCGCAAGATCTTGGGTTTGTAGATCGTGAAGTAGAAGGAAACGAACTTCTTCTTGAGGTTGATTTCCACGTAGGTAAGAAGCAGTTAAAACAGATTCTTGAAAAAGTTATCAATACACATGGCTCTACTGCAACGGCAGAGGTGCTTGACGCTGTAAAATCTATCGGTTACAAGTATTCCACAAGAGCGGCAATGACGGTATCTATTTCTGATATGACCGTACCGCCGCAGAAACCGGAGATGATCGCACAGGCGCAGGATACAGTAGATAAGATTACAAAGAACTTTAAACGTGGTCTTATCACAGAGGAAGAGCGTTACAAAGAAGTTGTAGAGACATGGAAAGCAACGGACGATGCACTTACAGACGCACTGCTTTCCGGACTGGATAAATACAATAACATCTTCATGATGGCTGACTCCGGGGCACGTGGTTCTGACAAGCAGATTAAACAGCTTGCAGGTATGCGTGGACTTATGGCAGATACGACAGGACGTACTATCGAGCTTCCTATCAAGTCAAACTTCCGAGAAGGACTTGACGTATTGGAGTATTTCATGTCTGCCCATGGAGCGCGTAAAGGACTTTCTGATACAGCGCTTCGTACAGCCGACTCCGGATACCTTACGAGACGTCTTGTTGATGTTTCGCAGGAGCTTATTATTCACGAAGTGGATTGTGCGCCGATAGACGGTGAGATTCCGGGTATGTATGTAAAAGCATTCATGGACGGAAATGAGGAGATTGAGAGTCTTCAGGAGCGTATTACAGGACGTTATTTGTGTGAAGATATTGTAGACAAAGATGGAAATATTCTTGTAAAGGCTAACCACATGGTAACACCAAAACGTGCAGAACTGGTCATGAAGAAGGGTGTGGATGAAAAGGGCGAAACACTGAAGAAGATTAAGATTCGTACAATTCTTACCTGCCGTTCACACGATGGTATCTGTGCAAAATGTTACGGAGCGAACATGGCTACAGGAGAGCCGGTACAGGTAGGAGAAGCAGTTGGTATTATTGCCGCTCAGTCTATCGGTGAGCCCGGTACACAGCTTACCATGCGTACGTTCCATACCGGTGGTGTTGCGGGAGACGATATTACACAAGGTCTTCCTCGTGTAGAGGAGCTTTTCGAGGCAAGAAAACCGAAAGGACTTGCGATTATCACAGAGTTTGCCGGAACAGCAAACATTAACGATACAAAGAAGAAACGTGAGATTATTGTGACAAACAATGAGACCGGAGAATCTAAGGCGTACTTGATTCCATATGGCTCACGTATCAAGATTCAGGATGGTGCAGAGCTTGAGGCCGGTGATGAGCTGACCGAAGGTAGTGTAAATCCACACGACATTCTCAAAATCAAAGGGCTTCGTGCAGTACAGGATTATATGCTGCAGGAAGTACAGAGAGTATACCGTCTGCAAGGTGTTGAGATAAACGATAAGCATATTGAGGTAATTGTTCGTCAGATGCTCAAGAAGATTCGTATCGAAGAAGCGGGAGACACCGAGTTCTTACCGGGAACGAATGTGGACATTCTTGACTTTGAGGATACAAATGAAGCACTTGTAAAAGAAGGAAAAGAGCCTGCAACAGGTGAGCAGATCATGCTCGGTATTACAAAGGCTTCTCTTGCTACAAATTCCTTCCTGTCAGCAGCTTCTTTCCAGGAGACGACAAAAGTCCTCACAGAAGCTGCGATTAAGGGCAAGGTCGATCCACTGATCGGTCTCAAAGAAAACGTTATTATCGGTAAACATATTCCGGCTGGTACGGGTATGAGAAAATATCGTGACATTCAAGTTGATTCCGCAGTTCCGGTTCCGGAAGTGACGGCCGCACCGGAGCAGACAAATGCAGAAGAGGAAACGACAGAGCAGGATGTTGAGACAACAGAAGTAACCGAGGAAACCACAGAAGAAACTGTAGAAGAGACAGAAGAAGCAGAAGAAGCAGTTTCCGAAGAGGAAGTTCTCGTAGAAGAATAAGAGTGACAAAAAAGTGGGATATACGTGTGTATATCCTGCTTTTTGGCAGAAAAAGGACAGGATTCATTGACATAATGCACAAAAAAGACTATAATTATTAAAGGGTGCGAAGATAAAAAGCACAATAAAACATAGGAGGCATAGCATAATGTTAGATGCAGCAAAATTAAGCAGAATCGTAAAATCAATGGAAGAGCAAAACGTTCCACAGATGATCATTTCCGATCCACTTGCAATCTACTACTTAATCGGTAAGAAGATTGCTCCGGGTGAAAGACTTTTAGCTCTCTACATCAATGTAAATGGAACAAACAAAATGGTGATCAACGAATTATTTCCACAGGAGGAAGATCTTGGCGTAGATTTGATCTACTACAATGATATACAGGATGGTGTTGAGATTTTAAGTCAGTTTGTTGAGAAAGACAAAACAGTTGGTGTTGATAAAACATGGCCGGCAAGATTCTTGTTAAGACTTCAGGAATTAGGAGCAGGCAGCAAATTTGTAAATGGTTCTCCGATCGTTGACTATGTAAGAATGATTAAAGACGAGCGTGAGCAGGAATTAATGAGAAAAGCTTCTTTAGAGAACGACAAGATTATGGAGCAGTTAGTTCCGCTTGTAGTAAAAGGATATACAGAGCTTGAGCTTAATGCAATCGTTCGCGATATGTATGCTAAGACAGGACACTCCGACGTATCTTTCGATCCAATTACAGGATATGGAAAATCCGGAGCTGATCCGCACCATGTGACAGACAATACAAAAGGAAAACGCGGAGATTCCGTAGTTCTTGACATTGGTGGTATTTTAAACGATTACTGCTCAGATATGACAAGAACAGTATTTATCGGAGAAGTTTCTGATAGAGCAAGAGAAGTATATGAAGTTGTTAAAGAGGCTCAGGCAAGAGGTATTGCCGCAGCAAAACCTGGTAACAGAATGTGTGATGTAGACCTTGCTTGTAGAAATTACATCGAGGAAAAAGGATTCGGAGAATACTTTACACACAGAACAGGTCACTCCATCGGTATGGAAGACCATGAGTTCGGTGATGTTTCTTCTGTAAATGAAGACATCATCAAAGTTGGACAGTGCTTCTCTATCGAGCCGGGTATCTACCTTCCAGATGAGTCAATCGGTGTTCGTATCGAGGATCTTGTAATCATCACAGAGGATGGATGTGAAGTGCTGAACCACTATACAAAGGATCTGATCGTAGTTCCGGAGGAGTAAGATTACATAGTGAGAATTATATACAGTTAATGTATGACAGGGCGCATATGCGCCCTGTTTTTTTCTTTATAGGAGATTGAAACATATTGTTTTCCGGATATTTTGTAATGGCAATAAGAATAAATTTTTCAGTTCTGGTGGAGATATTCTGTTTTCTGTTTCCGGACATCTTGTAAACTGTTTTTTATGATGTTACAATCCGGAAAAAAGGCAGGAGGAAAAGGCGATATGGAGATAAACGCTAAAGCATCATCCGATGCAATACAAAAAATATTAGACAGAGTAAAGGAAACGTTTGCGGATGAACCTAAAATATATCAGATGTTTATGAATTGTTACACAAATACGCTAGACACTACCGTAAAACGCTTGGAGGATGGTACAACATATGTATTTACCGGAGATATTCCGGCAATGTGGCTTCGTGACAGTACGGCGCAGCTTCGTCCTTATCTTATCCCGGCAAAAGAAGATGATAAAATTGCAAAGATATTGACAGGACTTGTGAAGCGTCAGTTTATGTATATCAGCATAGATCCTTATGCTAATGCGTTTAACGAGACAGCTAATGGGAACTGCTGGGAGAAGGATGAGACAAAGATGAATGATTGGCTGTGGGAAAGAAAATATGAAACAGATTCTTTGTGTTATCCGATTCAGCTTGCATATCTGCTCTGGAAGAATACGGGAGAAACCGGGCAGTTTGATGATACATTCTGTCAGGGGCTGAGTAAGATTCTGGAAGTGTTTGAGACGGAGCAGTTTCACGAGGAGAAATCCGATTATAATTTTGTGCGGAGAAACACATATTTTACCGATACACTTTCAAGAAACGGAAAAGGCGCATTGGTAAACTCTGGTGTCGGACTTACCTGGTTCGGTTTTCGACCGAGTGATGATGCCTGTGTGTACGGATATTTGATTCCGTCTAATATGTTTGCCGTTGTGGTTCTTGGTTATGTGGAGGAAATCGCAGAAAAAATCTATAAAGACGAAGAATTGAAACATGGAGCCAGAAAACTGAAAGAAAAAATATATGAAGGAATTGAGACAATCGGAATTACTGCGACAGAAAGGTTCGGAAACGTCTATGCCTATGAGACGGACGGATACGGACAATATTTGTTGATGGACGACGCCAATGTTCCGAGTCTTCTGTCCATGAGTTATCTGGGATATAAAGGAAAAGAGCAGCGGGTGGAAGAAAATACAAGAAAGATGATTCTGAGCGAAACGAATCCTTATTATAGGGGAAAGAAAGCCGAGGGAATCGGAAGTGCACATACGCCGGCGGGATATATCTGGCATATTGCCCTTGCCATGCAGGGATTAACCGCTAAGACGAAAGAGGAGCAGAGAAAAATCATTAAAATTCTTACAGATACAGACGGCGGAAAGCTTCTAATGCACGAAGGATTTTGTGCAAATGACGATACGCAGTATACAAGAGAGTGGTTTTCGTGGGCGAACGCTATGTTCAGCGAACTGGTTATGAATTATTGTGGATATGAGATCATGATATAGCCGCTAAAGGAATGTAAAATTTGTTCATCAAAAATAGAATTCTCCAAATTGAGAGATTTTAAGACAACGGATAGAATGTGATTAGAAAGTAGAGATATCTATATCCAGGAGGTTCATATGTTTTTAACAGACAGAAAATTAGAAAGACGGATTACAGAATTACAACAATATCGATATAGAGATATAAGGAATATGGAGGCATTTGCGGTAAAAGAAGATCATGCGGGTGTTGTGAATTCACCACTTCCGACGGTTTTTGAAGGATGGGACGAATTAAAGATCTGCAATATGTGGAAAGGACGTGACAAATTTCTCTGGCCGCATAAGGACATAGAGATTCCAGCAGAGTGGAAAGGAAAGAAAATTGTAGGCGTGTTTGACTACGGAAATACAGGAGCAGGAAATAACTCCGGGTTTGAATCCATGCTCTATGTAGATGGAGAGATGTATCAGGGAGTAGATGCGAATCATAAGGAAGTTTTTTTTGACGCGGCACTTTGTGGAGAGAAGGTAAGCCTTACATTCCGTCTGTGGTCCGGTCTTGAGGGCGGCGGTGTACCGACGGTTCAGGAGCACAAAATTGCACGTGCGGATTTGGCGTGGCTGGATGAATTTCATCCGATTCAGCACGAGCTTCGTAAAGCGCTGGACAGTGCGTGTCATTGTATAGACTGGGCGTATCCGGGAAGTGAAGAATTTTATGAGAGCGTACATCAGGCAGACGATCTTCTGAACGAGAAGATTGACGCCATGAATAAAGATTCGTTGGTCAATGTCCGCTGTGTGGGTCATACGCATATTGATGTGGCGTGGCTTTGGAGATTAAAGCATACGCGAGAAAAATGTTCCAGATCATTTTCAACAGTGCTCCGCTTATGGAGCAGTACCCGGAATACATTTTCTTACAGACACAGCCGCAGTTATACGAATATATGAAAGAAGAGTTTCCAAAGCTGTATGAGAAGATAAAAGCCCGCGCAGCAAAAGGACGCTGGGAGGCGGACGGAGCAATGTGGGTAGAGGCAGATTGTAACCTGACAAGTGGAGAGTCTTTGACGAGGCAGATTCTGTTAGGCAGTAAATTCATAAAGGATGAATTTGGTAAAGATGTAGAATATCTGTGGCTTCCGGATGTGTTTGGATACTCTTGGGCGCTGCCGCAGATTTTGAAAAAGGCGGGCATAGATATGTTCATGACCACGAAGATCAGTTGGAATCAGTATAACCGTATGCCCCATGACACGTTTAAGTGGAAAGGAATTGACGGAAGCGAGGTTCTGACACACTTTATTACAACACCGGAACCTTGGAATGAGCCAGGCTCATGGTTCTATACATATAATGGAAAGTTAATGCCTAAAACTGTGAAAGGTACATGGGATGCATATAGTGAGAAGCATATGAATAATGATCTTCTTATTACTTATGGATTTGGAGACGGCGGCGGAGTAAATCGTGATATGCTGGAACAAAGAAGAAGGATTGACAGGATTCCAGGGCTTCCCAATTTAAAGACTTCTACAGCGGCGGAATATTTTCGGAATTTAAAAAAGACAGTGGAAACAACAGATCAATACGTACACACATGGGACGGAGAGCTTTATTTGGAATACCATCGTGGTACTTATACAAGTCAGGCGTACAATAAGCGTATGAATCGAAAGATGGAGCTTCTTTACCGCAGGGCAGAGTGGCTGACGGTGATGGAAGCGTTGCAGGAAAGAAGCCTTGATGCAGCAAGACAGGAAGATCTGACTGCAGGGTGGAAACATATTTTGACGAACCAGTTCCATGATATTATTCCGGGCTCCTCCATTCATGAAGTATATGAAGATTCCAAAAGGGATTATTTATATATCGAAGGTGTAGGAAAAGAAGTAGAGAATAAAGCGTATGACGCTCTGGTAGAAGAAAAAGAGAACGTCTATACCGTATTTAATGGTTCCGGTTGGTGTATGGGACAGATAGCAGCCGTTCCAGAGACGCGACAGGGAATTTATAAAGATGGAGCAGGAAACGTGCTGGCTTCACAAAACGCAGACGGGGTTACTTATGTACAGATTCCGTCGGTGCCTTCTATGGGAACCCAAAAGATTGTATTTGAAGAAACAGGAGCTTTAGAGACAGACGCAGGCTTTACGATTCATGGAAGAGAAATTGAGACGCCGTTTTATAGTATTGCACTGAATCATTACGGACAGATTACAAGATTGTATGATAAGACTTATAAGCGGGAAGTATTGCCTGCTGGTGAAAGAGCGAATGTGCTGCAGATGTTTGAAGATAAGCCGCTGGATAATGACGCATGGGACATTGACATCTTCTATCAGGAAAAGATGCGAGAGATTACCGAGCTTACGAAATTCGAGGTAACAGAGTGCGGTGCGCTTCAGATGACCGTCCATATGGAATGGAGCTATATGAATACGGTGATTGCACAGGATATGATTCTTTACAGTACCGGAAGAAGAATTGATTTTAAGACCAACGTGGATTATCATGAGAAGCATCAGCTTTTGAAAGCAGCGTTTCCGGTAGATATCCGTTCTACATATGGTACATATGATGTTCAGTATGGTAATGTAAGACGTCCGAACCACTGGAATACAAGTTGGGATCAGGCAAGATTTGAAAGTGTTGCACATAGATGGGCAGATTTGTCAGAGAGAAATTATGGTGTGAGTGTTTTAAATGACTGTAAGTATGGACATGACATCAAAGATAATATTATTCGTATCTCACTGATCAAAGCGGCGACACATCCAGATCATCTTCAGGATCAGGGAAATCATGAGTTTACATATGCACTGCTTCCTCATTGCGGGGACTTTGTGGAGGGAAATGTGGTAAAAGAAGCGTATGCGCTGAATGATCCAATGCAGATTGTAAAAGGCGAGAGCCGGATTTCATATGACAGCTTCCTGAGTTTTGATAACGAGCAGGTGGAATTGGATGCTGTGAAGAAATCAGAGGATGGAAAATATATCGTAATTCGTTTCCATGAGTTTGCGGGTTCTAAGCAGTCTGTAACGATGAAACTTGGATTTACATTCAGATCATGGGCGGAATGCGATTTGAGAGAGCGTCCGATTGCACAGTGGGAAAATGGGAAGGAGATCTGTATGGAACTTCACCCATACGAAATAAAGACTGTATTGATTGATATGATGTAGAAAATTTTTATCTTACGAATACAGGTACAGAGGGAGGAGAACAATGTCAGAGTTATTTAATTTAGAAAAAATTTTAGGTATTTGTGAGAAGATATGTTATTTTTGGCTGATTAACTTCATGTTTGTGGTATCCAATCTTCCGGTTCTTGTGTTTTTTATGTTTGTGGGAATTCACCGGGTAAGGACGTACCTCCCTTTGTTCCTGCTCTGTATGGTGTTCATGGCGCCTGCTCTTTCCGCTGTTTTTTATGCGATGAATCTCTTAGTACGGGGAACGGAAGGGAAAACGGTCAGAGATTACATGAGGGGATACCTAAGAGATTATCGGCAAAAACTTATACTTGGCGCAGGGCAGATGCTTCTGGTGTTTATATTGTGGACGAATCTGGAGTTCTTCTCCTTGCACGTAAAAAGTATTGGTCTTACGATTGTGACTGTACTTTTACTCGCAGCAGTCATTCTCGTAACACCGAATCTCTATATGTTGGTTACGAGATATGAGATGAAGAATCTCCGGATTATAAAAACAGCAGTTGTCCTTATGGTGGCGCGGCCGGTGATGACGTTGGGTAATGTTGTTGCTTTAGGTATTATCTTGATGGCATTTGAATTATCGGCAGGAACAACAGTGCTTTTTATGGGCAGTGTATATGGATTTTTGGTAATGTTTATGAATCAGAGGGTATTGAACGAATTAGAGAGTCAGTGAATACTGGCTCTCTTTTGGGATATTCATTTACAGATACTGCGTAAGCATGTTAAAATGGCGGAGAAGAAAAGGAAAGACGGAGATATGTCATGTCGAGGGAAGTAAAAAATTCAAAGCAGTTATATAAGAAATTGATGAAGATTTATACGCTTGTCATCATATGTGTTGTGTCAGCGTTGACTCTTTACTTTATATCCAGTATGAGAAATCGTTTTTTGGAGAGAAATCTGAATGATATGCATCGGCTGAGCGAGGAAGCATTGGATTATCTTATGGAGAGCAAAGGAATAGCAGATGATCTTTACGAGGAGTTGTATCAGTCCGAGATGAAAATGAATGATTTGTTACATTATCTGAAAGATGATGCCGAGGCATATCAAAAATACAGGCTGGATACTTATTATAAGTTTTACCTGGGAGACTATAAGGGAATCGAAGATTTTGCGACAGGAGCATTTGAACGGTGGAGCGCTTTGAAAAGGCTGGTTGTAGTCAGTTACAGCAAAGGAGACATGACTTATTATACCGGCGCTAAGAAAGGGCATTATTCGAAGGATGTCAGAGTTGTACTGAATCGCATAAAAGATAAAAACTTATCTGCACCGGGAGAGTTTTCGTTTTTGAAGGAGATTCGTGATCCTGTGTCAATGCAGAGCTTCGGGGCATTGATCGTTACATTTAACGTTGAGAAATACGAACGGCTCTTGAAGAATTATTCTAATGCGGAATTGGTACTTTATAATCCGGCGGGGGGAATCATCTATGACTCCGAGGGGGACTTGGACGCAGACGGTCTGGAGACGGCGAGGCGGCGCAAGAGTTTGAATTCTGAGTTAAAGGCATATGTGGAGGATTATACATATGAAGACTACCGGCTGATCGGATACTTGAAACGACATAATGCGGCAGAGATTCCCGTATCTGTCATGATTATGATCGTAGGAGTCGGATTCATGGTTATGACTGCCGCAGTTTTACTGGTTCGCTTGTACCTTCATCGGTTGTCGGCGCGTCTGAATCATATTTTGGATGGTATGACGCAGGTTATGGGAGGCGATTTGAATGTTCGCCTGGAAACGGATAAAAACGGTGACGAACTGGATGTTATCTCGGCGCATTTCAATGAAATGTGTCAGAAACTGGATATCTATATCCAGAAGAGCTACCTTGCCGAGATTGAGCAAAAGAATGCGGAGATGTCGGCGCTCCAGAGCCAGATTAACCCACATTTTCTATATAATACATTGGAAGCTATCCGTATGAAAGCAATCTGTAATGGCGACAGAGAAGTAGGGAAGATGCTCTACAGTATGGCGGTGACGTTCCGAAGCCAGATTAAAGAAGCGGATGTTATTACATTGGCGCAGGAGCTGCATTATTGTAAAAAGTATCTTGAGCTGTTTGAATACCGTTATCCGAATCAGTTTCAGGCAGAGGTGGAATGTCCGGTAGAGTTTATGTCTGTTCCGATTATTAAGTTTGTGCTTCAGCCGATCATAGAAAACTATTTTATTCATGGAATACGGATGGGAGATCAAGAGAATTTTCTCCATATTTATGTGGAGAAAGAAGAACCAGATCGTTATAAAATAGTTGTAGAAGACAATGGACGGGGAATGAGCCATGAAGAGCTTGAAAGGAAGAATAAGCAATTAACGGATAATAAGCCGGACAAGACAAAATCAATTGGAATTTCTAATGTAAACCGACGAATGAAAGCGGTTTACGGACAAGAATATGGAATACAGATGGAGGCAGGAAAAGAAGGCGGTCTGAGAGTCATTTTGAGTTTTCGGCCGGATGAGGTAAGAGATGATGAAGAAAGTAATGATTGTGGAAGATGAAGAACTGATCTTACAGGGAATTCGAAGTATTATCGATTGGGAGAAACTGGGGCTTCATGTAGTTCATATGGGGCATAACGGGAAAGAAGCGCTTGCTATGTGGAAAGAGGAACCTGTAGACATTGTGATTACAGACATTAATATGCCGGAGATGGATGGTCTGGAACTTATGCGGCGGATAAGAAGCGAGGAAGAACGGGTGCGTTTTATTATCCTCACCGGATATGAGGAGTTTGAATATGCCAGGGAAGCCATTCGTCTGGAGGTGGAAAATTACATTTTAAAGCCTATTGATGAAGAATCTCTGGAACGCCAGCTAATCGAGACGAGCAGTAAACTGGATGAGATGGAAAAGGAGACGAGAAAGTATATTGACGAGCGTTCCGAGTGGAGCTTATTCCTTACAGGGAAAGCCGGCGAAGACACATATGAACAATACGAAACGAATCTAAAGCTTACCGAAGCAATAGGAACTGCCTGGCCGGCAGTCGTCAGGTTGAGTGCAGATAGTTTGAAAGAATGTAAGATTACAGATGTGATTGTTGCTCTCCAGAAATCAGAGCAGCACCTTCGGGTTGTTCATCTTCTGCCGGATGAGCTGCTTCTGATTTTCAAGAATCAGGCACAGGGAGAGGCTGAAGTGATGGAAAAGATACAGGCGCTGCAAAATCAGATTGAGAGTGTCTTTGATATTCGTACTTTTATCAGTGTAGGACCGGAATTTCGGCATTATAAAGAACTTCCAGGATGTTATGACAAGACGAGGAAGCTCCAAAAATATCTGCTTGTGGATGGTTATGGAAGCTGCATCAATCAGGCGCATATCAGGGAGCGGAAAAGCGAGGATGTGGCGATTGACAGTACGCAGCTTCGCAAACTGATTTTAAAGAAGGAAAAAGAAGAAGCACTTAACTACGTGGAAGATTTGTTTATTAATAATATGAGGTCGGGCGTATCAGTAGAAACGTTATATCAGCTCGCTGTTCAGCTTGCCATGCTTTTGCAGGAGATGAAGAAAGAATATAAGCTAAAGACGGCGGGACGGCTCCGTAATCTTCCAGAATTGATTGAAGCAATTTACAAGGCGGACGACATGGCGGCAATGAAGGCGGCATTTTCCTCAGAGATTACCGAGATGATCGATTATCTGCATGAAGAGAATTCCCAGTATACTCCGGTAGTCCGTCAAATTATTGATGAAGTGCAGAAAAACTATAAAGAAGATATGAACCTTAAAACTCTGGCGTATAAGTATCATATGAATGCTTCATATCTTGGTCAGATTTTTCAAAAGGAAGTTGGATGTTCTTTTTCACAATACCTCAGCAATACGAAGAATGGTATAGCCAAGGATCTGATATTGAATACCAATATGAAGATAAATGATATTGCAAGGCAGGTAGGATATCCGGATACCAGTTATTTTTACCGCAAGTTTAAACAGTGTTACGGAGTGTCTCCGGCATCATTACGTGAAATGAAAAAATATTAAAAACAATATAATGTAAGTGGACAAAATCGTGAAATAGTGGACATATTATTTCACGATTTTTTTGTTTGATAATAATTTGACGGGTATCTGAAATTTGTTCACAGAACCTAAAAATTTTCAACTTTTCCGAGAAATATACACTGTGATAAAGTAAATATAGACAAAAAAATACTGGAATTGATCCTGCCGGCGGTGAAAATGCCAGTATGAGAAGAGGGAGGTTAAGATGTGAAAGAAATAACAAAAAAGAAACAACGAGATACTTTTCTAGGCAGATTAAAAGCCAATAAGGAGTTGTTACTTTTAAGCACACCCGGAGCAATCTGGTTTTTCTTATTTGCATATCTGCCGTTATTCGGTATATTAGTAGCATTTAAGAAATATAGAATTACCGGAGACGGTTTTTTCTATAATCTGTTCACAAGTGAAACAGTCGGTTATGAGAACTTTAAGTTCTTGTTCAGCAGTGGAGACGCATGGATTATCGTGCGCAATACGGTACTGTATAACGCAGTATTTGTTGTTTTAGGAGTTGCAATCCCGGTTGTTTTAGCGCTTTTGCTAAATGAGATTAAGAACAAAGGGATGATGAAGATTTATCAAAGCTCCATGTTTCTTCCGTATTTTTTATCATGGGTAGTTGTAAGTTATTGCGTATTTGCTTTTTTAAATCCTGAAAAAGGATACTTTAATGCAATTATCCAGCAATTCGGCGGCAATCCGGTTTCCTGGTATGCGGAGAAAAGCTACTGGCCGTTCATCATTATCTTCATGAGTCAATGGAAAGGAATGGGCTACAATACAGTTGTATATCTGGCGTCTATTTGTGGAATTGACAATACATATTACGAAGCGGCCGTATTGGACGGGGCGGCAAAATGGCAGCAGATTAAATATATTACGCTGCCGTTGTTAAAACCGGTTATTACAATCCTACTTATTATGGCTGTAGGAGGAATCTTTAAAGCAGACTTTGGATTGTTCTTCCAGCTTCCAAGAGATTCCGGACCGCTTTATCCGGTAACAAACGTACTTGATACATATATCTTCCGCGCGTTAAAGACAAACGGAGAGATTGGTATGAGTTCTGCGGCGGCGTTGTTCCAATCTACGGTTGGATTTATACTTATTATGATTGCGAATAAGATCGTATCCAAAGTGGATAACGAGAACGCATTATTTTAGAAAGGAGGTAAGAGGATGGCGAAAAAGAATAAGGAAACAATCGGTTACAATCAGATCAAGTCTTCCACAAATATCGTGTTTAACATCATTTTAGGACTCTTATCTCTGGTTTGTATTATACCGTTTTTGTTTGTAATTATTATATCAATTACCGATGAGCAGTCTCTTGCGATGAACGGCTATTGGTTTATCCCGGAAAAACTCAGTTTATACGCATATCAGTATATTATGAATGCGGGAGAAAGTATTATCAGAAGTTACGGAGTGACAATTCTGGTTACGGTACTGGGAACGATTATCGGACTTCTGCTTACGGGAACTTATGCGTACGCATTGTCTAGAAAAAGCTATGCTTATCGAAAGTTCTTCACAAAGGTAATTACGATTCCAATGCTCTTTAGCGGTGGTATGATCGCCAACTATTTGATCGTAACGCAGGTATTAATGCTCAAGGATACTATATGGGCATTAATCTTACCAATCTGTATGAACTCGTTTAATGTTATCGTCCTTCGGACGTTCTTTAAGACGAGTATACCGGATGCGGTGGTAGAGTCAGCAAAGATTGACGGAGCTTCAGAATGGAGATTGTTCTTTCAGATTGTTGTGCCAATGGCTCTTCCGGGACTTGCAACGATTGGATTATTCTTAACTTTGGGCTACTGGAATGATTGGTTTAATGCTATGATGTATATAGATGACAGTAAACTTATGCCATTACAGTATATGCTGATCCGTATTGAAAGCTCCATTGACTTCCTTGCAAGTAATAAGTCAATGATGGGTGTAGATGGTGTTGAGGCGGCGGCAAATCTTCCAAAGGAAACGATTAAGATGGCGATTGTTGTTATTTCAACATTACCAATTATTTTTGCTTATCCGTTCTTCCAGAGATATTTTGTAAATGGTCTGACGGTCGGTGCGGTAAAAGAATAGAGATTAACGATAATGGAAAGGAAAATGATAATATGAAGTTTGGATTATTAAAGAGATTAGCGGCTGTAAGTATGGCGGCAGTTATGGTTATCGGAACAATGACAGGCTGTGGAAAAAGCGGCTCAGAGAAAAACAAGAACGGCGATGAAGTTGTTGAGCTTGTATGGTATCAGGTAGGAGATCCACAGAAGGATCAGGAGAAAGTAATTGAGAAGGCAAATGAATATCTTGTTGACAAGATTGGCGTGAGATTAAAAGTCAATTCTGTCGGCTGGGGTGATTACAATCAGAAAATGCAGGTTGTTATTAATACAGGTGATAATTGGGATCTTTGTTTTTCCTGTTCATGGGCAAACGATTATTTGCAGAACGCTAATAAAGGCGCATTCCTTGTATTAGACGATTATCTGGAAAAAGACGGAAAAGAAATGTATGAAAGCATTGATCCGAAATTCTGGGAGGCCGCAAAAGTAAAAGGAAAAACTTACGGTGTTCCAAGTGAGAAAGAGATTGGCAGTATGCCGATGTGGGTATTTACAAAAGAGTATGTAGATAAATACAAAATCCCTTATGAGAAGATTCATACATTAGAAGATTTAGAGCCATGGTTAAAGATTATCAAAGAAAAAGAACCGGATGTAGTGCCGATGTATCTGACAAAAGATTATACGGCTCCGACTTATATGGATAAGATTCAGGATCCAATCGGTATTGAGTACGGCGATGATACGTTGACCGTTAAAAATGTCTTTGAGACAGACAAGATGAAATCTACATTGAAAACAATGAGAAAATACTATGAAGCAGGTTATATCAATAAAGACGCCGCAACGGCATCTGACGATAAAGCGCAGAAACGTTTTGTGACAAAGGGAGACGGACAGCCTTATGCAGAGCTTGTATGGGGAAAAGACCTTGGATACGAGGTGGTTGCCTCTCCGATCATGGATACTTATGTTACAAATGCGTCTGCCCGCGGAGCGCTGACGGCAATCAACGCACAGACAAAGAATCCGGAGAAAGCAGTAGCTCTTTTGAACTTGATTAATACAGATGAATATTTAAGAAATCTTCTGAACTATGGTATTGAAGGCGAGCACTGGGAGAAAGCGGAAGTGCCGGCAGAAGAGGCAGAGACCGCAAAAGGAAAGCCATATATTTACGATACGAAAGTAAAATTAAACGAAGAAACAAGAAAAGATTACTCTGTGGCATACTGGGTACAGGGCGGTCTGTTCGGGACATATGTATTGGAAAATGAGCCAATCGACAAATGGGCTACATTCAAGGAATTTAACGATGCGTCAGAGGTAGCTCCATCTTTTGGTTTCGATTTTAATTTGGATCCGGTAAGTACACAAGTGGCAGGATTCCGAAACGTGTTGGATGAGTTTGGTAAATCTCTGTATACGGGAAGTGTAGATCTGGATGAGTATCTGCCGAAACTTCAGGAAAAGTTAAAGGCGACAGGCGTAGATGAAGTAATTGAAGAGATGCAGAAGCAGATCGACGAGTGGCAGAAATCTGAAAAATAAACAGTTGACAATAATAAGGGCGTCTCTTTCAAGCGGGATACCCTTGTTTAGAGATGAGGAATAATAATGGATAGGAAAGAAATCCTGAAATATGTAGGAAATATGCAGCAGCTTGCCTACGTCCGTCCGGTGGTGTATGATGAAGGAAGAAGCCGTCAGATGGAGGCATATGAAGTAAAGAACGGACCTTTAACTTTTGTGGTTATGGCAGATAAGGGCATGGATATTGCCAGTGTGTCCTTTATGGGGCATAACTTAAACTTCCTGTCAAAGCCGGGACTTATCGGCAGAGATCACTATGACACCAACGGAACAGAAGCACAGAGAAGTATTATGGGCGGTATGCTGTTTACCTGCGGTCTGGAGCATGTGGGAGCGCCATGTACATTGGATGGAAAGGATTATCCCATGCACGGAAGAATCCGTACAACACCGGCAGAACATGTCTGCGCAGACGCATACTGGAAAGATGATGAGTATGAGATAGAATTAAAGGGCGAGATGCGGGAAGCAGAACCTTTTGGCGAGAATATGACGCTTAGAAGAAGGATACGGACAACGTATGGGAAGCCGAAAATCCGTATTAAAGATGTGGCTGCCAACGAGGGATATCGGAAGGAAGCGGCGCTTTTGTTGTATCATATGAATGTAGGGTATCCTCTGTTAGACGAAGACTGCGAGATTATCCTGCCGTCAAAGAAGGTGACTGCCAGGGATGCGGCGGCTGAAAAACATATTGCAGGCTGGAACCGCATGCAGACTCCGACAGACGGCGAGCCGGAAGCTGTGTATATACATGACCTTGAGGCAGATGAGACAGGCAGAACTTTTGCGGCAGTTGTGAATAGGAAGCTTGGAATCGGAATGAAAATTTATTTTCTAAGAAGCAGCTCCCATATTTTATGGAGTGTCAGTCTTTTGCATCGGGCGATTATGTGCTCGGTCTGGAGCCTGCGAATTGCAGTGTGTTTGGAAGACCTTATCATGCTTTGCGAGGGGACTTGCACATGCTGGAACCATTTAAGACAGAAGAGACAGAGATTGTACTGACATTTTTGTCAGGAGAAGAACTAAATGAAGTAGGATAGAAAGGGAGACGGATAATATGAAACGATCAAAAATCAATCAAGAAATTAAACATATGGAAGAGCTGATCAAGCGGCATGGATTTGAGATTCCTCCGTTTTGCAAATGGACGGCAAAAGACTGGGAGAATAAAGGCGCTGAATATAATGAAATCAGAGACAATATGCTTGGATGGGATATTACGGATTATGGGTTAGGGAAGTTTGACGAAGTCGGATTTTCTCTTATTACAATTCGCAATGGAAATTTGAAAATGGATAAGTATACAAAGACTTATGCAGAGAAGCTTTTGGTTGTAAAAGAAGGACAGACGGCTCCTATGCATTTCCATTGGAACAAGATGGAAGATATTATTAATCGTGGCGGGGGCAACGTACTGATTACGGTCTATAATTCTACGAAGGACGGAGAATTTGCAGATACAGATGTTACGGTAAACTGTGATGGAAGAGAGTTTACGGTTCCGGCAGGTTCACAGGTTAAGCTGACTCCTGGGGAAAGCATTACTATCTATCCGTATATGTATCATGATTTTCATGTGGAGGAAGGAAGCGGCGACGTACTCCTGGGAGAAGTTTCTATGTGCAACGATGATGAGAATGATAATTGCTTCTACGAACCGATTGGACGTTTTCCTGAGATTGAGGAAGATGAAGAGCCGTATCGTCTGTTATGTACAGAATATCCGAAAGTGTAGAATAAGAGAGGTTAGAGAGAATGATTACGCAGCCTACTGACAGAAAATTGGAAAATGCGGCAGCTTGATAAAGAGTGGCAGCAGGCGGCAGTGCCGGGGACGGTGTATACGGATTTACTCAGAAATGGCAGTATGGAAGATCCTTTTTGGAAAGATAATGAGATTCAGGCATTGGAACTTATGGAATATGATTATGAGTATAAGACGGTGTTTGATTGCGGTAATGATTTATTAAACAGTGACCGGGTGCTCCTGCATTTTGACGGAATTGATACCATTGCGGATATTTACGTGAACGAAGAGAAAATTGGAAACGCCTGTAATATGC
Organism: uncultured Dorea sp.; assembly: GCA_910578495.1. Lineage (GTDB taxonomy): Bacteria > Bacillota > Clostridia > Lachnospirales > Lachnospiraceae > Dorea_D. The sequence goes on from CAJTRE010000001.1 coordinate 141,750, forward strand.
ATCGTACATGGGAGTATGATGTAACAGGTATGCTGGGGGAGGAAGGTAATACTCTTCGGGTGGTGCTGCATTCTCCTACTGCGCACATCAGAAAGGAGTTTAAGAAATGCCGCACTATGGGTTCCGAGGATGCAATGGATGGTTTTGTTCATCTTAGAAAAGCCCATTGTATGTTTGGCTGGGACTGTGGCGCACATCTGCCGGACGCAGGAATTTTTCGTCCCGTAAGTCTTGTGGGAATCACGAAAGCACGAATAAAGCAGGTATATATCAGACAGGAGCATAAAAATCATACGGTGATTCTGAAGCCGGATGTACATGCGCAATATGCGGTGAAAGGCCAAGAGACCTGTGTGCAGGTAAAAAATACCAATGAGCTTGTTTACCGGGTAGAAGTGACGGCTCCTGACGGAGAGGTAATTTGTGCAGAGGATTCTCCGAGAGAACTTACAATCTGCGAACCGGAGCTTTGGTGGCCCAATGGATATGGGGAACAGCCATTGTACAATGTAAAGATTATATTGTATAATATAGGCGAAGAAGACAGCCCTTTGGATATTTGGGAAAGAAAAATCGGGCTTCGTACCATGGGGATGAAGATTGAAAAAGAGCAGTGGGGCGTAAGTTTTGCACATGAAGTAAACGGTGTGGCCATTTTTGCCATGGGAGCCGATTATATTCCGGAAGACCATCTTCTCGGACGTGTTACTCCGGTAACCACCAGAAAGCTGTTGGAGCAATGTAAGGCGGCCAATTTCAATACAGTGAGAGTGTGGGGCGGCGGTTACTACCCGGATGATTGGTTCTATGATTTGTGTGACGAGATGGGATTGATTGTTTGGCAGGATTTTATGTTTGCCTGTGCAGTGTATGAGCTTACTCCGGAGTTTAAAGAGAATATCCGTCAGGAGTTCATTGACAACGTGGTACGTCTCCGTCATCATGCTTCTCTGGGATTGTGGTGCGGCAATAATGAGATGGAGATGTTTGTGGAAGAAGGACATCACTGGGTAACGAAGAAATCGGAAGTACGGGATTACATCATTATGTATGAACACTTAATACCGGAAGTATTAAGCGAGTATGATTCGCAGACATTCTATTGGCCTGCAAGTCCGTTTTCGGGCGGTTCTTTTGATGAACCGAACAGTCCGGACAGAGGAGATGTGCATTATTGGAAAGTCTGGCATGGAAATCGTCCGTTTTCCGAATACCGCAAATTTTTCTTCCGCTATGCGTCAGAGTTTGGCTTCCAGTCTTTCCCGAGCAGGAAAACCGTAGAAACATTTACGGATGATCCGAAAGACTTTAATACCTTCTCTTATGTAATGGAGAAACATCAGCGGCAGTATGGAGCCAATGGAAAGATTATGAATTACTTGCAGCAGACCTATCTCTATCCTGCAAGTTTTGATCTTGTCATCTATGCCTCCCAGCTTTTGCAGGCAGATGCGATTCGTTACGGAGTGGAACATTTTCGGAGAAACAGAGGAAGATGTATGGGTGCAATCTACTGGCAGCTCAATGACTGCTGGCCTGTGACGTCCTGGGCCTCTATAGATTATTGTGGAAGATGGAAAGCGCTGCATTATTATGCGAAACGGTTTTTTGCTCCGCTTATGATTTCCTGTCAGGAAGAAGGAATGATGTCTCAAGAAGCAGATATGAACCGGGAGCATTTCGAGTTTGAAAAGTCTGTGCGGCTGAATGTGGCGAATGAAAGCATGAGAGAGGCAAAAGTGTGTGTACGCTGGGCGCTTCGGGATGCGGGAGCAAAGGTGCTTAGAAGCGGGGAAGAGGAATTGACTGTTCCGGCTCTTACCAGTGTATGGCTTGATAAAATCGAATTTCCTGAAGCTGACATTTTTGGACAATATGTAAGCTACGAGCTTTGGAAGGACGGAGAGATGATTTCAGACGGAACGGTAATTTTTTCTTATCCAAAGTATTTCCGTTACGAAGATCCACAGCTTGCGTGGCGTATAGAGGGGGATGAGATTATTGTTTCTTCGGAAAAATATGCTAAGAGTGTGGAAGTGTTAAATGAAACGGAAGATTTTGTATTGTCCGATAATTATTTTGATCTAAATGCAGGAAAAAAGCGGCTGAAAATCATATCCGGAAAAGCAGAGGGCATTAAGCTTCGCAGTGTATACGATATTCGCTGATGAAACAAAGAGTGTGGAGGATGGAATGGATGAACAAAACATATGATATTACAACATTTGGAGAAATATTGATTGATTTTACATGGCAGGGACAAAATGAGGAAAAGCAGACGCTTTTTGCACAAATTCCGGGCGGCGCTCCGGCAAATGTTGCGGTAGCGGCGAGAAGGCTTGGTGCAGACACAGCGTTTTTAGGAAAAGTCGGCAAAGATATGCATGGCGTTTTTTTACGGTCGATTTTGGAAGGAGAGGGCGTGGAGACGAAAGGCATGGTCGAGGATGACAATTATTTTACAACGCTTGCTTTTGTGAACATTGATAAAAATGGGGAGCGGTCATTTTCTTTTGCCAGAAAACCGGGAGCAGACACGCAGATAACAGAACAGGAAATCCATACGGAGATTCTTGATTCTACCAATATCTTTCATGTCGGTTCGTTATCTTTGACAGCGCAGCCCGGACGGGAAACGACGTTTTATGCTGTGAAGAGAGCGAAAGAAAACGGAAGTATGATATCTTATGATCCGAATTACCGGGCATCTTTATGGGAAAGTGAGTCGGTTGCCAAGGAGCGCATGAGAAGCCTGATTCCATTTGTAGATGTAATGAAGATTTCTGATGAAGAAACGGGGCTTCTTACAGATAAGAATGGTGTAGAAGAGGCCGCTGAGTTATTGTTCAGGCAAGGTGTGAAGATTGTTGCCATAACCCTCGGCAGTGAAGGCGTATATGTTTACTGTAAGGATGGAGGAAGGAAAGTTTCCGGGTTTAAGAGTCAGGTTGTGGACACAAACGGAGCGGGAGATTCTTTCTGGGGCGGTTTTTTATATAAAATCAATTCATCAGGAAAATCTTTAGATGAGATAGGATTGGATAATCTGGAAGAATTTGCGCGTTTTGGGAACGCAGTGGCAAGTCTTTGCGTAGAAGGAAAAGGGGCGATTCCCGCAATGCCGGGACTTGCACAGGTAGAAGAACGGTTAAAAAAGATCTGAGTGTGCTGAAAGCGCTTTTCAGGGTTATCAAAGAGAATATCACTAAAGCCTTTGATAATTTAATAGACTTTACATCCTGCATGTGATATACTTGCTACTACAAAGGGGAATCACTGAAAAGGGAGTGATAGAATGACATTGACAAACGAAGATTTATTGGCAATCTCTCAGTTACTAGATGTTAAATTAAAAGCGGAATTAGAACCATTAAAGAAAGATATTAAATCTATTAAGGATGAACAAACAAGAATTAATCTAATTATTGAAAATGATATACAACATGATATCCGATTATTAGCTGAAAATTATGTACCAGCAGCAAAACGTTATGAAAAATCCACAGCACAAACTGAGGCAATACAGGCCGATATAGATGTTCTCAAAAAGGTTGTGACAGATCACAGCGAAAAGCTGCAAAAGATTTCATAAAAATTACATACTCATTTTACCAAAGGATGTAAGGTCTATTGAAATACCAAAGACTTTGCATCTTTTTTTATTTATGTAGGTTGAGTATATGAAGATATATCTCAGTAAGGTTGTTCGTAAACGTCAAATCACTTGCCTTGGCGAATTAGTTTTTTTCTGTAAATTAATAAATGCTTTTAAAGGTGAGAGTGGTAAACTTTCCGTTATATAAGGAAAAAAACAGGTCATTATTCAGAAGTGTTTCTAAATTGACAGAGTACATCAGATTTAGGCGTACTTGAATAAGCCTAACTATGAAATTTGGTAATTTGGCAATCAAAATCCATAGGTTTAGGCATTTATAAAATGCCTAAATAAAGATTAAAAAGGAGGAAAAGATGAAATATGTCTCTGCTAATTTGTATCATTTGCAGGGGAAAACTTATTCTGCTATTGAAACAGAAAATAACTTCTTTTTTGGCCGACAAAACGGAGATATGTTAGAAACGATTTCTGTTTTTTCAAAGGATGTTCGTTTTGTTTGTAATGATTCCCATATAAACGTATATGCGATAGAAATTATTGAAGAACGACTAAAAATAACTGTTCTTCCTCAACAAAATGAGCATTTTTTTGAGTTATCTGGTGTAGATGAATTTGTTATCGGACTGACAGCCGGAAATCGTTCATTGTTGATAAGAACATGTTGCGATTTATCAGATGATGATCAGAAAATCAATATGTATTATATTGATTTAATGACAGATAGGATAATGCTTTGTGATGATATTATTATGAATGAATCATACCATATGCCATATATATCTTTTTGTGAAGATGAAGAATATATTTCTGTTGAGAGTGCAGTAATATATCCTTATGAAATAGGGGCTGCATCAAAAGACACTTCATATATATAAAAATAATATTTTAACAGTACGTTTGCAAAGGTTAATTGAATCAATATCTAAGAACGAAGAATTAAGATGGAATGAGATTTTCTCTGCCAAAGAGGGATATTATGTAACTATACTTCAGGTAAAAGGTTCTCATATATGGTTTTCGGAAACAACTGTGGATGAAACAAAAACGAATATAGTGAAGTATGATTTAAGCAATGGTTTAATTGAAATTAATATATATGTTGAGAATAGAATTGATAAAGCAGTTTTTTGCGAAGATAAGCTATTGTGTATGTATAGATGGAATAGCAGCAAAGAAATTATTGATATATATAATGGTCAAGGAAAGATTATTTCCAACATTGATTATTCAGCACTAATGAACAAAAACGACGAAATAGAATTGAATGTTGTATATGATATTATTAATAATCAATTTATAATCTGTAATAATGCTTATATAGAATTTAAAGGTTTGATTTATTAGTATGTTAAATTATTACATTAATCGTAAGTAGGTAACCATCCGTACATTTACAAAATTTTCCAATATATGTACTATAAATGTATGGTACTACCTAGAGTGGTAGGCGGTTAGTTCCTCTATCGGAGGGACTGATATCCTCTGTTTACATAGATAATCTTCTTTGGAAGAAATACTAAGTGAAGGAGGGGATTGCAGTTATGTCTATTAGTGAAACTTTTCAGTTGATACTTGTGATATGTGCAGTCACCAGTTTGTTCTATCGAATTGGAAAACGAAAATAACCGCCCCAGTTCCCAACTAAAAACGGCAGGAGATACTCCTACCGCATGAATTCATTTATCACATGAAGAATCCCGTCTTCATCGTTGGATTTTGTAATATAATCCGCTTTCTCCAATACAAGAGGCTGTGCGTTCGCCATGGCAACGCCAAGTCCCGCCGTCTCGATCATCGTCAGATCATTGTAGCCGTCGCCGCAGCATATCATCTGTTCAGCAGAAAGACCAATACTTGTCAAAAGCTTTAACAGAGAATGGGCTTTATCGATGCGAGGCGGCATAATTTCTAAGAAAAACGGATCGGAACAATAGATATAAAGGTACGAGCGGAAATATTCCTCGGCTTCTTTTTTAATCCGCTGGATAATATCTGGCTCTCCTGTAATTAACAATTTGTTCGTAGGTTCCGTAACTTCGGACGGGAAATCTTCCGTCTGTATGATTGGCATATGGTTAATGCGGGATTCCAGCTCTGTATATTGATTCGCTTTCACTCCGGATAAGATGGTTTCAGAAGTATAGGCAAGAATATCTGCACCGGTATATTTTTTTACAATGTGAAAGAGCGGAAGTACAACATCATTCGGAAGTGTTTTGTTGTAAAGCACCTGCTTGCTGCGGCAGTCTGTAATGCGTCCGCCGTTAAAGGAAAGGATATAACTTCCATAATCGTGAAGATGCAGCTCATTGGCAAGAGGCAGGACGCCATTTGTAGGACGTCCGCTTGCAAGCACTACTTTTTTTCCCGCTTTTTGTATTTCTATCAAAGCATTCAAAGTGGGCTTTGATATTTCTTTTTTGGAATTGGTAAGAGTACCGTCCAGATCTAATGCAAGAAGCTGATATTCCATGTAGTAACTCCTTTTTATAGTTGTTGCAACGCCTCAACGATTTCTTCCAGATGCATTCCATGAGATGACTTTACAAGTACGTTGTCTCCCGGTTTAATGACATCATTTAATATCTGCAAGAAATCTTCCTTTGTCTCGAACCACTTCACATCGGGAACCCCATGTTTAGAAGCTCCTGCGGCAATCTCTTTGCCGAGTGTACCAATCGCACAAACAAGATCAATTTTCTTATCGCCGGCATAAGCGCCGACGTCGTAGTGCATCTTCGGTGCATCGTCTCCTAGTTCACCCATGTCGCCAAGTATGGCTGTTTTTCTGCCAATGGCGATATCCAGTACATCCATTGCGGCTTTCATAGAGACTGGATTCGCATTATAGCAGTCGTCCAGAATTACAATGTGATCGGTGTCAATGATATTACCCCGTCCCGGCATGGATGGTAACTGCTCAATTCCGGCTTTGATCTCTTCCGGAGTAAGTCCCATGTTGCAGCCGACAGCCGCGCCTGCCAGAGCGTTAGAAATCATATGAGCGCCTGGAAGCGGGACCGTACAGTTAAAACTTTCTCCGGATGGCAGGTGGATTGTACAAGAGGAGCCTTTTAGTCCAAGAGATACAATATTGTCTGCCCGGAATTCGTTGTTTTCTCCGATTCCAAAGAATTGAGGAATCACGCCCTTGATAGCGCCGGTTCCACATAGAATATCATCGTCCCCGTTTAAGATGATACGCCCCCCATTTTTCATATCCTGGATCATCTGGGATTTTTCTTGGAAGATGCCTTCTCTTGTCTTGAAAAATTCCAGATGTGCGATACCAATGTTAGTAATTACACAGATATCAGGGCTTGCTACAGAAGAGAGCCGTCTCATTTCTCCAAAATGATTGACGCCCATTTCCAGAATCGCAACTTCGTGTTCTTCATTCATCTCGAAAATAGTAATCGGGAGCCCCCATTCATTATTAAAATTCCCCAGTGTTTTGTGTACCTTGTACTTTTTCGAGAGTACAGAGGCAATCATCTCTTTTGTGCTGGTTTTTCCAACGCTGCCAGTGATTCCCACTACCTTTATATCAAAAGAGTCTCTGTATAATTTGGCAATATCAAGAAGTGCCTGTCCAGTGGATTCTACCAGAATATAAGGGAAATCCGTTTCACCCAGATTCTCGTGGGATACAACACACATAGCGCCTTTCTCAATTGTATCCGGAATGAATTTGTGAGCGTTTACTTTCACGCCGTCGATGGCAACAAAAAGAAAATCTTTCTCCACTTTTCGGCTGTCTATAACAACGCCGGCAACTTCTTTTGATGAAAGTTCTGCCGGACCATGGTAAGTTCCATGGCAGGCGGCAGTAATATTTTCTAATGTAAGGTTTTTCAAAGGGTGTCCTCCTTATTGATAACGTGCTTTCATAGATTCTTCAATGATTCTCTCGCACAGATCACCGAAGTCGAGTCCGTAGACATTAGCGGCTTTCGGATATAAACTTGCAGGAGTCATACCCGGAAGTGCATTTACTTCAAAGCAGTAGATTTCGCCGTCCGTTTCATCTACGATAAAGTCTGCCCGGGCATAGACATCCATGCGAAGCGCCGTAAAGGCGGCTTCCCCGGCCTTTTGCATTTTCTCTTGTAATTTTGTATCAATAGACTGTGGCGGACAAAGTTCCTGTGCGCCTCCTGTCTGGTACTTGTTGGAGTAATCAAAGAAACCGTCTTTAGGTACAATCTCCACAAGCGGGAGCGCTTTGCCGGCAAGGATACCGCATGCAAATTCCTGACCTTTGATATAAGGCTCTACCACAACCTCTTTTTCATGATTGATATCGAAAGATTGATGTACAGCTTCTTTATATTCTTCTTCTGTATGTACAATAAACACACCGAGACTGGACCCGCTTGCACATGGTTTTAATACAAGTGGAAGATAATACCCAAGCTCGGAAAGAGGGGTATCTTTCGTCTGGAGTGTGAGAGACGTGCCTCTTGGGGTAGGAACACCGGTCATTTTAAAAATCTGCTTAGATACCAGTTTGTTCATTGATAAAGTACAGCCAATGGAACCCGGTCCGGTATAGCGGATTCCAAGCACTTCGAATAATGCCTGCAGCTTTCCGTCCTCACCGATGGAACCATGAAGTCCCATAAATGTAATGTCTGCCATCTGACAAAGTTCCAGAACGTTTGGTCCTACGAGACAATCTGACTGATCCGGGCGTTGTTTTTTAAGAGCCGCAAGATCTGGCGCAGTGGTTTTAATACCGTCTGCAATTCCAAGTCCGCCGTCCGGAATATCAAAAACTTCCTCAAGTTTATCGGCATCATAGGGTAAACCCAAGAATACATCCAGAAGAAATGCCTGATGTCCTTTCTCTCTTAATGTTTTACAGATTCCAGCGCCCGATGTAAGCGATACGTCACGCTCCGGGCTAAGCCCTCCGGCTAATACAATAATTTTCATAAAGCGATCTCCTATTCTGTCTTACTCATTTCATCAAGAAGTGATTTCTTTACATCATAAAGGTTCTGCGAGAGGTCTACATAGACTTTGTGTGGATAAAAGAGACGTTTTGTTTCTTCCCACAGTGTTTCTTTTTCTTTTTTGCAGTACGCTGCAATCTCCTTTACACTTGGAGAAGTGTAGGTACACTCGCCCTTGCGGAAAACAGGAACAAGCAGTTCGCGCATACGGTAAGAGCCGCCGGCGAGCTTGGTTTTTTTCCACGTTTCAATTGGATCAAAGAGCAGTAAATCATTGCTTGTATCAAATGTTTCATCTGCAAAGCATATAAGATCGCCTTTAATCTTTCCTGTTTCGTTGTCATAGATTCGGTAAATTGTCTTATTTCCCGGATTGGTGATCTTCTCTGAGTTTTCAGAAAGCTTAATCTTTGGAATAAATTCACCGTTTTCATTTTGAATAGCGGCAAGCTTATACACGCCGCCAAAAGACGGACAGTCCTTGGACGTAATGAGATTCGTTCCCACACCCCAGGAATTGATAGCGGCTTTTTGCATCTTAAGGTCATGGAGCAGGTACTCATCTAAGTCGTTAGAAGCACAAATGGAAGCTTCTGGAAATCCGGCTTCATCTAACATCTTACGTGCTTCTTTGGAAAGATATGCAAGGTCGCCGCTGTCCAGACGAATGCCAAATTTCTTTAGAGGATGTCCTTCTTCTTTAAATTCCCGGAATATACGGATGGCGTTTGGAACGCCTGATTTTAATGTGTCATAAGTGTCCACAAGTAATGTACAATTCTCCGGATACATTTGGGCATATGTTTTAAATGCAGTATATTCATCTTTGAAACTCATGATCCAGCTATGCGCATGTGTTCCCATCACAGGAACATCAAAGAGACGTCCCGCCAGTACGTTGGAAGTGCCTACGCATCCGCCGATCATAGCGGCTCTTGCACCATAAAGTCCGGCGTCCGGTCCCTGGGCGCGTCTCAGACCAAATTCCATAATTCCGTCGCCGTCCGCGGCGAATACGATACGAGAGGTTTTGGTCGCAATGAGAGACTGATGATTGATAATATTTAAAATGGCAGTTTCTACAAGCTGAGCCTCCATGATAGGAGCAATCACTTTTAAAAGCGGCTCTTTTGGAAATACAACTGTTCCTTCCGGAATTGCATAGATGTCTCCACTGAAATGAAATCCGCTCAAATATTGCAGGAAATCTTCATTGAATATATGGAGATTTCTCAAGTAGTCTACATCTTCATACGTAAAGTTCAGATTTTTGATGTAGTCAATTACCTGCGCCAATCCTGCGCATACGGAATAACCGTTTTTACATGGGTTTGCGCGGAAGAATACGTCAAAGATTACCGTTTCGTTCTGGCGTTCTTCGTAGTAACCCTGCATCATTGTCAGTTCATACAAGTCTGTCAATAAAGTTAGATCTTGCCTGTTCATTTTTTTATTATCTCCTTTTTACAAATCGTCGTTCGTGACTAAGCACAATTATACCACCTGACAAGACAAATGTAAAATGTTTGTGTCTATACTAGTTTCTGATTGCGGTTAATTGTCTCTTGGATTATATCCTGGCAGTAAGAAGCGAGCCGTTTCTTTGTATCTTTATCAAGTTCTCCCGGATAGATAGGCTTGCCATATTCTATAATGACATGAGTTGGCTTAATACGTGGGAACTGCTTTTCAAAAATACTGGAGGTGTTGTTCATACTGACAGGAATAATCGGACATCCGCTTTTCTCCGCAATTTTAAAAGAACCTGCATGGAACGGAAGCATACTCAATTCTTCACCGTCGTTTCTTGTTCCTTCCGGGAAAATACAGATGGATACACCCTGTTTAATATATTCAATTGCCTGCAAGATGGTTTTTAAGCCCTCTTTCGGATTGTCGCGGTCTAGAAACAGGCAGTACAGCCGTTTCATCCAGTCTCGAAGAAGCGGATAGCGGAGCATTTCTTTTTTGGCAACATATCCGGTCAGCCGCTTGCAACGGGAATAGGTGAGCAGTATATCAAAATAACTGCGGTGGTTTCCAATAAAAAGCACTGCCTCATCAGGGATATTTTCTTCACCGATGACCGTAACTTTTGTGCCTGCCATTTTAAGCATCAGCTTAAATGCACGTTGTACCATACGCAGACACTGGTAGTCTTCCGTTTTCTTGCTGATTTTTCCAATGAGCCATTCTACGCCAAGTACAGGGATTCCGAGTACCAGATATAAAAACAGTGTGATAATGATTGCTATAAATCTTAACATATAGTCTATCCTCTCAATTCTATTACTTAAATGTAGTATCTTCCATATAAAATAGTAAGTTCTTTCAGACGTTCAGAAAGCTCTGGCGTCAGTTGTTCTCTGGTATACCGGAAGTCCCAGTTTCCTGCGGCAACACCCGGGAAATTCATGCGGGCAAAGCTTCCAAGGCGGAGGAGATCTTGCAGCGGGAAGATTGCGTATGCGGCAATGCTTCCAAGACATGTACGGATGAGCCCGCTGCTTATATCCTCCGGCGTTTTCGTGCAAGTGTAGTCCATGACCTTTTTCTGACATTCCGGGGATAGTGTTTGAAACCATCCGAGAGTGGTGTCGTTGTCGTGGGTTCCGGTGTAGCATACACAGTTTGGCGTAGTGAAACGATGGGGCAGGAAGCTTCCCTCATTTAAGGAATCAAAGGCAAACTGCAGCACCTTCATTCCCGGGAAATGGAACTGGTTGCGAAGTTCTTCTACTTCTGTAGTGATGATGCCTAAGTCCTCGGCAATAATCGGAAGATCGTTACCGAGGGCACCTTGTATGGCTTGGAATAACTCTGTGCCCGGCGCTTTAATCCATTGTCCGTTTACGGCTGTCTCCTCACCATAAGGAACAGACCAATATGCCTCAAACCCGCGGAAATGGTCGATGCGAAGAATATCCAGATTTTCAAGCTGGCTTTTGATTCGTTGTATCCACCAGGAAAATCCCTCTTGTCTATGGACGTCCCAGCGATAAAGAGGATTGCCCCAGAGCTGTCCCGTAGCGGAGAAATAATCTGGTGGAACGCCTGCGACAGCAAGAGGGTAGCCTTTGGAATCCAACTGGAATAAGTGTTTGGCGCCCCACACATCAGCGCTGTCCATGGATACGAAGATGGGAATGTCTCCGATAATCTGAATCTTTCTTTCGTTGGCGTATGTTTTTAATTGTTTCCATTCCAGAAAGAATATAAATTGCAGAAACTGATAATATCCAACCTCTTCGGAAAGCGTTCGGTGAAGTTCCTCTTTAAATTGCGGACAAGGACTTCTGTATGCTTCCTCCCATTCCAGCCAGCTTTTTCCATTATGTTTATCCTTACATGCCATAAACAGTGCATAGTCGTCAAGCCAGAAAGTGTGCTCTTTACAAAATGCGAGAAAATTCCGGTACAGTTCGGTTTGGTTTTTGTCGGATAGGAACTTCTTATATGCCTGATGGAAAAGTTTCTGCTTCCAGGGAATGATGGTTCCGTAATCTACATACTTTGGATCAGATACGGGACACGTATTTAATTGCGTTTCTTCGATTAGTCCCAGTTCCTTTAAGTGGGCGGGACTAATAAGGAAAGGCTGCCCGGCAAACGCAGAGAAACTCTGATACGGAGAGTCTCCAAAGCCGGTATGTGTAAGGGGCAGTATTTGCCAGAGATGCTGTCCGGAGGCTTCCAGAAAGTCGACAAATTCATAAGCCTCCTTACCCAAATCTCCGATGCCGTATGGCGAAGGCAGAGACGTTGGGTGAAGCAGAATTCCAGCCAGTCGTTTTAACTGATTCATAGTTATTATTCTCCTTCATTTATAAATATATTTTCACTCGTAACCATAAGTATACTATAAAAATGGAATTTTTCCTAGCATTGGTGTGTATGATATTAAAGAGAATGTAACGATTCAGTCATATGGAGAGGCGATGAAAAAAACGGGCTTGTACATTTTGCTTCTGACGGCGCTTTGCCTTTGTGCCTGTTCCATACAAAAGGACAATGGTAAGAAGATTAGAGACATTTCTTCTACTGTAATAGATACAGAGGATGTGCCGGAAGAATTAAAAGCGCAGATTGAAGAAAAGAAAACAAAGGATTTTCGGATTACGTATGCTGATAAGGGCGATCTGTATATCGTGCGTGGATATGGGAAGAAAAATACAAGCGGATATAGTGTGGAGGTCACCGACTGTTATGAGACGGAAAAGACCATATGCATCGTTACCAATCTTCTGGGACCGGGAAAGGGAGAAGAAATCGCTAAGAAAGCAACCTATCCGTATGTGGTAATCAAGATGAAATACATCGATAAATATGTAGTATTCAAATAATGATTCAGGAGGAGCAAATACATGGAATATGAAAAGAAAGAACTGCGGATCTATCAGCAGGGAAAAACAGTGACAGATCAGTTTTACATTGACGACGATTATAACGTGCCGGACGCGAAAAACGATGTGAAACGGGTAATCCTAAGCGAAGGACATCTTCAGATTGAAGATGTAAGGGAAGTGGAAAACTACATAAGAGTCTCCGGCAAAATGCAGTTTAAGGTTCTTTACGTGGCGGACGAGGGGATGAACCGCATGGCGTCTCTGGAGGGAAGAATTCCATTCGAGGAAATGGTTTATATTGAGGAACCGTTAAAAGGAACGCCGTTTGTCAAATCGTCGGAGATAGATCTTACAGTGACGACAATACACTCGCGTAAACTGAATATCAAGGCGCTGGCGGAACTTCACGTCTGTTCAGAGGGACAGGAGGAGATTGCGCTTACTACAGATGTGGAAAGCGGGGAGCAGTTGTATAAGAAATCGGCTGCACGAAATGTTCTTCGTTTGTTTTCCATTACAAGAGATACTTACCGGATTAAAGAAGAAGTGACGGTAGGCGGAACAAAAGAAAATATCGGAACGCTCTTGTGGAGTGAAGTGTCCAGCAGGAAATTAGATACCAGAATCAGTGAGAATCAGATTCTGCTTCAAGGAGAACTTTTGTTATTCTGTTTTTATGAGTCGGTAGACGGAAAGACAGACTGGCTGGAACAGACAATTCCGTATGAGGGTAAGATTGACTGTTACGGAGCACAAGACTCTATGTATCATCAGATTTATCCGGAACTTACGGACGTCAATCTGGAAGTCCGTATGGATGAGGATGGTGAGATGAGGCTGCTTGGCGTGGAAGCTACGTTAGAGGCGAGAGCAATTGTCTACGAGGAGGAACAAGTAGAAATACTGGAGGACTTATATTCTCTGAGCCATAATTGTATGTTAAAGAAAAAAGAACGGACAGTGGAACAGCTTCTTATGCAGAATCATTCTAAATGTAAGGTTGCGGAACAACTGTCTCTGCCGGAGATTAAGGACGATATTTTGCAGATTTGTCATAGCAGCGGAAGAATACAGGTGGAGCATACAGAAGTAGAAGAAAAAGGAATCCGCATAGAGGGTGTGCTGCACGTTAGTTTCTTATATATTAAGAGTGATGATGCGATTCCATTTGACGTATGGCAGGGAATGGTTCCGTTCTCTCATTTCCTTGAGAGCAATGAGACAGGCGCAGATATGAATTATGACTTGACGCATTTTGTGGAACAGTTATCAATCGGCCTTCTTGGAAACGGCGAGGTAGAGATTAAAGCGGTGTTAGCGTTCCAGAGTTTCTTGAAAAAACCGTTCGGTGTACAGAATATTGAGGAAATCATACTTGAACCGGTGGATATGAAGGAAGTGGAGAAACGTCCGGGAATTGTAGGATATATTGTGAAAGACGGGGATGAATTGTGGAATCTGGCGAAACAGTACAGCACTACAATGGAAGGAATTATGGACGTGAATCAGATGGAGACACCGGACATAAAACCAGGAGAAAGGATATTGATTTTTAAAGAAAACATGAGTATACTGTAGGTACATTGTATACAAGATACAGAGTGCAAAATACAAGGAGAACGAAAGATGGAGAAATTAGAACTGAAATCGCTGGGAAAGATTAACCTGGGATTAGACGTACTTGGAAGACGTGAAAATGGTTATCACGATGTGAAGATGGTTATGCAGACGGTATATCTTTATGATAGGATTGTTTTGCAGAAGACAAAAACGCCCGGTATCCGGCTGAAGACTAATTTGTTTTATCTTCCGGTAAATGAGAATAATCTGGCATACCGGGCGGCAAAACTGTTAATAGATGAATTTCATATAAAGGAGGGCGTCTATATTACTCTTGAGAAACATATCCCGGTGGCGGCGGGAATGGCAGGCGGAAGTTCGAATGCGGCCGCTGTTTTATATGGAATGAACCGGATATTCAGACTTGGACTGACCGAGCAGGAGCTTATGGAAAGGGGGGTGAAACTTGGAGCGGATGTTCCGTACTGCATAATGCGGGGAACGGTTCTTGCGGAAGGAATCGGCGAAGAGTTGACGCCTCTTCCTCCTATGCCAAGATGTTATGTACTGCTGGCAAAACCGCCAATCAGCGTGTCCACGAAATTGGTATATGAAAAGCTGGATGCTCACGAGATCATCGAGCATCCGGATATCGACGGAATTATCGGCGGACTTGAGGCAGGTGATCTTCGGCACGTTGCGTCCAGAATGGGAAATGTGCTGGAGCAGGTAACTATTGAAGAATATCCGGTGATCGAAAAGATTAAAAATATCATGAAAGAAGAAGGGGCGCTAAACGCATTGATGAGCGGCAGCGGTCCCACCGTCTTTGGGATTTATGAGGATAAATATACGGCCTGCCAGGCGGCAGCCAGGATTAAGAAATCAGGACTTGTAAAGCAGACGTATGTGACGAATATGCACGATACCAGGAGGAAATCATGAAGGAACTGAATTTTAATGTGACGATGAACGAATATCTGCCACTGAGAGACGTGGTATTTAATACATTGCGCCAGGCAATTCTTCGGGGAGAACTGAAACCGGGGGAAAGACTGATGGAGATTCAGCTAGCCAATAAGCTCGGAGTGAGCCGGACTCCCATTAGGGAGGCAATCCGCAAACTGGAACTTGAGGGATTGGTTCTTATGATTCCGAGAAAGGGAGCAGAGGTGGCGGACATTACAGAGAAGAGTCTGCGGGACGTACTGGAAGTGAGAAAAGTGCTTGAAGAACTGTCTGTCCAGCTTGCATGTGAGAAGATAACGGAAGAAGAGATTGCAGAACTGAAAGTAGCGGCGGAAGAATTTAAGCAGACATTAAAAAGTGCCGATGTGACAGAAATTGCGGAGGCAGACGTGCATTTTCACGATATTATCTATACTGCCAGTGGAAACCAGAAATTAATACAGATTCTCAATAATTTGAGAGAGCAGATGTATCGGTACAGGGTAGAATATTTGAAAGAGGAAGAGGCATACCCGAAACTGGTTGCAGAACATGAGGCGTTGATTCAGTGTATTAAAAAACGTGAAAAGGAAGAAGCGACAAAAATTATGTGCAGGCATATTGACAACCAGGTAGAGACAGTAATGAGTGTAATCCGCACAAAAAAGACGTAACTGGTACAAAAATGTCATAACTGGCACGAAAATGTCATAACTGGTACGAAAATGTCGTAACTGGCACAAAAATGTCATAACTGGCACAAAAAAGACGTAACTGGCACAAAAAAGATGTAATTGACAGTATAAATCACAAGAAAGATGTGAAGACTCCTTGTATCAACAAGTAAAGGAGTACATATCAAGTGAAAACATACATTATAAAAATTTTAAACAATGATAGAATCCGCCGGATGGTCTGTGTTATACTAAGCATTTGTGCAGCGTATTTATTGACGCAGGCAGCTCTTACAAACCGGACGTTGGCGGCTGATAAGAAGATGTCAGATACCCAGAAGGAACTTGCGCAGGAAGTCTTTCGTTTTCATGTGCTCGCAAATAGTGACAGCAGAGAAGACCAGGCAGTAAAGTTAAAGGTCAGGGACGCTGTGCTTACTTATATGAAAGCGAATATGCCGAAAGCGTCCTCGGCACAGGAGACGAAACAGTGGGCACAGGAACATTTGAAAGAATTGCAAATCACAGCCGAAGAGACGGCGGCAGAATATGGCCATGATTATGGCGCATCTGCGGAGATAACAACCTGTTATTTTCCGGACAAGCGTTATGGCGATATTGTATTTCCAAAAGGATATTATGAAGCGCTTCGTATACGTCTGGGGAACGCGAGAGGACAGAACTGGTGGTGTGTACTATACCCCAATCTTTGTTTTACAAATTCGGTCTGTGCTGTGGTAGATGAAGAAGGAAAAGAAGAACTGGCTTCGGTTCTTACAGATGACGAATATGAGATGGTGACAGCGGCTTCGGAATTCCAGATTAAGAGTTACTTCTTCGGAGATATATTGGATTAGATTGATAAATATAATAAAGATACAAAGGATATGGAGGAAGTGTTATGACTGAATTTTTAGTAAGACATTTTGTGGAAGATTATGAGAATGTGGAAAAGATGTCTGTACGTACGGCATACGGTGTGCTTTCCAGCGTAATGGGCATCTTTTGTAATGTATTATTATTTGTGATGAAATGGGCGGTTGGATTTTGGCTGCACAGTATTTCCGTTATGGCAGATGCGTTTAATAATCTATCTGACGCAGGTTCTTCTGTCATAGGACTGGTTGGCGTGAAGCTGGCGGAGAAACCGGCGGATGAAGAGCATCCGTTCGGTCATGGAAGGATTGAATACATAGCGGCGCTGGTTGTATCTTTTCTTGTGCTGCAGGTAGGGTTTACGTTTTTTAAAGATTCTATCGGTAAGATACGGAAGCCGGAGATGATTAAGTTTCAGGTAGTATCTGTGGTGATACTTGTTTTATCTATCGGCGTGAAATTCTGGATGGCTGCATTTAACAGAAAACTTGGAAAACGGATCAACTCCAAGGTGATGATGGCGACGGCAACAGACGCTATGGGCGATGTGATCACAACTACCGCTACCATCGTATCGATTCTGTTTTTTAAATTTACAGGTATTAATATCGATGGATTTGTGGGAATTGGAGTGTCTCTTGTTATCATGTGGGCGGGAATTGGAATTGCAAAAGATACGTTAGAACCGCTTATCGGGGAGGCGGTAGATCCGGAAGTGTATGTAAGGATTTCCAAGTTTGTAGAGAGCTATGACGGTATTGTAGGAACACACGATCTGATTGTTCATAATTATGGTCCGGTGAAAAGTATGGCGTCTATCCATGCAGAAGTTCCGAACGATGTGGACGTGGAGAAATCTCATGAGATCATCGACCGGATTGAGAGGGAGGCAATGAAACATATCGGTATCTTTCTCGTTATACATATGGACCCGGTGGAAACAAGAGATGAGCAGGTACTTGCGGCAAAAGATCATGTAGTGCAAACGATTGCAAGGATTGATGATTCAGTGAGTATTCATGATTTCCGGATGGTGGACGGAAAAGAACAGATCAATCTGATCTTTGATATGGTGATTCCTCACGAGTACAATAAGGATAAACAGCTTGAACTAAAGCGCGGGCTTCGGGAAAAACTGAAGGAACTAGACGACAGATACCGATGTGTAATCACGATGGAAAGGAGTTATGTAGCAAGTGCAAAGAAATAACGAATATTCATTTGAAAGCAGGATTCGGTTCAGCGAGATTGACCATAAGAAAAAGCTGACGCTTCCGGGAATTATTAATTATTTTCAGGATTGTACAACGTTCCAGTCGGAGGTTTTGGGACTTGGTGTTGATTATCTGTCTAAATATCAACGGGCGTGGGTATTGTCTGCATGGCAGGTGGAGATTTTGCGGTATCCACAGATCATGGAAGAAATCAGTGTACATACATGGGCGTCCGGATTTAGAAAGATGTTGGGCGAACGTAATTTCTGCATGAAAGACAGAGAAGGAAACATACTGGCGCAGGCCAACTCACTGTGGGTTTACATGGATTTGGCAAAGGAACGTCCGATAAAACCTGCGGAGGAAGAACTGGCGCTTTACGGCGTCGGAGAGCCGCTTGATATGGTGCAGATGGACAGAAAGATTCCTCTCCCGAAAGAAATGGAGACAAAAAAACCATTTGCAGTAAGAAGGTATCATATCGATACGAACGAACATATGAATAACTGTCAGTATGTACAGATGGCATTGGAATTTGTAGAAGAAATGGAAGTAAGACATCTCCGCGCAGAATATAAAAACTCGGCGGTTTACGGGGATGTCATTGTACCAAGAGTAGGAAAAGAAGAGGAAAGAACGGTCGTCGAACTGGGAGACGAAACAGGAAAGCTGTATGCAGTCGTAGAAGTACGTCCGTAGGAGAAAAGTATGAGATTACAAGATGAATTAGGAAAAAAAAGAAATTTAATGGTAGTAAAGAAGGTAGACTTTGGTGTTTATCTTGGAACAGAAGATGATAAGGTACTCCTTCCTAAGAAAGAAGTGCCAAAAGGTGTTGAGATTGGAGATCCGATTGAAGTGTTTCTTTATAAAGATTCTTCGGACAGGATCATTGCCACAACCCGTACTCCAAAACTTGTGCGTGGAGAGGTAAAGGTATTAAATGTTGTGGCGGCAGGACGTATCGGCGCATTTCTGGATTGGGGACTGGAAAAGGATCTGCTGCTTCCGTTTCGTGAGCAGACCGCAAAAGTTATGAAGAACGATCAGGTATTGGCAGCTCTTTATGTGGACAAGTCCGGTAGACTTTGTGCTACGATGAAAGTATATGAGCTTCTGAAAAAGGATTCTCCGTATCAGAAAGACGATCAGGTGAAGGGAAGAATCTATGAGATCAGCGATAATTTCGGAGCATTTGTGGCGGTGGACGACTGCTATTCCGGATTAATCCCAAAAAGAGAGACGTTCGGTAATCTGAGAGTAGGAATGGAAGTAGAGGCGAGGGTGGCAAAAGTTCAGGCAGACGGAAAGCTGGATTTAAGTGTTCGTAAGAAAGCATTTCTTCAGATGGACGACGATGCGCAGATGGTACTTGAGAAGATCAATCTGTATGGTGGAAGACTTCCGTTTACGGATAAAGCAGAGGCAGAACTTATCAAAAAAGAGTTTGGCATTAGTAAAAATGCCTTCAAAAGAGCGGTCGGAAGACTGTTGAAAGAGCAGAAAATACAAATTGGTGAGAACTATATTGCATTATCCGGGAAATAGGATATAATTAAGGGCGTATAGTGAAAATAGATTCAGAACAGGAAGGAGATTGTAATATGAAAGTACAGAATATTACAGATGTTGATGCATTCTTCAAAGTAATAGACTCTTGCAAAGGAACAGTAGAGTTAGTAACAGGCGAGGGAGACAGACTGAACCTCAAGTCCAAATTATGTCAGTATGTTTCTATGGCAAATATTTTTTCCCAAGGAAATGTTGAGATTCCGGAGCTTGAATTGGTTGCTCATGAGAGCGAAGATGTTGAGAAATTAATTGACTTTATGATTAATGGTTAGTCATTGAGAGACAGATAGTATTGACGGGAAATGTCATGGGGCAGAGATAGACGGTTTTGTGTAACCGGGTATCTCTGTTTTTAAATTTGGAAGTAGTTTTTAAAAAGTTTTGGCTGTGCGGATAAACTATGGTACAATAAACACAAATGCGAATGTAAAGGAGAGTTTCTCTATGAGTTTTGCACATCTGCACGTCCATACAGAGTACAGTCTGCTGGACGGTTCTAATAAAATTAAAGAGTGTGTTTCAAGGGTGAAAGAACTTGGAATGGACAGTGTGGCGATTACGGATCATGGTGTGATGTTTGGTGCAATCGACTTTTACCGGGAAGCAAGGAAACAAGAGATTCGTCCGATTCTTGGGTGTGAGGTCTACGTAGCCCCTGGCTCCCGATTCGATAAAGAAGCGGTAGGAAGCGGAGACGACAGGTATTATCATCTGGTGCTTCTGGCTGAAAATAACGAAGGCTATCAGAATCTTATGAAGATTGTGTCAATCGGATTTACGGAAGGATATTATTATAAACCTCGTGTGGACATGGAAGTTTTGAAGAAGTACAGCAAAGGTCTGATTGCTCTTAGTGCCTGTCTGGCAGGAGAGGTGCAGAGAAATATTGTAAGAGGTATGTACAGCGAGGGGAAGGAGGCCGCTTTTCGCTACCGCGAGATTTTTGGGGAGAACAATTTCTTTCTGGAGCTTCAAGATCATGGACTGCCGGAGCAAAAGCAGGTGAATCAGGCGCTTCTTCGGATGTCTCAGGAGACGGGAATCGATCTGGTTGCTACGAACGATGTTCACTATACTTATGCGGAGGATGAGAAGCCTCATGATATGCTGCTTTGTATCCAGACTGGAAAAAAGCTGGCAGATGAGAACCGTATGCGTTATGAGGGCGGTCAATATTACATAAAATCCGAAGAAGAGATGCGAAGTCTCTTTCCATATGCTTTGCAGGCAATTCAGAATACACAGCGTATCGCAGACCGCTGTCATGTAGAGATTGAATTTGGCGTGACCAAACTTCCGAAATATGACGTGCCGGAGGGGTATACGTCGTGGGAATATCTGAACAAATTGTGTTATGACGGATTAAAGGAACGCTACAAAGAGGCGGACGATTCTCTGAATCAGCGTTTGGCATATGAATTGGATGTTATTAAGACCATGGGATACGTGGATTATTTCCTCATTGTGTGGGACTTTATTAAGTATGCCAGAGATCATGGAATCAGTGTGGGACCAGGACGTGGTTCGGCGGCGGGAAGTATCGTGTCTTATTGTCTTGGCATTACTAGTATTGATCCGATTAAATATCAGCTTTTGTTTGAGCGGTTTCTGAACCCGGAACGTGTATCGATGCCGGATATAGACGTGGACTTTTGCTTTGAGCGGCGGCAGGAAGTCATTGATTATGTGGTACGCAAATACGGTACAGACCGAGTGGTGCAGATTGTTACGTTTGGTACGATGGCGGCGAGAGGTGTTATCCGGGACGTAGGGCGTGTGATGGATCTTCCTTACGCGTTTGTGGACAGCATTGCGAAAATGATTCCAAAGGAACTGAATATAACGCTCGAGCGGGCGCTTAAAACAAGTCCGGAGTTAAAGAAAGCTTATGAGGAGGACGCACAGGTCAAAGAACTGGTAGATATGTCTGTACGTCTGGAAGGACTTCCAAGACATACATCTATGCACGCCGCAGGAGTTGTGATCAGTCAGAGGGAGATTGATGAATATGTTCCGTTATCTCTTGGTTCGGATGGTTCTCCTGTTACGCAGTTTACGATGACGACGCTTGAGGAACTGGGACTTTTGAAAATGGATTTTCTTGGACTTCGTACGCTGACTGTAATTCAGAATGCGGCGAAGCTGGCAGGCGAAAGCGACGGAAAACCGGTAGATATGAGTGCCATTGATTTTAATGA
Organism: uncultured Dorea sp.; assembly: GCA_910578495.1. GTDB lineage: Bacteria > Bacillota > Clostridia > Lachnospirales > Lachnospiraceae > Dorea_D. The sequence continues at coordinate 163,712 of CAJTRE010000001.1, forward strand.
TAAAGAGGTACTGGAACTGATTGGCAGTGGAAAGACGGACGGCATTTTTCAGCTTGAGAGCGGCGGCATGAAAAGCTTTATGAAAGAGCTGAAACCACAGAGTCTGGAAGATATTATTGCAGGAATATCTCTGTACCGTCCGGGACCAATGGATTTCATTCCCCAGTATATCCGCGGAAAGAATCATCCAGAGACGATTACCTATGATTGTCCGCAGCTTGAATTGATTCTGGCGCCAACTTATGGATGTATCGTTTATCAAGAGCAGGTAATGCAGATTGTACGCGAGTTGGCCGGATTCACGCTGGGAAGAAGCGATCTTCTCAGACGAGCGATGTCTAAGAAAAAAGGCGATGTCATGGAGAAAGAACGGCAGGCGTTCGTGTATGGAGATCTTGTGGAGGGAGTTCCGGGCTGTATTGCCAATGGAATTGATGAGAAGATTGCCAATAAGATTTACGATGAGATGATTGATTTTGCCAAGTATGCGTTTAATAAATCTCATGCGGCGGCTTACGCAGTGGTATCTTATCAGACAGCTTGGTTAAAATATTACTATCCGGTTGAATTTATGGCGGCGCTTATGACATCTACGATTGATAATCCGTCAAAGGTTTCGGAGTATATCTATGTGAGCCGTCAGATGGGAATTAAGATTCTGCCGCCGGATATTAATAAAGGCGTGGGAGATTTCTCGGTAGACCATGGAGATATTCGTTACGGTCTTGCTGCGATCAAGAGTATTGGCCGTCCGTTGATTGACACTATTATTGAGGAGCGCAGTATCCGCGGTAAGTTCAAGACGCTCAAGGATTTTATCGAGAGACTATCCGGGAAAGAAATAAATAAGAGGACCATCGAGAACTTCATTAAATCCGGAGCCTTTGACGGGCTTGGAGGGACGAGAAAGCAATTCATGTTCGCCTATATTCAGATTATGGAGCAGGTAAACCAAGAGAGGAAATATTCTATGACGGGGCAGATGTCTCTCTTTGATCTGGTAGATGAAGATCAGAAAGCGGAATTTGACATACGCCTCCCGGATGTGGGAGAATATGAGAAAGAGACAAGGCTTTCGTTTGAAAAAGAAGTGATCGGCGTGTATCTGACCGGACATCCACTGGAGGATTACGAAGAAAAGTGGAAGAAGAGCATTTCCAAGACGACGTTGGATTTTCAGTTTGATAAAGAAGCCGGAGGGACGAAAGTGCGTGACGGGGCGCGGGAGATTATCGGCGGACTGATTGCCGGGAAGACAATTAAGTACACAAAGAATAATAAAGTCATGGCATTTTTAAATCTGGAAGATATCGTGGGGACGGTGGAGGTCGTTGTATTTCCGAGAGATTATGAGAAATATAAAGGTTATCTGGAAGAGGAAAATAAGATCTTCATAAAAGGAAGAGTGTCAGAGGAGGATGAAGCAAACAGTAAGATTATCTGTGAGTCTGTCATTCCGTTTGAGCAGACCAGAAGCGAACTGTGGCTTCAGTATGAGGACAAGAAGTCATTTCTTGCGCAGGAGCAGGCGCTTTATGAGCTGCTTTTAGCATCCGACGGAGAAGACGAGGTGGTGATCTATTGCAAGAAAGAACGTATTGTAAAGCGTCTTCCACGTAATCGGAATGTTCGTGTAGAGCCGGGATTATTGAGCAGATTGACCAATTATCTTGGAGAAAGTTGTGTAAAAGTTATAGAAAAGCCAGTTGAAAGTGTAAGCTGATTCCTGTAAAATGGTATTTGGAGTTTAATTGGCAAAAATATAACAAATGAATATATAATGGAGGAATGATTATGGAGGAAAAAATAATTCGTACGATTGGTGTGTTGACAAGTGGCGGAGACGCGCCGGGAATGAATGCAGCTATTCGTGCCGTAGTAAGAACAGCTCTTGGAAAAGGTCTGAGAGTAAGAGGTATCCGTAAAGGCTATCATGGGCTTTTGAATGAAGACATTATCGACCTGTCCGCCCGCGATGTGTCAGATACCATTCAGCGTGGAGGAACCATTCTGCAGACAGCGCGCTGCAAAAGTATGCGTACAGAAGAAGGACAGCAGAAAGCGGCAGCCATCTGTAAGAAATATGAAATCGACGGCCTCGTAGTAATCGGCGGTGACGGTTCTTTTGCAGGAGCGCAGAGACTTTCGCATTATGGTGTGAATACGGTGGGAATCCCTGGAACGATTGATTTGGATATTGACTGTACAGAGTATACGATTGGATTTGATACGGCGGTCAATACGGCCATGGAAGCGATTGATAAAGTTCGTGACACTTCTACGTCTCATGAGAGATGCTCTATCATTGAGGTTATGGGAAGAGATGCCGGTTATCTTGCACTTTGGTGTGGTATTGCCAACGGTGCAGAGTGTATCTTAATGCCAGAAGAAAAAGATTTTGATGAAGCTAAAATTATTGAAGATATTCAGGAAAACAGAAAGCGCGGCAAGAAGAACTATATTATTATCAATGCAGAAGGTATCGGTGATTCTATCAATATGGCAAAACGTATTGAAGAAGCAACCGGTATGGAGACAAGGGCTACTATCATCGGTCACATGCAGCGTGGAGGAAGCCCGACCTGTAAAGACCGCGTGTATGCTTCTATTATGGGAGCGATTGCAGTCGATCTTCTGATTGCAGGTAAAACAAATCGCGTGGTCGGATACAGACATGGCGAGTATGTAGATTTTGATATTAACGAGGCGCTTGGTATGAAGAAAGAGATTCCGGAATACCAGTATGAAATTGCAAAGCAGCTTGCACTGTAAAGATTATGACGAAGGATGTAATACTTACAATCTCCGGACTTCACTATGACGTTTCTATGGAGCAGGACGATCAGAATGAACCGCTTGAGGTGATTACGCCTGCTTCATATTATTTGAAAAACGAAAAACACTATATTGTGTATGATGAAATAGTGGAAGGTATACCGGGGACGATTAAAAATAAGATACGTATTACCGGAGACAGTATTCTGGAAATTATGAAGAGCGGAATTTCCAACACGCATATGGTATTTGAGAAAGATAAGATTCATATGACGCAGTACGAAACGCCTTACGGCGAGTTTATGGTGGGAACTTATACAAGGGATATGAAAGTGACGGAGAACGAAAACCGGATGGATGTGTACGTGAATTATGTGCTGGATATTAATGGAGAAGAAGCCGCAGACTGCAATATCAAAATAAAGATCAGAGCGCACAAGAAATAGAAAAAGATACAAACGAAAAGGACAGGCCGATTGGTCTGTCCTTTTGGTAATTCATTTGTTTTACCTTATTTGTTTTCCTGTTTGTTACGAAGTCTTGCAAAAAAGCCCTTTTTCTTCTGTGGTGTTTCCAATGATCCTCGAAGTCCTCTTACTCCTGTTATGTAGATTCCGCTAACAGTAGCCTTCACTTCTTTTTTTACAGGAATGAGTGGGAATACTTCCGCATCACACATCAAAGTCATCACCTTTGGTCCAACCTTTGCCTTTACAACCGGCACTTTGGAACGACGCAGATACTTCGGTGTATTTTCTACCACAAGCGGAGGAAAGCCAGCATCTCTGAGGCGAACACGTCCTTTGTCGATGACAAGCATCGATACGGTCTGTTTTACAGCGTCCAACTGTTCTTTCTGTTCTTCCTGCTTTTTCTGAGCTTTCTTTCCGAGAAAATATAATACAATACACGCAATGACTAAAACGACTAAGATAACTAATAATACAATCGATAATGTACTCACAGCCAACCTCCTACAAATCTCTTTTTCACGAACAACATTGTAACATTGTTTGAGGACAAGTGCAAGAGATTTGAATGGAATATGAGAAACTAATCAGCGTGTGGCTAAATAGCTGCGAATATGAAATAAGTGTGAAAAAGGTTTCAAAGTAGTCGAAAATATGTTATAACAGTAAATGCGTAGATTGATGAAGAATCACTGCAGGAAGAATAAGTACGAGGTGTATTATGAAGAAGAAAATTGCGGTTTTATTAACAGGAACTACTGTTTTGGCGATGGCGCTTGCGGGATGTCAGGCGAGCAAAGGGCTCGAGACAGATAACATGACGATTACACAATATAAAGATGTAGAAGTCGACGAAGTTGAGAAAGCTCCGGAAGTATCTGATAAAGATGTAGAGAGCTATATTGAGTCTGTCCGTCAGTCCAAAGCTGAGGTGAAAGAGATTAAAGACCGGGCGGTGAAAGAGGGAGATACCGCCAACATTGATTTTGTCGGGAAGATGGATGGAAAGGTTTTTGATGGAGGATCAGCCAAAGATTATGATTTGGAGATTGGTTCCGGTGCATTTATCGACGGATTTGAAGATAGTATTGTCGGACATAAGGTGGGAGAAAGTTTTGACTGGAACGGCCAATTCCCGAAGGATTACGGGAGTGCAGAGATGGCAGGAAAAGATGTGGTATTTACCATTACGGTCAATTCGATTATAGAAGAGAACCTTCCGGAACTGAACGATAAGTTCATTAAAACGGTATCTGAAAAGTCAAAGACAGTAGAAGAGTATAAGAAAGAAGTGGCAGAGCTTTTGAAAAAAGACGCGGCGGCTTCTTATGACTATTCTCTTGAAACAGTGGCATGGGAAAAAGTTATGGAGAATACGAAGGTAGAGAAGTATCCGGAAAAAGAACTGAAAGAGATGAAGGAAAAATTGATCGCTCAGTATAAGTCGGCGGCAGAGTATTACGGAATGGAATACGAGACAATGCTTGAGGAACAGATGGGTATGACGGTGGAAGCTTTTGAGGAGCAGATTGATACAGCCGTCAAAGAAGCTGTTAAGGAGCGGATGGTGGCAGAAGCCATTGCAAAAAAAGAAAAGGTTAACCTGGACGACAAGTCATATGATAAAGAAGTGGAAAAAATTGCCAAGGATTACGATTATGACAGTGTGGAGTCACTCAAGAAAGCTGTGACAGAAGAGGAATTGAAAGAAGAGGCGCTTAAAAATCTTGTGAAAAGATGGGTTGCCGATCGGTGTATCCAGGTAAAAGCTCAGTAAAGTAAATTTAGAATCAGTTGAAATATAGAAACGGTTTCCGGGCGATCATCGGAAATCGTTTCTATATTCAACTGATTGGTCAGTGAAAGACGATATTATACTCCCTCGGTAAATGTATCTAACAAGTGTGGGAGCAGTTTGTCGCTATAACTTGTCAGGGAGAATTTGCCTTTGTAAAGAGCCCAGTCATAGAGAAGTGCGCGCTCATACATGGCGTAAAGCTTCATCAATTCTTCGGCGGTGCTCGTATTTTTGAATTCTCCGTTTGTCAGACCGTCCTCTAAAATCTCAGTAATCCATTTGAAATAAAAGCGTTTCTTGTCGGATAGAGATTTCTTATCTTTCGTGGTGAGCTGTGAGGAGTACAGAGAAGCCAGTAATTTTATATCAACGCTTGTCTCGATCATATAGAACAGTTCGTGGTTTAGAAACAACAGTTTATCATAGGCGGACTGGTTCGGATCAATCGTGGCAGCGAGTTCTTCGTATTTTGCATCGAAAAGATAGGACATAGAGTTAAGAAGCGCTTCTTTGCCCTTGAAATAATGATAAAACGTACCTTTTGATGTTTTGGAAGCAGAGATAATATCCTCCACTGTAGTCTGTTCATAGCCATTTTTGTAAAATAAGTTCCATGCCGCTTTCACGATGCGGCTTTTCGTAGACTGTCTTTTTCGAGGCATAGATACTCAGTCCTTTCTTGGCAGCGTCATTTGACAGAGTGCGATATATGAAATAATAAAAGCGGATTATTGCTAATCCGCTTTTATTAAATTACGGTAGTATTAACCTACCTGGAAACCATATTTAAGGTTATCGAGTGGATCGATAAGGTATGTAGCAACACCTGTTAAGTAGCAGCTTCCTGTAATCATTGGGATAACTGCGTCAAAGTCAGCAACTTTTGTTGTTTCTTTGATAACACCTTTGAAAATGCTTCCGATGAAACTCTCATAACGGAATTCTTCGCCAACTTTGATTTCTCCCCAGTGATGAAGAGTGGCAAGTTTAGCACTTGTACCTGTTCCGCATGGAGAACGGTCAGCCATGTGCTCTCCGAAGATAACTACGTTTCTCATAGTAGCCTTTTCCGGATTCGGTGTTGGGCCATAGAATTCAACGAGGTCAACAGTGTCGATGTCAAGAAGAGGATGTTTTACAGGGATCTCTTTGTTAATGATCTCCATCATCTTCATTCCCAAATCTGTATAAGCCGGTACAGATTTAGAATTGATTTCTCCAATATCGAGTTTTGTTGTGTCAACCAATGCAAAGAAGCTTCCGCCAAAAGAAATTGTAAATGGAATCTCTTTTCCGTCAACAGTTACGGATAAGTTCTCTTTGTAAACGAATGCCGGAACGTTTGTTAATGTAACACTCTCAACTTTGCCGTCCTTTACGATAGCTGTTGTGCGGATAAGACCTGCAGGAGCGTCAAGAACGACTGCGTTCTCACCTTCGTGCATCTCTTTTAATCCAGCCTCAAGAATAACAGTAACAGCACCGATTGTACAGTGTCCGCACATATTGAGGTATCCGCCTGTATCCATGAACATTACACCGAAGTCAGCTTCAGGATTGATTGGCTCGCACAGGAAAGCTCCGAACATATCATGATGTCCTCGCGGCTCGAACATAAGAGCTGTACGAACATGATCGTAGTTCTCTTCCATCCATTTCTTTTTCTCGATCATTGTTGATCCTTTTGGCTCTGGGAATCCACCGATAACAACACGACAGAACTCACCTACGGTATGAGCGTCTACAACCTGAAGAGCAGCCTCAAACCGATCGAAGTTAACATTAGCTTTTAACTCCATAATAATACCCTCCTTAAATTAGTGTTAAATATAGAAAACTTCTATAAGTTTTCTTAAAAACACACCAAAAACCCCCATGTTTTCGATGTGCCTTTCTCATGGTAGTGTCTGATAAACACTCTAAAACGACAGAAAATTAACAAATAGACTGCATTCTAGTATCGCGTTTAATCTGATATATTTATTATGGACGAAAAGCCTTGAAAAGTCAATGTTTTTTTGGTATTATAGAAATAAATAAAAAGCATGGAAAAACTGTTGAAATCTGCGAAAAGATGTGTTATGGTTAATGAGCACAGAATGGATATGTGAGGGTAGATGGGCAACTGGTGTGCCTCCTGGTCTTCAAAACCAGTGTTGGGCGTTAAGAGCGTCCTGGGTGGGTTCGATTCCCACATGCCCTCGCCAAAAAAGAACATAATCATGTTAAAAAAGTAGCGAGATCGTCACATAATTGTTTAAGGCTTTGAGCTATAGATAAAATCAATAAATACTTGATAATAAGTGAACGAACTGTAGGGGTTTCGTTTTTAACTTATATTTTTTTAAAGAAAAGGAGAAATGTGTCATGGGAAATGTACAGATTTTATTACGCCAGCATGTGGGTGCTCCGTGTGCAGCGTGTGTTGAGGTTGGGGCGGATGTAAAAAAAGGCACGCTTATTGCTACACCAACGGGACTTGGCGCTAACATCTTCTCAAGTGTTTACGGAAAAGTAACAGAGATTACGGATGAGAAGATCGTGATTGAGCCGGCCGCTGAACAGCCGGATGAATTCGTGCCGATTGATGTTCCGGCAGACGCTTCTAAGCTTGATATGGTGAAAGCGGCAGGAATCGTCGGAATGGGAGGAGCAGGATTCCCGACAGGCGTAAAGCTTGGTATTGATTTATCTACAACAGAGATGGCAGAACTTGATCCGGAGATCAATCCGGAACTTCCGGCAGGTTTTAAACTGGACAGCGGATATATCCTTATTAATGCTGCTGAGTGTGAGCCGGGATTGGAACATAATATCAGACAGATTGAGGAACAGTGCGATAAGGTAATCACAGGTATCAAATACAGCATGGAGATTACAAAAGCAGATAAGGCGATTATCGCAATTAAGAAGAAGAATCAGAAAGCAATTAAGACATTGCAGTCAGCGCTTGCGAATGAAACGGCAATTTCTATGCATCTGCTTCCGGATATTTATCCGATGGGTGAAGAGCGTGCGGTGGTTAGAGAGTGTCTTGGTGTAAATCTTACGCCGGTACAGCTTCCATCAGCAGCGAGATCAGTTGTTCTGAACCTTGAGACTGTTGCAAGAATCGCAGAGGCAGTTGATGAGAAGAGACCATGTATTACAAAGAATTTAACAGTTCGCGGTAAAATAAATGGTGGCAACGCAGCGCATGTATTTATGGATGTTCCAGTAGGAGTCAGCGTTGGTGAATTGATTGAA
>CAJTRE010000001.1:172010-237119 GCA_910578495.1 uncultured Dorea sp.
CTGGCGGAATCGATGGAAACTACGGAGAGATCATCATGGGCGGTGCTTTCACAGGTAAGTCTACAGACTTTGATGCGCCGATTACAAAGACAACAGGTGGAATTATTGTTACTGTTGAATTCCCGGATCTTCATGGAGCAAAGATGGGTATTCTTGTATGTGCATGTGGCGGAAACGAAGATCGTATGCGTGAACTTGCTAAGAAGATGAATGCAGAGGTTGTATCTGTGGCAAGATGTAAACAGGCGATTGAGACAAAACCGGGTGCTCCGTTGAAATGTTTGAGACCTGGTAACTGTCCGGGACAGGTAAAGAACAATATGCAGTTTAAGAAAGACGGATGTGAATATATTATCATCGGTAACTGTTCTGACTGCTCTAACACTGTTATGGCATCTGGACCTAAGATGGGACTGAAAGTATTCCATCAGACAGACCACGCTATGAGAAGTGTAGGTCATGCTCTTTACAGAACACTGAGGGTTTCCAAACAGGTAAGTCAGGATATTGACTTCTAAAGATATATCGTTTCATATATAGGTATTACTGTCATAGACGGCGGGGAGGCAGGTCCCCCGATCCGGCCTCCTGAAGATGAGAGAGGTAATCTTCGTGCCGGATATGGCTGTATATATACATTTAGCAAACCAAACAAGGAGGGAAAACAATATGTCAATCACAGCTGAAACAGCTAAAGAACATGCTCATGATCCTGCGGTATTATGTTGTAGAGCCGAAGCAGGCATTACGATTGAACCGGCAAATCTTGAAGATCCAGCGATCTTTGATGATTTGGTAGATTCAGGATTATTATGTCTTGATGGATGTCTTACCATTGAGGAGGTTTTAGGAGCAAAACTTACAAAAACTTGTGATTCTCTTGCACCATTAACAGCTGACGTATTAGACGGAGTAAAAGCAGTAAGCGCTCCGGCAGCAGCAGAGGTGGCAGAGGCAGTAGAAGAGGCTCCGGCAGCAGTTAAAGCTCCGGCAGCGCCTGTAGCAGGAGGAACATTAAAAATCCATATCGGAGAGGGTAAAGACATTGATCTTGAGATTCCGGTTGGAGCACTTGGCGGTGGCGCAGCAGCAGCTGAGGTACCGGCGGCAGCAGTTGTAGCAGGAGCAGCAGCTCCGGCACCAGTTGAAGAAGAGAAAGTTGTAGGAACTCTTACAAGAAAGCACTTCAACATCACAGAGGTTAAGAGAGGACCTGAGACAAAGATCGAGGGAACAACTCTTTACATTCGTGAAGGAATTGAAGCAGACGTTATTGCAGATCAGGAGTTGGTAAAAGATTTCAAACTTGAGATCATCACTCCGGAATTATATCACACATATTCTGAGACTGTTATGGATGTATCTCCAATCGCTACAAAAGAAGGCGACAGTGAACTTGGAAGCGGTGTAACAAGAGTACTTGACGGCGTTGTTATGATGCTGACAGGAACAGACGAAGGCGGAGTTCAGATTGGTGAGTTCGGTTCTTCAGAAGGATACCTTGACGAGAATATCATGTGGGGACGTCCGGGATGTCCGGATAAAGGCGAGATCTTCATCAAAGGTAACATTGTTATCCAGGAGAAGACAAACATGGAGCGTCGTGGACCTATGGCTGCTCATACAGCATTTGATATCATTACACAGGAAATTCGTGAAGTTATGAAGAAACTTGACGAAAGCCTTGTAGTTGAGTCTGAAGAGCTTAAATCTATCCGTCGTCCAGGTAAGAAGAAAGTTGTAATCGTTAAAGAGATCATGGGACAGGGAGCTATGCATGATAACTTCATCCTTCCTGTAGAGCCGGTTGGTGTTCTTGGAGCAAGAGCTAACGTAGACTTAGGAAACGTTCCGGTTTGCGTATCTCCGCTTGAGGTTCTTGATGGATGTATCCACGCATTAACATGTATTGGACCTGCATCTAAAGAGATGTCCAGACATTACTGGAGAGAGCCGCTCGTTCTTGAGGCTCTTCACGATGAAGAAGTTGACCTTTGCGGTGTTGTATTCGTTGGATCTCCTCAGATTAATGCTGAGAAATTCTACGTATCTAAACGTGTAGGTCAGACTGTAGCTATGATGGATGCTGATGGTGCATTCGTTACAACAGAAGGATTTGGTAACAACCACATCGACTTCGCAAGCCATATCGAGCAGATCGGTATGAGAGGAGTTCCGACAGTAGGTATGTCTTACTGTGCAGTACAGGGAGCACTCGTTGTTGGTAACAAGCACATGCAGTACATGGTTGATAACAACAAGTCTGAGGCTGGTATCGAGAATGAGATTCTTGGTAATAATACACTTTGTCAGGAAGATGCTATTCGTGCACTTGCTATGCTGAAAGCAGCTATGGCCGGAGAAGACGTTAAGGCTGCTGAGAAGAAGTGGAATCCAAACGTTAAGTCTACAAACGTAGAATTAATCGAGGGAGCATATGGCAAGAAAGTAGAACTTGTTGGAAATGAGCAGGAGCTCCCAATGAGCGAGAAGCGTAGATTAAAATACAGCTAAGCCAAGGTGTTCTAGATGAATAATGAACGTTTGAATTATGGCGAAAGGATCATTTATATGGAAGGCGTTGTGGTAGATATTGACGACTGTAGTATCAGCGTTGACTTGAAAGGACGTCTGGGGTTCTTCAAAGCTCCTAAGAGAATGTTCATCTGTGATACTGAACCGAAAGTGGGACAGGAATTTGGATGGAACATGAGCTTTCCAGAGCAGTTAGGACCGGAAATAAATGAGCACTACGTCAGCAACATTGAAAAAGAAAGACGCAAACAAAAAGAAATGCGCGCGCGTTTGGATGATAATAAGGAGGACTAAAAATGAGTTTAACGGTTGTTAAAGGTTTACAATCAGAAATATTCGTTCCTATTACTCCACCGTCTGTATGGACTCCTGTAACAAAAGAGCTCAAAGATATGACGATTGCTCTTGCAACAGCAGCAGGTGTTCATCACAAAGACCAGGAAAGATTCAATCTTGCCGGTGACTTTACGTGGAGAAAAGTAACAGATGAAATGCCATCAGATGAGTTGATGGTATCCCATGGTGGATATGATAACAGTGATGTTAACAAAGACATCAACTGTATGTTCCCAATTGACAGAATCCATGAATTAGCAAAAGAAGGCTTTATCAAAGCTTGTGCTCCGGTACATGCAGGATTCATGGGTGGTGGCGGAAACCAGGAGAAGTTCAAAGGCGAAACTGGTCCTGCTATCGCAGAAATGTTCAAAGAAGAGGGAGTAGATGCAGTTATCCTTACCGCTGGCTGAGGAACCTGCCACCGCTCTGCAGTATTGGTGCAGAGAGCGATTGAAGAAGCTGGAATTCCTACAATTATTATTGCAGCTCTTCCACCAGTTGTTCGTCAGACTGGTACTCCTCGTGCAGTTGCTCCATTGGTACCTATGGGTGCTAATGCTGGTGGACCGCACAATGTTGAACAGCAGACACAGATTGTTAAAGCAGCTCTTGAGCAGTTAATTGAGATCCAGACACCTGGAAAGATTGTACCACTGCCATTTGAGTATGTAGCAAAGATCTAATAAAGTGGTTCATGAGAGGGCAGATGTTTTCATCTGCCCTCTTTAAGAATAAGAAAGCATTTCTGGTATACCTATGGAGGTGAAAAGATGGCTGATGAAGTAAAAGATTTAAGACGTCTTGTAATCAAAGCATTCCATATGACAGATATAGAATGGGGAGAGCACAATGACATAACGGTAGATGGTCATATGACAGTCAGTAAAGAGATGATAGATGGCCTTGTAGCAGAAGAAGAACATATTGAGAACATCGATATTCAGATTATCAATCCGGGCGATCATGATCGTTGGACGAACACAATTATGGATATTGTACCAATTTCCACAAAAGTATTAGGAAAACTAGGAGAAGGTATTACACATACAATTACCGGAGTGTACGTTATGCTGACAGGCGTGGATGTGAACGGTAAACAGTGCCATGAATTCGGCTCTTCAGAAGGAACATTAAAAGATCAGTTATATCTGAATCGTGCCGGAACGCCGGGAGATAATGATGTTATTATCTCATTTGATGTAACTTTGGCTGCTGGAATGGGGCAGGAGAGGCCGGGACCGACTGCGGCACATCGTGCATGTGACAAGTTTATCCAGAGTTATCGCGATAAACTAAAGAAATTCAAAGGTGATAAGTGTACAGAGCGCCACGAGTATCATGACATTGTACGTCCTGGTAAGAAGCGTGTCCTGATTATCAAACAGGTTGCGGGACAGGGCGCTATGTACGACACACATTTGTTCGCAAAAGAACCTTCTGGTGTAGAAGGTGGAAAGTCAATTATTGATATGGGAAATATGCCGGTGATTTTGAGCCCGAACGAGTATCGGGACGGCATTATCCGTTCTATGCAGTAGGAGGTGTGAGATATGGGTATTGGACCATCGACGAAAGAAACATCCTTGCATCATTTTAGAGATCCGCTTCTTGAGGTAGTTGCGGAAGATACAGATCTGGATCTAATGGGAGTTATGCTTGTGGGTTCTCCTGACGGCAATGAGGATAAGATGCTTGTAGGTACGAGAGCTGCCGTATGGGCAGAATGTATGCGTGCAGACGGCGTAATCCTTTCCTGTGACGGATGGGGAAACAGTCATGTTGATTATACAAATACAGTTGAGCAGATTGGTACAAGGGGAATTCCGGTAACTGGAATTACATTTAATGGTACGGTTGCTCAGTTTGTAGTTACTAATGATTACCTGGATGCGATTGTGGACATTAACAAGAGTGATTCCGGTGAAGAGACAAATATCGTTGGAGAGAACAATATGGATCGAATAGACTGTCTGAAAGCAAAGGCACTTCTGAAACTTAAGATGAGGAAGAATGAAAGTAAGTAGATGTCTCTTCGAGTGAAGAAGGTAAAAACAAAGGAACACAATTGACAATATGTGTCGAAGGTGTTCCTTTTTGTTTTGTATTTCATAATGTCAGGTTTTAAGAGAAACGGAGAAAGGTGTTACTTATCAAATGCCGGAGCGATAGGTCCGTAGGGAATTTCAGGATGATTCTCTTTCATCCAGTGTATGAAGCTGTCAGGATCTCCTTCGATAAAGGAAGCTTTGTCGAGCATAACTCCTTCAACTTCATCCTGAGATGTTAATTTAAAGTATGTTTTGGCTTCTTCAAACTTCTTAATTTCAGACCACTCGACTTTGTTATTGGATCTCCCATTGATATAGAGTGAAATATTTTTCTCACCGAGGATAACTTTACAAGTCCAATCTTTTTCGTCAAAGTATTTCTGGCGTGTGAGACGAAATGTCTTATCAGCATGAAGCCAGCGGAAAAATACGCCTCTGTATACAGAGACAAACACTAAAAAAGCGCCGATAGTCTTCCATCTAGCCGAAACATCTGCCTGATCAAAGTAGAACCAACCGAATAATCCGGCGGCAAAGATGATAATCCACATATAAAAAGTGCGCAGCTTCCAAAACTTAGGAGTTGCCCACTTGTCGTAACGTTTTCTGGTCATTACATATTCATTTACAAACATAGTATATTCTCCGATTTCAAGTAATAATTTTGTTTATTTATTTGCTTAAATCATATAAATGGCTATCCTTATTGGACAGCCATTTATATGATTTGTATGTAGAATCATTATTTTTTAAGCAACTCCGGCTTTTTTATCTTTAACAGCTGCGCTCAATAATGAGTAAGAAGTCCACAGAAGAACTACACAGATTAAGTTGATGAGCCAGAACATAGGGAGATTTTTAATAATCTTCCATGCGATGAATACACCGACACATCCGCCGAGAGCGTTACCAACTGTATGTGGAACGTCATATCTGTGTGATTTAATAAACTCAATAGAGCAAGCCGGCATCAGACATGCACAAGATCCCATGAATACCGGGAAACAAGCCTGAGCGTCAACACCGAGTAACAGACAAGTAGCCATACATGGAGCATACAGACCAAATCCAATGTCCATAAGAGCGCCCCATAAAATGTTAAGACCTGCTGCTACGATTAATTGCCAGCCAGTTAAACCGGTAGCAGTACCAACGAGTCCGAATGGTCCCCATCCTGTATTCTTACAAGCCATAATGATTGCAAGAGGAATCATGATAATACCAAGAGCCCATCTGATTTTGTTACGAGGCCATTTTGTAACGACTGTAGCAAATCCGAAAGATCCAATCGCCGCACACACATACATGATAATAAGGAACATAGGATCACATTTTACAGAAGCTGTGAAAATGAATGCCTCAAAAATAACCGGAAAAGTATCGCCGACATTCAATGTACCAGGAATATCAATATCATCAATCTGGTTAAATACTTTGTACAAGAATGTAGATGGTGCGAAAGAACCGCATCCCAAGGTGTCAAGGAAGTTAGCGATAATACCTACTGTGAATCCAGAACCCCACTGCTTACCTGTTGCGCTTTTGAGCTCATTCATACGGTTTTTTGCAATATCGACAATAAGTCCGATACCTGTTCCAGCAGCAAGAGCTCCGAATAAAATTTGAAGTGCTAATAACATAAATTTTCCTCCAATCTTTAGATATTGCGTTACTATAACTTTTTGAGACGCCACCCCGATTTGCCGTCTCTTTACAAACTAATTTATCACTATGTCAAAAAAAAGTCAATGCTTTATTGAGATAAAATTGTATAAACTGAATATTTTTATATGAAATAGAAAAAAAGAGTAGTACATCTTGAACAAAAACAGTGTTTTTTAAAGAGTGCCTGTCCGACAAAAAAAGAAAAAACACGACATTCGGATGTCATGTTCTTTCTTTTTGGTATGTCATTGAGAGGTTTTCTTGTTGTATTGCAGTTTTATTCAATATATATAAAGTTGGGGAATGTCCTCTATAAGCAGAGGAAATATATATTAACTAAGGCTGTTGCAGCAAGATTGTTTTTGGGGAGAACAATCGGCGTTGACAGTACTGCAATAACAACTATTTATGCTTGGTTTAAAATTTTTAAACCAATTACAATATATCGCTTTTGCGCTTTACTGTCAAGAAGTGACAAGAAAATTTGTGAAGTTTATGAAAAATAACGAATAAATATAAATATAGACCTGATATTTAATGCACTTTATCAATAAAAAAGCACGAAATTTCGTGCTTTTTTAGGAAAATATGTGATTCTATTGTTTGGATTTTTTTGCATCAAGGAAGAATAGAAGCGCGCAGATTACCATAACTATACAAACTAAGTATGTGAGTAATGTAAGTGGTAAAGTTTTTACAATCAAACCTGCAATTAATACCCCGATAGATCCGACTATGATCATAGGGATGATAGAAGCTCTCTGGTATTTTCCTTCCTTAACAAATGCAATACCACATGCCGGACAGAGGAATGCACAAGATCCCATCATAATCGGGAATGCTACGTCTGCGCTCATACCAAGCAGAAGGACAAGGGCCATACATGGTGCATAAAGTCCGATACCTGCGGTCATAAGAACACCGAGAATAAAGTTTCCAACAACACCAATTACCAGTGAGATGTCGGATAAGCCTCGGGCTGTTCCGATGATACCGAATGGCCCCACTTTATTGATCTTACATAGGGTAACAGCCGCTACTATAATAAGAGCCACACCCATTACAACGCGGATTTTCATAATGTCTAATTTAGAGATAATCTTAGCACCGATAACGGAACCAACGATTGCTGCGCCGATCATAAGAACTAATGTCAAAGGTTCTACTTCGATTGCTGCCATGAAGATGGTAGCCTCTACGCAGATTGGAATACCGAATGCTACGTTCAGAGAACCGGGAATTAAATCATCCGGCATGGATTTGTTAAATTTCCATGCAGAAGTTGCAATTGCGTAACTTCCAATACCTAAAGTGTCGAAGAAGTTTGCAATACCGCTGACGATAGAATTGTAACCCATTTTCGTCTTGTCGAGTTCATTTTTGTGTGCGCGGATGTCTGTTACCAGAACGACAAAGAATACTGCGGCAAGCGCCCACATAATAATAAGTAGAATAGTTGCTGTGCTCATAATAATACCTCTCTTCATAATAAAGTTCCTGTCGATATTAGATTATAAAACTTTGTGAAATGAATGTCAAGCAAAACATTAAAAAATGTAATGTTGACATAAGAGAGGGTTATGTAAAGGCGAAGAAGGTTATTCCTCGGTATCATCCAGGAGAAAGTCTTTGGCATATTCCAAAAAGATCTTAGACGCTGGAGATAATTCGTCGTAAGAAGAATAAGCAAGTCCGAGATTACGATAGGTTCTCGGTTTGAGCGGACGAGTTACATAATTGCCAACGTGGCCGCGCAGTAACAGTCCCGGGAGAATTGTCAGTCCCAATTTATGTTCTACCATAGAGAGGGAAGAAAATTCGTTGATGGTGACGTAGCGGATATCAGGTTTTACTTTGTACTGTTTCAAAGCGATGTGTACATCGCTGCCAGGAGTAAACTCTGTAATAATGAAAGGCACTCCCTCAAATTCTTCAACAGGAATCTCATCGTAAGCTGCAAGTGGATGTCCGGTTGGAAGAACTGCAAACAGCTCATCGTCCATCACAGGAAGAAACTGATAATTGTGCCCTTTTTGGTAACTGATGAATCCGATGTCTACTCTGCGTTCTTGAATCCAGTCGGCAAGTTCACCTTCCGCACCTTCTGCAATTTTGAAATGGATGTCCGGGTGTTTCTCTTTAAATTCCTGGATGATTTTAGGAATCCAGTGGATGGAACAGCTAAGGTATGTTCCTATTTTAATAGTGCCTACTTGCGCTCCTTTTAAAGAAGCGATTTCCTGACGAATTACTTCATTAGCATTTAATAAAGAACGGATTGCGGGAATCAACGTTTTGGCGTCTGCAGTAAGAGACATGCCTCGGTTGTCTTTTATAAATAGAGAAAAACCAACATCTTTTTCAAGTGCTTTCATCATCTGTGTAATTCCGGACTGTGTGTAGCCGAGTTCCTCTCCGGCTCTTGTGAAACTTCCATATTCGTCAACAGCCAGCATAACGCGCCATCTTTTAATGTCCATATCTATCAACTCCTTTTAACTGCATGTATATGTGTAAATGTAATACTGGGTATTTGTAATTCTAATACTAAATCAAAATAAGGAAAAGCACAAGAGAAAATAGAAAGAAAATGTAAATACTTTTTATAGAAAACCTTTCCCGTAATGTTGAAAGAGTGTATAATAATCTTACCAAAGAAAAGGGGGATTATCCCAGATGAAAGAGAAGAATTTGATGGTTCAGATTTTACTGCTATTGTTTCTGACCTGCGGTACAGCATTTTCACAGACGTTGGCGCTAAAAGCTAATATAGGAGTTTGTGCCTGTTGGGATGCGATAGGACTGAATGTGTATGAGGTCTATGGGCTGAAAGTTGGAACGCTCAGTATGATCCTTCATATTATATGTGTTCTTATTCAGTTTCTTATCCAACGCAGGAATTTTAAATTGCGGAAGATATTACAGATTCCGTATGTGGTCGTGTTTGGAATGTTTTTGAATTTCTTTTATTATGATATGCTCACATTTGAACTTCATGGTTATGGCATGAAACTTCTATTCGTCATTCTGGCCTATATTGGATTAGGATTGTTTTTGGGACCGCTGCTTCTGCTGAATCTAGTAACTATTCCCAGTGAGGCAATGTGTATTGTGATTAGTGGCGAATATGAGATTGATTATGCTAAGGTGAGGATTTCTCTGGATGCGTTGTGTATTATTGTGTCTGTTGCGTTGTCAGTATTTGGCGGTGTATCGGTTAAGGTGAGGGAAGGAACGATTATCGGAATGTTAATGTTAGGACCGTTGGAGAAATTAAGCATGAGATTTTTTAGTCCATGTATAGAGAAGCTGAAAAAAGCTGACTAAAAGGAATGTGAAAGAGGATTTTGCGAGAATTGTTTCTTGCAAATCCTTTTTTTAGTTTAAGATGTAGATAGAAGTAAAGTGACAGAAAATTAATAAATGTAATGCTGGCATAAGAAAAAATTATAATTTCATTGACCTGAAGGAAGATAAGGAGTATACTGTAATTAACATATTTTAAATTTCATAAAATTAAGAGAAAGAGGTGTGACTATGAGCGGAACAAATATTATTATTTTATTGACCATTCTATTGTATATGTGCCTGTTAATTGGCGTTGGTGTATACAATACAAAGAAAACAAAGAACAGCACAGACTTTTATCTCGGCGGTAGAGGAATGGGACCGTATGTTGTTGCTATGAGTGCAGAAGCGAGTGATATGTCGAGCTGGTTGTTGATGGGACTTCCGGGAGTTGCATATCTTTCCGGACTTGCAGATCCGTTCTGGACAGCGGCAGGACTCGCGATCGGTACATATCTGAACTGGCTGTTTGTCTCCAGAAGATTACGCCGGTATTCAGAGAAAGTTGATGCGATTACGGTGCCAACATTTTTTGCAAAACGCTTTCATGATAAGAGATATATTATTTCATCCATGTCAGCCCTGATTATTGTAATCTTCTTCGTACCTTATGTAGCATCCGGATTTGCTGCATGTGGTAAGCTGTTTAATTCCTTGTTTGGAATGGAGTACACGACGGGAATGATCTTGTTTGCAGTTATTATCGTTATTTATACAATCCTTGGTGGATTTACAACGGTTGCAACGAATGATTTTATTCAGAGTATCGTCATGTCGATTGCATTGATTTCCATTACAACATTTGGAATCAGTCGGGCTGGCGGTATGGAAGCGGTCATGACAAATGCACAGTCTTTGGCGGGTTATCTTTCTTTTACATCTTTCCATGATGCCGCTACAGGTTTGGAAGTCTCTTATGGAACGGTTATTATACTTTCCGGACTGGCATGGGGAATTGGATATTTTGGAATGCCTCATATTTTGGTACGTTTTATGTCCATTGAAAAAGAGGAAGAACTTGTTCTATCAAGACGTATTGCAACAGTCTGGGTTGTAATCGCTATGGGTGTGGCGATCTTTATCGGTATTATCGGACTTGCGGTTGCAAATAATGGTGGTATGGAAGCGCTGGCAGACAGTGAGCGAGTAATCATCGCACTTACAAGTCTGTTGACAGAACATGGATTTTTGGCTGCGATACTTGGCGGCGTAATCCTTGCGGGTATTCTGGCGGCAACCATGTCTACTGCTGACAGTCAGATGTTAGTTGCAGCTTCCGGCGTATCTGAGAATATTGTACAGGAATTATTTGGAAAGAAACTGACAGAGAAACAAGGGCTTATGGTTGCACGTGTAACAATCCTTGTAATTACAGTGATTGGTGTGTTCCTTGCAAGAGATCCGAACTCCAGTGTATTCAGTATTGTATCGTTTGCATGGGCAGGCATGGGCGGCTCTTTTGCAAGTGTTATGATCTGTGCATTGTTCTGGAGAAGAGCAAACCTTCAGGGAGCATTTGCAGGAATGGTTTCCGGTGGAATTATGGTATTTGTGTGGAAGTTCCTTGTGAAGCCAATGGGCGGGCTCTTTGGAATATATGAACTTCTTCCGGCATTTATCGTTTCTATTTTAGTAACGGTGGGTGTCAGCCTTCTGACAAAAGAACCGTCACAGGAAATTTATGATGAATTTGACAGTGTAAATAAGAAATAGGAAAGAGAGTTTAATTGTATCAAAAAAAATACAATATTCTTGAGAAAGGGCTTGCAAAAAGCCCTTTCTTCATTTATACTAAAAAAGCTGTGACATGATAGCGTTGAAGCGAGAGGTTGCCACTTCTGCTTATGAAGTGGGTTTTCCGTGGAGCGAATGTCAAGTTAGGAAACTGGCGACAAGTCACTGTATCACTATCGTAACGCTGATACGGTGCCGACAAATAAGGCTTCCAAAGAACAGAAGCCGACAATCGGCATGTATCGCACGTAAACAGCCAAAGAACGGCTGCTAAGTGCCCATAACGACCCGTGAGTACCTCACGACACACACGGGAGAGTGTACAGTCACCGCTTGTTGTACTGAAGTTAAAAGTACGAAAAGGAGGCGACTTTTTTTATGGCAAGTCAAGTAATGAGAATCACATTGAAAGCGTATGATCATCAGTTAGTAGATGCATCCGCAAAGAAAATCATCGAAACTGTTAAGAAGAATGGATCACAGGTGAGCGGTCCTGTACCACTTCCAACTAAGAAGGAAGTAGTTACAATCCTTAGAGCCGTTCACAAATATAAAGATTCCAGAGAGCAGTTTGAGCAGAGGACTCATAAGAGACTGATTGATATCATTACACCAACACAGAAAACAGTTGATGCATTATCCAGATTAGAAATGCCTGCTGGTGTATATATTGATATCAAAATGAAAAGTAAGAACTAGACGAGGTATTTACGAGTCTTTAGTTCGGGCGCACATGTAATAGCAAAGCAGTATCCTATAATTTAGGATGAACGCCAACGTGCGTTCCGCTGTAAATCACAGGAGGTAATTATAATGAAGAAAGCTATCTTAGCTACAAAAGTCGGAATGACACAGATCTTCAGCGAAGATGGAACATTGACGCCTGTAACAGTTCTTCAGGCTGGTCCTTGTGTAGTAACACAGATCAAGACTATGGAGAATGATGGTTACGAGGCTGTTCAGGTAGGATTCGCTGATAAGAAAGACAAGATTATCAACAAAGACAAGAGCGGTAAGAAAGAAATCGTTCATCGTCATGGAGTAACAAAGGCAGAGCAGGGACATTTTGCAAAAGCCGGAGTTTCTGGAAAGAAATTTGTAAAAGAGTTCAAATTTGAGAATGCGAGCGAGTACACACTTGCGCAGGAAATCAAGGTTGACATTTTCGAAGCAGGAGATAAAATCGACGCTACTGCAATTTCAAAAGGTAAAGGATTTCAGGGTGCTATTAAAAGACATAATCAGCACAGAGGACCTATGACACATGGTTCTAAATTCCACCGTCACGCAGGTTCTAACGGAGCTGCATCTGATCCGAGTAAAGTATTCAAAGGAAAGAAGATGCCGGGACACATGGGAAGCAAGAAGATTACAATCCAGAATCTTGAAGTTGTGCGCGTAGATGCAGAAAACAATCTTCTTCTGGTAAAGGGTTCTGTACCGGGACCTAAGAAATCTTTAGTAACCATCAGAGAAGCAGTAAAAGCTAACTAGGATTTGGTGAAGGAAGGAGGACATTAAAGATGGCAAACGTATCTGTTTACAATATCGAAGGTAAAGAAGTTGGAACAATCGATTTAAACGATGCTGTATTCGGTGTTGAAGTAAATGAGCACTTAGTACACATGGCAGTAGTAAACCAGCTTGCAAATAAACGTCAGGGAACACAGAAAGCTAAAACACGTTCTGAAGTTTCCGGAGGCGGAAGAAAACCATGGAGACAGAAAGGAACCGGTCATGCAAGACAGGGATCAACAAGAGCTCCACAGTGGACAGGCGGCGGAGTAGTATTTGCTCCAGTACCGAGAGATTATTCATTTAAGATGAATAAGAAAGAGAAAAGAGCGGCTCTTAAATCTGTTCTTACAGCGAAGGTTGAAGAAAAGAAATTTATCGTAGTTGACGAGATTAAATTTGACGAGATCAAGACAAAGAACTTTGCAAATATGTTAAAGAATTTCGACGTATCAAAAGCTTTAGTGGTATTAGAGGATGAGAATGCAACACTCTCTGCCAGAAACATTGCTGATGTAAAGACAGCTAAGGTTAATACTATTAACGTATTTGATATTCTGAAATACAACACAGTGATCGCAACGAAAGAAGCGGTTCAGAACATTGAGGAGGTGTACGCATAATGGCAGACATTAAGTATTATGATGTAATCCTTAAACCTGTTGTAACAGAGAAAAGTATGGAGCTTATGGGTGAGAAGAAATATACTTTCTTAGTACATCCGCAGGCAACAAAATCTCAGGTAAAAGAAGCTGTTGAGAAGATGTTTGACGGCACAAAAGTAGAGAGTGTAAACACAATGAACTGCGAAGGAAAGAGCAAGAGAGTTCGTGGAACAATGCAGTTTGGAAAAACAGCTAAAACAAAGAAGGCGATTGTTAAATTAACAGCTGACAGTGCTGATATCGAGATCTTTGAGGGGTTATAAGACTTGGCGAAGACGAGCGTAAGCGAAGGCTGAGGTTTAGTCGGACCCCGTTCGCAGAACTTGGCGAGGTTCTTTCGAGCTTAGTGAAGCGGACACACACCGCACGAAGTGCGTAAAAGTCTATTTTGTGCGTGATATACGGTGCAAATCCGTGATAATAATAATTAGTAATGCGAAAGGAGAACTATCATGGGAATTAAAACATACCGCCCATATACCCCTTCCAGAAGACAGATGACTGGTTCTGATTTTACTGAAATCACAAAGACAACACCAGAAAAGTCTCTGTTAGCTCCAAAGAGCAGACAGGCAGGAAGAAATAACCAGGGAAAAATCACAGTTAGACACCGCGGAGGCGGAGCTAAGAAGAAATATAGAGTTATCGATTTCAAGAGAAGAAAAGATAACATTGCAGCAACGGTAATCGGAATCGAATACGATCCAAACAGAACAGCAAACATTGCGCTGATCTGCTACGAGGATGGAGAGAAGGCTTACATTCTTGCTCCGGAAGGATTAAAAGACGGAATGAAAGTCATGAACGGACCAGAAGCAGACGTTCAGGTAGGTAACTGCCTTCCGCTTTCTGAGATACCTGTAGGTACACAGATTCACAACGTTGAGATGCACCCGGGAAAAGGCGGACAGTTAGTTCGTTCTGCTGGTAACAGCGCTCAGTTAATGGCAAAAGAAGGAAAATATGCTACGCTTAGACTTCCATCTGGAGAGATGAGAATGGTACCGATTGAGTGCCGCGCATCTATCGGAGTTGTAGGAAATGGAGATCACAATCTGATCAACATTGGTAAAGCAGGACGTAAACGTCACATGGGATTCAGACCAACAGTTCGTGGTTCTGTTATGAACCCGAATGACCATCCGCATGGTGGTGGTGAAGGTAAGACAGGAATCGGTCGTCCGGGCCCGTCAACACCTTGGGGTAAACCAGCACTTGGTCTTAAAACAAGAAAGAAAAACAAAGCTTCTAACAAGATGATCGTAAGAAGAAGAGATGGTAAAGCAATCAAATAATTAAGGAGGTTAGAACCTATGGCACGTTCAGTTAAAAAAGGACCATTCGCAGACGCAAGCCTGCTCAAGAAGATCGACGCTATGAACGAAAAAGGAGACAAGTCCGTTATTAAGACATGGTCTCGCCGTTCTACAATCTTCCCAAGTATGGTTGGACATACAATTGCCGTTCATGACGGAAGAAAACATGTACCTGTATATGTAACAGAGGATATGGTAGGACACAAACTCGGTGAGTTCGTTGCTACAAGAACATACAGAGGACATGGAAAAGACGAAAAGAAATCAAGAGTTAGATAATTACATTGTGAAAGGAGGGTTCATCCATGGCTAAAGGACATAGATCCCAAATTAAAAGAGAGAGAAATGCTAATAAAGATACAAGACCTTCTGCTAAGTTATCTTACGCAAGAGTTTCTGTTCAGAAAGCATGTTTCGTATTAGATGCCATCAGAGGTAAGGATGTACAGACAGCACTTGGTATTTTGACTTATAATCCAAGATATGCTTCCAGTTTAATAAAGAAATTATTAGAGTCTGCAATTGCAAATGCTGAGAATAATAACGGCATGAATGCTGAGAATCTTTATATTGCAGAGGCTTATGCAAACAAAGGACCAACAATGAAGAGAATCAGAGCTAGAGCACAGGGAAGAGCTTACAGAATCGAGAAGAGAATGAGCCATATTACACTTGTGCTTGATGAAAGATAAGGAGGGCAAACATGGGACAGAAAGTTAATCCTCATGGCTTGAGAGTCGGTGTTATCAAAGACTGGGACTCTAGATGGTATGCAGAAAAAGATTTCGCAGACTACTTAGTGGAAGACCATGAAATCAGAAAGTATCTTAAAAAGAGATTATACAGCGCTGGTGTTTCCAAGATTGAGATTGAAAGAGCATCTGACCGCGTAAAAATCGTTATTTATACAGCAAAACCTGGTGTAGTAATTGGTAAAGGCGGAGCTGAGATTGAGAAAGTAAAAGGTGAACTTGCACAGTTTACAGACAAGAAATTAGTAGTAGACATCAAAGAGATCAAGAGACCGGATAAGGATGCTCAGTTAGTAGCAGAGAATATCGCTCTTCAGCTTGAGAACCGTATCTCATTCAGACGTGCTATGAAATCCTGCATGTCCAGAACAATGAAGTCCGGAGCGCTCGGAGTTAAGACTTCTGTATCAGGACGTCTTGGCGGAGCAGATATGGCTCGTACAGAGTTCTACAGTGAGGGAACTATTCCGCTTCAGACACTGAGAGCAGACATTGACTACGGATTCGCTGAGGCTGACACAACTTACGGAAAAGTTGGTGTTAAAGTATGGATTTACAAAGGCGAAGTTCTTCCGGAAAAAGCAGCAAAGGAAGGAGATAAATAATCATGTTAATGCCAAAAAGAGTAAAACGTCGTAAACAGTTCCGCGGTTCTATGAAAGGAAAAGCTCTTCGCGGAAATAAGATTACAAACGGTGAATATGGTATTGTTGCAATGGAGCCATGTTGGATTCGTTCCAACCAGATCGAGGCAGCCCGTATTGCGATGACACGTTACATCAAGCGTGGCGGTAAAGTTTGGATCAAAATATTCCCAGATAAACCAGTAACTACGAAACCAGCTGAAACACGTATGGGTTCCGGTAAAGGAACTTTAGAATACTGGGTAGCAGTTGTTAAGCCAGGACGCGTAATGTTCGAGCTTGCCGGAGTACCGGAAGAAGTAGCTCGTGAGGCGCTTCGTCTTGCAATGCACAAGTTACCTTGTAAATGTAAGATCGTTTCACGTGAAGATTTAGAAGGCGGTGATAACAGTGAAAATTAATGCATTTGTAGAAGATTTAAAAACAAAATCAGCTGCAGAGCTGAATGAAGAATTAGTAGCTGCTAAAAAGGAACTCTTCAACTTAAGATTCCAGAACGCAACAAATCAGTTGGATAACACAAGCAGAATTAAAGAAGTAAGAAAAAATATTGCCAGAATCCAGACTGTGATTACTGAGAAAGCTAAGGAGGCATAACTATGGAAAGAAATCTTAGAAAAACCAGAGTTGGTAAGGTTGTTAGCAATAAAATGGATAAGACCATAGTTGTTGCTGTAGAAGACCATGTAAAACATCCTCTTTACAAGAAAATCGTAAAGAGAACTTATAAATTAAAAGCCCATGATGAAGCAAATGAGTGCAACATCGGTGATAAAGTAAAAGTTATGGAAACAAGACCATTATCTAAAGATAAGAGATGGAGACTTGTTGAAGTTATGGAAAAAGTGAAATAGTATAAGGAGGGAAACCTGCATGATACAGCAAGAAAGCAGACTTAAAGTAGCAGACAACACAGGTGCGAAAGAGTTACTGTGTATTCGTGTTATGGGCGGTTCTACAAGAAGATATGCAAATATCGGAGATGTTATTATTGCCAGTGTTAAAGATGCAACACCAGGCGGCGTTGTTAAAAAAGGCGATGTAGTAAAAGCTGTAGTTGTTCGTACTGTAAGCAGCACGCGCCGTAAAGACGGTTCTTATATCCGTTTTGACGAGAATGCCGCTGTAATTATTAAAGATGATAAGACACCAAGAGGAACCCGTATCTTTGGGCCAGTAGCAAGAGAGCTTCGTGACAAACAGTTTATGAGAATTGTTTCCTTAGCTCCGGAAGTACTTTAAGGAGGTCGAGGGAAATGTCAATGTTAAAGATTAAAAAAGGCGACACTGTAAAAGTAATCGCTGGTAAAGATAAAGACAAAGAAGGCAAAGTTCTCTCTGTTAATCAGAAAGAGGGTAAGGTTGTTGTAGAGGGTGTCAATATGCTTACAAAGCATACAAAGCCAAGTGCAGCAAACGCTAACGGCGGAATTATCCACCAGGAAGGCGCTATCAATGCTTCTAACGTAATGTACCTGCATAAAGGTAAAGCTACAAGAGTTGGATTCAAGATGGACGGAGATAAGAAAGTTCGTTTCGCTAAATCAACAGGCGAAGTGATCGATTAATCTAGGAAGGAGGGCTTAAACTTTGAGTAGACTGAAAGAACAGTATCAGAACGAAATGGTTGACGCATTAATCAAAAAGTTCGGATATAAAAATATCATGGAAGTGCCAAAACTTGACAAAGTTGTAATCAACATGGGTGTTGGCGAGGCAAAAGACAACGCTAAAGTTTTAGATTCTGCAATCGCTGATCTTGAGAAGATCACAGGACAGAAAGCAGTTGTCTGCAAAGCAAAAAAATCAGTTGCTAACTTCAAATTAAGAGAAGGTATGGCAATCGGATGTAAAGTTACTTTAAGAGGAGAGAAGATGTATGAGTTCGTGGATCGTCTGATCAACCTTGCATTACCTCGTGTACGTGACTTTAGAGGTGTTAATCCTAACGCATTCGATGGAAGAGGAAACTATGCTCTCGGAATTAAAGAGCAGCTCATCTTCCCGGAGATTGAGTACGATAAGGTAGACAAAGTAAGAGGAATGGATGTTATCTTTGTTACAACAGCTAAGACAGACGAAGAAGCTCGTGAGTTGTTAACACAGTTCAACATGCCATTTACAAAATAAGGAGGTAAATTATGGCTAAGACAGCAATGAAAGTTAAGCAGCAGCGCAAGCAGAAATTCTCTACAAGAGAATATAACCGCTGTAAAATCTGTGGTCGTCCACACGCATATTTGAGAAAATATGGTATCTGCCGTGTTTGCTTCCGCGAATTGGCATACAAAGGACAGATTCCAGGCGTTAAGAAAGCAAGTTGGTAAG
The DNA here is from genome assembly GCA_910578495.1 of uncultured Dorea sp. Classification (GTDB taxonomy): domain Bacteria; phylum Bacillota; class Clostridia; order Lachnospirales; family Lachnospiraceae; genus Dorea_D. Next base: position 190,900 of record CAJTRE010000001.1, read on the forward strand.
GAGGAAAAAGCAAATGACTATGAGCGATCCAATTGCAGATATGCTTACAAGAATCCGTAATGCAAATACTGCGAAACACGATACAGTAGATGTACCGGCGTCTAAGATGAAACTTGCTATCGCAAATATCTTGTTAGATGAGGGATACATTGAGAAATATGATGTCATTGAGGACGGAGTCTTCAAGACTATCCACATCACATTAAAATATGGTGCGGATAAGAACGAAAAGGTAATCACAGGCCTTAAAAGAATCTCTAAGCCAGGTCTTCGTGTATATGCGAACAGCGCTGAGGTGCCAAAAGTATTTGGCGGTCTTGGAACAGCTATCATCTCCACAAATCAGGGAGTGATCACTGACAAAGAGGCAAGAAAAATGGGCGTAGGCGGAGAAGTTCTCTGCTATATTTGGTAGGCGCACGAAACCTGTAACGGCTTAAAATAAATACAGGAGCGCAACAGACTGAAAACAGAACAGTCGTTAAGATTGTTCCGAGAATTTAAGTTTAAGGAGGATTAGGCAATGTCACGTATAGGAAGACTGCCAATTGCAGTTCCAGCAGGCGTAACTGTTGAGATTGCAGAGAATAATAAAGTGACTGTAAAAGGTCCAAAGGGAACACTTTCTAAAGAGCTTCCGGTAGAGATGGAAATCAAACAGGAAGGTGAAGAAATCGTAGTAACAAGACCGAACGATTTAAAGAGAATGAAATCTTTACATGGTCTTACAAGAACACTGATCAACAACATGGTTGTTGGTGTAACAGATGGATACCAGAAAGTTCTTGAAGTTAACGGTGTTGGATATAAAGCAGCAAAATCCGGAAGCAAATTAACACTCAGCTTAGGATATTCTCATCCGGTTGAGATGGAAGATCCGGAAGGTGTTGAGACTGTATTAGAAGGACAGAATAAGATCATCGTTAAAGGTATCGATAAAGAAAAAGTAGGCCAGTTCGCAGCTGAGATCAGAGACAAGAGAAGACCAGAGCCATACAAAGGCAAAGGTATTAAGTATGCTGATGAAGTTATCAGACGTAAAGTTGGTAAGACTGGTAAGAAATAAGAAAGGAGAGTGTAAAAATGGTTAGCAAAAAATCAAGAAGTGTAGTTCGTGTAAACAAACACAGAAAATTACGTAACCGTTTAAGTGGTACAGCTGAGTGCCCACGTTTAGCAGTATTCAGAAGTAACAATCACATGTACGCACAGATTATTGACGATGTAGCTCAGACAACTCTGGTTTCCGCTTCCACTCTTCAGAAAGACGTGAAAGCAAACTTAGAGAAGACTAACAACGTTGCTGCTGCAGCACATTTGGGAAAAGTAATTGCTGAAAAAGCAATTGAAAAAGGTATTAAAGACGTTGTCTTTGACAGAGGCGGCTATATATATCAGGGAAAGATTCAGGCATTAGCAGACGCAGCTAGAGAAGCTGGGTTGAATTTCTAGGAGGAGGAGCACACATGAAACAAGAACGTATTGATGCTAGTCAGTTAGAGTTAAATGAAAAAGTAGTGTCAATTAAGCGTGTAACCAAAGTTGTTAAAGGTGGCCGTAACATGAGATTCACAGCTTTAGTAGTTGTTGGCGATGGAAATGGCCATGTTGGTGCAGGCTTAGGAAAAGCTACTGAGATTCCGGAAGCAATTCGTAAAGGAAAAGAGGATGCGGCTAAAAATCTCATCAGCGTAGCTTTAGATGAGAATGAAAGTATTACACATGATTTTATCGGTAAATTCGGAGGAGCTTCCGTACTTCTTAAAAAAGCTCCGGAAGGTACCGGAGTTATCGCCGGTGGTCCGGCACGTGCCGTAATCGAGATGGCAGGAATCAAGAATATCCGTACAAAATCTCTTGGTTCTAATAACAAACAGAACGTAGTTCTTGCTACAATTGATGGATTACGTCAGGTTAAGACTCCGGAGGAAGTTGCTAAGCTTCGCGGTAAATCTGTTGAAGAGATCTTAGGCTAAGGAGGTAAATGAAAATGGCAAATTTAAAAGTTACATTAGTAAAATCTCCAATTGGTGCTGTACCAAAGCATAAGAAAACTGTAGAAGCAATGGGACTTCGCAAAGTAAATAAAACAGTTGAACTGCCGGATAATGCAGCAACAAGAGGTATGATTAAACAGGTATGTCACCTGGTAAAAGTTGAAGAAGTATAATGATTTAATTTCGGATAAGGAGGTGTCACAATGGATTTATCAAACTTAAGACCTGCTGATGGATCAAAACAGAGTGATAATTTCAGAAGAGGACGCGGACATGGTTCTGGAAATGGTAAGACAGCCGGTAAGGGACACAAAGGTCAGAAAGCTCGTTCAGGAGCAACAAGACCAGGTTTCGAAGGTGGTCAGATGCCATTATATAGAAGAATACCAAAGAGAGGTTTCACAAATAGAAACTCTAAGACAATCGTTGGTATTAATGTGAGCGTTCTTGAGATGTTTGATAATGATGCAGTAGTATCTGTAGATACATTGCTCGAACAGGGAGTCATTAAGAACCCAAGAGATGGAGTTAAGATCCTTGGAAATGGTGAATTAACAAAGAAGCTTACAGTACAGGCTAATGCGTTCAGCGCCGGAGCTGTAGCTAAGATTGAGGCTTTAGGTGGAAAAGCAGAGGTGATCTAATGTTAGAAACATTTCGAAATGCATTTAGAATTGCGGATATTCGTAAAAAAATCGGATACACTTTTTTAATGCTGATCGTAATCAGACTTGGTTCAGAGCTGCCGACGCCGGGAGTTAATTCAACCTATATTAAAGAATTTTTTGCACAGAACACTGGGGAGGCGTTTAATTTATTTAACGCTTTCACTGGTGGTTCTTTTGAGCAGATGTCAGTGTTTGCTCTGAGTATTACACCTTACATTACATCTTCCATTATTATGCAGCTTCTTACAATAGCGATTCCAAAGCTTGAAGAGATGCACAAGGATGGAGAGGATGGAAGAAAGAAGATTGCAGCCATTACTCGTTATTTGACGGTAGTGCTTGCGCTTATCGAGTCAACTGCTATGTCTATAGGTTTCGGACGACAAGGTCTTTTGAAAGAGTATAATTTTGTCAATGCAGCGATTGTCGTACTTACATTGACAGCGGGCAGTGCGTTCCTTATGTGGATTGGTGAGAGAATTACGGAAAAGGGTGTTGGAAACGGGATTTCTATCGTTCTTGTAATCAATATTCTTTCTCGTGTGCCAAGTGATATTTCAACATTGGTAAATCAGTTCGTGAAAGGAAAGAATCTCGCTTCTGGTGGTCTGGCTGTTGTGATTATTGTAGCAATCATCATCGGTATGGTTGTGTTTGTAATTATTCTTCAAGACGGTCAGAGAAAAATTTCTGTACAGTATTCACAGAAAATGGCAGGAAGAAAGTCTTACGGCGGACAGTCTACACACATTCCGCTCAAGGTTAATACTGCGGGAGTTATTCCTATTATCTTTGCTTCATCGCTTATGCAGTTCCCGGTTGTTATTGCTACTTTTGCAGGAAAGGGTAATGGCACCGGAATTGGCAGCGAGATTTTAAGAGGAATGAATCAGGGGAACTGGCTGAATCCGGATCAGATTAAATATTCATGGGGATTGATTGTGTATATTATACTTACAGTGTTTTTTGCGTACTTCTATACATCAATCACATTTAATCCGCTGGAGATTGCGAATAATATGAAGAAGAGCGGTGGTTTTATACCGGGTATCCGTCCGGGAAAACCAACGGTTGAATATCTGACAAAGAGATTAAACTATATCATCTTTATCGGAGCATGTGGACTTGTAATTGTACAGGTTGTGCCTATATTCTTTAATGGATGGTTTGGCGCACAGGTGTCTTTTGGCGGTACGTCATTGATCATTATTGTCAGTGTTGTATTAGAGACACTTAAGCAGATAGAATCCCAGATGCTTGTACGTAATTACAAGGGATTTTTAAGCAACTAAACAATTAAGCATAGCTTTATTGTGTTGCTTTGCAAACAGTGTTGTTTGTAAAGGGACATGTATTTGCATCACTAACTCGCGGAATTTTTCCGCGGGTTAAAGTGCTATAAGGAGGAAATCAATATGAAGATCATAATGTTAGGTGCTCCGGGAGCGGGCAAGGGAACACAGGCGAAGAAGATCGCAGCGAAATACAATATTCCTCACATTTCTACCGGAGATATTTTCAGAGCAAATATCAAAAATGGTACGGAGCTTGGAAATAAAGCAAAGACTTATATGGATCAGGGATTGTTAGTTCCGGATGAACTGGTAGTAGATCTTGTAGTGGACCGCGTAAATCAAGAGGACGCTAAAAATGGTTATGTTTTGGATGGTTTCCCGAGAACAATTCCTCAGGCGGAAGCTCTTGACAGGGCGCTTTTGGATCTTGGAGAGAAAGTGGATTATGCCATTAACGTAGATGTTCCGGATGCGAATATCGTAAAACGTATGGGCGGACGTCGTGCATGTGTTGGATGTGGCGCTACATATCATTTAGAATATGCACCGTCTAAAGCAGAGGGGATTTGTGATACTTGCGGTAAAGAACTGATTTTAAGAGATGATGACAAGCCGGAGACAGTATTGAAGCGTCTCGGTGTATATCATGAGCAGACACAGCCGCTCATTGATTATTATACAAATGCCGGAATCTTAAAGACTGTTGATGGAAGCGTCGACATTAATGATGTATTCCAGGCAATTGTAAATATTTTAGGAGAGTAAGAACATGCCAATTACATTAAAATCGTCCAGGGAAATTGAACTTATGACAGAGGCGGGACGGATATTGGAGATTGTTCATAATGAATTAGAAAAGGCTCTTCATCCGGGAATGACTACTAAGGAGATCGACCGTTTAGGCGAGGAGGTTATCCGCAGCTATGGATGTATTCCATCGTTTTTGGATTATAACGGTTATCCGGCATCTATCTGCGTATCTGTGAACGATGAAGTCGTACATGGTATCCCAAGTGACCGCAGAACGATTAAAGACGGAGATATTGTAAGTTTGGATGCAGGAGTCATTTATAAGGGCTATCATTCTGACGCTGCAAGAACCCATGCAGTCGGAGAGATTAGTGAAGAGGCAAAGAAGCTGATACAGGTAACAAGGGAATGTTTTTTCGAGGGTATAAAATACGCGAAAGAAGGCAATCATCTATTTGATATTTCGTCAGCAATCGGCAAATATGCCGAGGACAGGGGATATGGTGTTGTCCGCGCTTTGTGTGGTCATGGAATAGGAACTTCGCTCCACGAATCCCCGGAGGTGCCGAATTACATTATGAACAGAAAAGGAGTAAAGCTGAAAGCCGGAATGACGCTTGCCATCGAACCGATGATTAATAGCGGCGGCTGGGAGGTAGACTGGCTCGATGATGATTGGACAGTCGTAACCAGAGACCATTCACTATCTGCTCATTATGAGAATACGGTGCTGATTACTGAGAATGAACCAAAACTTCTGACCTTAAACGCTTAGCGAGTTCGAGCAAAGTGAGAAGGAGGTTAGCGATTAAGGTCGTTCTTTGAACGAAGTGAAAAGAACTTCCTTATAATGAATGAGGTATTGTTATGGATAGGTTTGAAACAGGAATGCTTGCGCGTTCAAAGGCAGGACATGATGCAGGCAAAGTTTATGTGATAATCGGTGTAGACAGCGAATATGTATATCTTGCGGACGGCAGGATCAAAACGATTGACTGTCCGAAAAAGAAGAAGAAAAAGCATACACAGATTATATTGGATAAATACGACATCACGAATGCCGATGATGTGAAAATAAAACGAATACTGAAAGAATGGAGTAAGGAAGAATCATAGGAGGATTAGAATATGTCAAAAGCCGACGTAATTGAAATTGAAGGAACAGTAGTGGAGAAGCTGCCGAACGCAATGTTTCAGGTAGAACTTGAAAATGGTCATCAGGTGCTTGCGCATATCAGCGGCAAACTTAGAATGAACTTTATTAAGATTCTGCCGGGGGATAAAGTAACATTAGAGTTATCTCCATACGATCTTTCCAAAGGAAGAATTATCTGGAGAGATAAATAAGAAACATACCTTTTGGAGTTATACCAAAAAATAATGCTAAGCCATAGGTTAGAACCTGTGACTTAGCATTTTATTTATGTCAGAACCACTTCCACATTTTGCTCTTGCAAATGACGTAACTCTTGGTCAGAGCATTGATTTGTTACAAGAGTGTCAATGTCTGAGAGGCTGCATACATAGCAGAATGCTTTTTTTCCTAGTTTACTATAATCAGTAGTCATAATTACTTTGTCAGCGGCACGAATCATAGCTTGTTTGGCTGCGGCGGATTCTGCGTTACGATCAGAAACGCCAAAAGCCATATCAAAAGCATCGCATCCTAAAAATAGCTTATTAACATGAATTTTTTTAAAAAAATCAATTGAAGCGTTTCCAGTCAGTGTATAAACTGATTTTTCAAGAAGACCTCCGGGCATAATAATATTGATGTTGTCTTTTGAGGCCAGCTCTATGGAAATTTGTATATCGTTTGTTAAAACGGTAATATTAGGTGTTGTTAGATTTTTTGCAATTTCCATTGTAGTGGAGCCGGAATCAAGAATGATCACATCTTCGGAATCCACCATTTTTGCAGCGGTAATACCGATTTTTTGTTTTGCAGTAGCGTTTATAGATACTTTAGAAGCATAAGGAATTTCGTGTAGAGGAGAATCGGACAGGGAAACTGCTCCACCGTGAACTTTTCTTAATAATCCGTTTCGAGAAAGTACATCTATATCTCGGCGGATTGTTTGTTTTGAAACACTCAGAAATTCTGCAAGCTGATCTGTGGTAGTCTGCTTCTTTTCGTTTACAAAAGCTACAATCTGTTGATGACGTTCAAATTGTAACATTATTTCCTCCATTTCAATAAAGTATTAAATATTAATTTAAATTATATATTAAGAAACAATTATGTCAATATAAAAATAGTGCTTTGTTAAAATGCACAAAAAAGAAAATAAAAAATCATGCAAAATCACAAAAAACCAATAATGCTCAAAAATAAATTGACAACGCTCAAAAACGAAAATATAATAAAATTATAAAAACAAGAACAAATGCTGAATGATACAGCAAAGAAAGGAAGGTTTTATGAAAATGAATAAAAGAAGAATAGTAGCAGCAGGTTTTCTGGTTTTAAGTTTAATTGCATCATGTTTCATATCTGGATGCAGCATGTCACCTGGCGGAGAAAGTGAGGGTGAGAGCAAGACTGCAGCAGATGACGGTCAGATTAAAGTTGGCTTCTCTGTTCAGGATATTTCTAATCCTTCATGGTCGGATATGTACAGTCACATGGAAGCGAAGGCAGAGGAACTCGGAATACAGATTACATTGAGTGATTGTAAAGCGGATCCGTCAAAGCAGATTGAGTCTTTAGAGAATTTTATAAGCGGAGGATATGATGTTATTGTTGTGCATAGTTTTGATGCTGAGTCCGCTACTTCCACATTAAAGCGTGCGAAAGAGAAAGGAATTAAAATTATATCGTTCGACACATATTTGGAAGAGTCCGATTGTTATTATGGATTAGATAACTATGAAATTGGAAAGCAGATCGCAAAAAATGCGTCCGAATTTATTGATGCAACATTTTCAGATGGAGTATGTGAGATCGGAGTTTGTAACTATCCATTAAATCAGGTGTGCTTAGACAGAGCGGAAGGAATCAGAGATGGACTTGCAGAATATGCACCAAATGCTGAGATTGTAGCAGAGGCTCAAGCTGGTTATACAGATGAAGGAATTGAAGTTGGTGAAAACTTTATGCAGGCACATCCAAATATGAAAGTGATTGTGGGAATTGATGATGCAGGACTTCTTGGAGTATATGAATCGCTGAAAGGTGTAGGAAAAGAAAAAGATAAAGATATGGGAATGTTCGGGATAGACGCATTAAGCGAAGCTATGAAGTTGATTTCAGAAGATACTGTATTTCGCTCTACTATTCACCTTGATTTAAATACGGTCGGAGAGCAGATGGTTCAAACAGCTTCTGATCTGATGGAAGGAAAAGACGTGGAAAAGAAGAATTATTTCCCAATGAATACAATTACCATTGATAATGTAGCGGAATATATGAAGTAAATGAAGCGATAGATGGGAGAGGGAAGCCTATGGATGGAAAATGTTTATTGTCTGTTCAGAATATTGTTAAATCATATTCTGGCGTGACTGTATTGCATGATGTGTCTTTGGATATTTGCAAAGGAGAAGTTCATGCCTTAGTAGGAGCAAATGGGGCTGGAAAATCAACCTTGATTAAAACGATATCTGGTGCAATTAGACCAAATGCGGGGAAAATTGTATTTGATGGACAGGAATACGATTATATGACTCCGCAATTGTCGAGTGCGTTGGGAATTGAAATTATTTATCAGGAATTTAATCTAGTCCCTTCCCTTTCAGTGGCAGAAAATATTTTTCTGGGAAATAAATCAAGAACATCAAAAATAGTAAACTTTAGACAAATGTACCAAAAAGCAGATGAGATATTACAGACATTCGGTCTGGATATTAAATCAAGTGATTTGGTAAAAAATCTGTCGGTTGCATATAAACAAATTGTCGAGATAGCAAAAGCGCTGGCATGTGACTTGAAAGTACTGGTACTTGATGAGCCAACAGCACCATTAACTAATACAGAGGTAGAAGTATTATACCGGATTGTAAAAGAACTAAAAAATCAGGGAGTTTCTATTATTTATATTTCACATAGGTTGGAAGAAATTTTTGAACTTAGTGATCGCATTACTGTATTGAGGGATGGGCATAAAATTATTACAGTAGATACAGATAAAACAGACAGAAAGCAATTAATTAGTTATATGATTAGTGCAGAACTGGGCGAGGAGTATCCCAAGCGTGTTGGAACGTGGAAAGAGGACGTCCTGCTGGAAGTGAAAAACTTGTCCGGAAATGGATTTGATAATATTAATTTCAAAGTGCATAAGGGAGAAATACTTGGTATCTGTGGCTTGGTAGGAGCGAAAAGGACGGAAATCGTCAGGGCAATTTTTGGAGCAGATAAAGCCAAGTCAGGAGAAATTTATTTTGAAGGAACCAAAGTCGAGATTAAGAGACCGACAGATGCAATCAATTTAGGAATTACAATGGTTCCGGAGGATCGTAAATCACAGGGAGTAGTTCTTGGACTCTCTATTGCCTGGAATCTCACTTTGGCGAATTTGAAAAAGATATCTAATGGATTGGTAATTGATAGAAAACGTGAGAATGTTCTGGTGGATCGTTATAAAAATGCGTTGAAAATAAAAATGAATAATATCGACCAGCCGGTAAGTGCATTGAGCGGTGGTAATCAACAGAAAGTGGTCGTGAGTAAATGGCTGGCAAGCGATCCAAAACTAATTATTTTTGATGAACCGACTCGTGGAATTGATGTCGGAGCTAAAAAGGAAATTTATCATTTAATTAATGAGTTGGCAGATCAAGGGTTAGGTGTAATTTTAATATCCTCAGAAATGGACGAAATGATTGGACTATCGGATCGAATGGTAATCCTGGCAGAGGGAAGAATTACAGGATTTCTGGAGAAAGAAGAGTTTTCAAAACAGCATATATTAGACCTGTCGTCAGGAGATAAATAAAGGAGGAGCCATGAAGAGAAATGAGCTTATAAATAAATATGGCATATTAATCATTTTAATACTTATGATTGCAATTTTTGGTATCGCAAATCCCTCGTTTTTTACTTGGTCTAATGGAATTAGTATTTTACGACAAATTGCGGTACTCGCGATTATTACAGTGGGTATGTCTTGCGTGTTGATTGCGGGAGGCATTGACCTTTCCGTAGGAGCGCAATTGGCGTTTATTGGAGTGACTACAGCAACGTTATGTACAAAGATGAGTGTTCCGCCTATGCTTGCATGTCTATTAGGAGTTGTGCTGGCAACGGTAATCGGTATTTTTAACGGTATCTTTATTTCCAATACTCATGTGCCGCCGCTAATTGCAACGTTGGCAACACAACAGATATTAAGAGGACTCGCATATATCATTTCTGAAGGACAGCCGTTATATGGATTGCAGCCTTCGATACAGATGATCGGTCAGGGATATATAGGAATTATTCCAATACCAATTGTTATTATGGTTGTTTGTGTTGGAGCAGGAGTATTTGTTTTAAATAAAACATATATAGGAAGATCTTTTTATGTAATTGGAAGTAGTGAAGAAGTAGGAAGACTTTCTGGAATTAAAACAAAGCTGGTAACAACAATTGCGTATGGTATTTGCGGAATGATGGCGGGTATTGGCGCAATTATTATGATGTCTCGTATCAATTCGGGAAGTCCGACAGTGGGAAACGGATATGAGATGGATGTCCTTACAGCAGCAGTGCTTGGTGGTGTTAGTGTAAGCGGCGGAGAAGGAAAACTGTTTGGTGCAATGACAGGCGCATTGATTATTGGTGTTCTCAGTAATGGATTGATTATTATGAATGTCAATGAATATTCCCAGATGGTTATTAAAGGAATTGTACTTGCTCTCGCAGTCGCATTTGACAGTATCAGAAATGGAAAAATTAAATTGGCTGCGTCATAAGCAAAAGATTGGAGGGTCAGATTATGAAGTTTGCGTTAATTGGATGTGGATTGATTGCAAGAAGCCACGCAGATGCGCTGGGACGGATTGAAGGTTCAGAACTGATTGCAGTTTGTGATAATCGTGAGGAAGTGGCGGATGGTTTAGCACAGGAGTATGGGTGTAAGTCTTATGTAGATGCAGAAAAAATGTTGGACGATGCAAAGCCGGATGCAGTGATTATCTGTGTTCCTACCTTTATTCATGAGACTTATGCTGCAATGTGTGCAAAAAGAAAAATTCATGTACTCTGTGAGAAGCCGTTAGAAAGACATCCTGATACCTGCAAAAAATTAATTAATGAGGTAAAAGATGCAGGAATTATTTTTATGACGGCACAGGTAGTGCGCTTTTGGGCTGGCTATGTAGATATTAAGAGAATGTTCGATGCCGGAGAACTTGGCGATATATACATGATGCATTTTCGGAGAGTGTCTTCTAGAGCCGGACAGTATGGGCAGTGGCTGTTTAATCCAGAACTTGGCGGAGGCGCGTGGGGCGATATGCTGGTACATGACATTGATTACCTGCGTTATTTGGCTGGACCGTTTGACAAAGTATATTCTAATGCAGTGAAAGATGAAACGGGATGTTACAATAATGTAATGGCAAATATCATATTTAAAAGTGGAATTCATGCAGTAGCAGAAACTTCATTTACACAACAAACGGGATATCCATTTAGCTTTTCGGTTAATATTGTTGGCTCCAAGGCAACTTTGGAATATAGCTATCATGCAGGTGCTACGATTGCAGATCGTTCGGGAAGCGAATGTAAAATGAAAATCTGGCGTAAAGATATTGGTCTGGAAGAGAGTTTCGTAGAAGAATATGATGCATATGAAAGTCAGCTAAGATATTATATCAACTGTTTAGAAGAAAAGAAACAGCCTGAGATTATTACTCTGGAACAGAGTTATGATGTTATTTGCATGATTGAGGCTATTAAAGAATCAGCAGATAAAGGGGAAATTATTACACTGTAAGGAGAGGCTATATGAATTATTTTATGGGAATAGACATTGGCACCAATGAAACAAAAGGCATGCTGGTGGATGAAACAGGAAAAATTATTTTGACAGATAGCGAAGCACACCAGATGGAAATTCCTAAACCTGGATATGCGGAACATGATGCGGAGAATACATGGTGGCATGATTTTTGTACAGTGTCAAAGCGGCTGATAAAAAAGAGTGAAGTCAATCCGGCAGATATTAAAGGCGTGGGCGCGAGTGCAATCGGTCCTTGCTGCCTTCCGGTAGACGAAGAATGTCGACCGCTTAGAAAAGCAATTCTCTATGGAGTGGATGTTCGGGCTCAAAAACAGATTGAGCAGTTGAAGACAGAATTTGGGGAAGACTATATTCTGGAAAGATATGGTAACCCGATAACATCACAGTCAATTGGTCCCAAAATTCAGTGGATAAAAGAAAATGAACCGGAGATTTACGAAAAAACATATAAATTTATTACAGCGTCCACGTATTTAGTTGCAAAGTTGACAGGGAGGTATTGTATCGACCATTATACAGCGGCATATTTTACACCCATGTATCATTTAGAGAACCAGGATTGGGATGAAGAAAATCTGTATCGCTTCTGTAGAAAAGAACAGCTTGCGGAATGTCTTTGGACAGATGAGCTTGCAGGATGTGTTACAGCGAAGGCGGCAGAAGAAACAGGTTTGGCAGAAGGTACGCCGGTTATTGTCGGAACAGCGGATGCGGCTGCGGATGCAGTGGGTGCGGGAGTGCTTCGCCCGGGAGACATTTTAGTAATGTTCGGGTCTTCTGTATATATGATTCATGTGGTGTCAAAATTGACCACAGATGCAAGATATTGGGCTGGACCTTATCTTTTTAGAGATACCTATATGGTGGCATCAGGAATGTCTACGGCAGGAATGTTGACAAAGTGGTTCCGGGACGAATTGGCGCCTGATGTTTTGAAAAAAGAGCAGGAAGAAGGAGTAAATGCGTATGCAGTGTTGGCAAAATCCATAGAAAGTATAGAACCGGGATCAGAAGGTTTGATAGTGCTTCCGTATTTTAGCGGCGAACGTACACCGATTAATGATCCGCAGGCAAAAGGCGTATTTATGGGATTGACATTGGCGCACAAAAGAGAGCATCTCTATCAAGCATGTCTGGAAGGTGTTGCCTATGGAATTGGTCAGCATTTTCGTGGATATAAGGAAATTGGAATGGAAACCAAGCGATTAATAGCAGTTGGAGGCGGCACAAAAGCGCCAAAGTGGATGCAGATTGTATCGGATGTAACAGGGAAATCGATGTATCTGGGAGGAGTGTATGGAGCTTCGTATGGAGATGCGCTGCTGGCGGCAAAGGCAACGGGATTTATAAAAGATGAGAAAGAGCTTGAGTCTTATATTTCCTACCGGGGCGAGATCGAACCTGATGAAGAACGGCACCATAAGTACCAGCCATATTTAGAAAAGTATATTGAATTATATGAGAATACGAAAGATATTATGCATAGCCTGGATGTGGTGAGGTGATGAATAGTATGAAATATATGATTTTCGATATGGATGGCGTTCTTTTGGATAGTGAGACGGGAGCATTTGAAATGTACCGGGAGTCGCTTCAATTGATTGGCATAGATGTGACATTAGAAACCCTTTTGCATGACTATGTTGGAATGACCAGCCCTGCTATTGCGAAAGAAATTTTAGAAAAATATGGAAGTAAAAAAACGGTAGAGGAATTTCTCGCATTTCACCGCAGCAGAGGAAGCTATTATGAAATTAGCGACGAAGTGAAGCCCATGGAAGGGCTGTTGGACTTTCTCGACATGTTAAAGGGAAATGGGGTACGTATGGCTGTGGTGTCTTCTACATCTTCTCGAAATGTATTGACTGCATTAAATAGAATGAAAATTCTTTCCTATTTTGATGCGGTTGTATGTGGGGATGTATTGAATAACAGCAAACCGAATCCCGAAGGATATTTGAAGGCGGTAGAATATTTAGAAGCCAAAAAAGAAGAATGTGTGATTGTTGAAGATTCTGCGATAGGTATACAGGCAGGAAAAAATGCAGGAATATATGTGGTAGGGTATAAAGGCGCTGCTCATATACAGGATACATCCGAAGCGGATATGGAGGTTTTTTCCTACAGTGAGTTAAAGAAGAATTTAATAAAATGTTAGATTAATGGAGGATTATACTATGGAATGGATTAAAGAAGCTTTTGGAACGGAGAAACCAATTATCGCTATGTGCCACTTTGCGGAATTACCGGGAGATCCATATTTTAATGAAGAAGGCGGTATGGAGAAAGTTGTAGAGCGTGCAAGAAAAGAATTTTTGGATTTGCAGGCTGGCGGTGTAGATGCAGTTATGTTTTCAAATGAATTCAGTCTCCCATATCTGAGAAAAGTACATCCGGAGACAACCGCTGCTATGGCACGTATTATTGGAGAACTAAAACCGGAAATTAAAATTCCTTTTGGCGTAAATGTACTTTGGGATCCATATGCGTCTATGGATTTAGCGGCGGCAACTGGAGCAAAATTCATCCGTGAGATTATGAGTGGTGTATATGCAAGTGATTTTGGGTTGTGGGATACTAACACAGGAGAAATTGTGCGCCACCAGATGAAATTAGGTTTAAAAAATCTGAAGAGATTATTTAATATTGTGCCGGAGGCAAGTCAGGCGTTAGGAACAAGAAGTGTCGAGTCGATTGCAAAAACAACAGTATTTAACTGTAAGCCTGATGTTATCTGTGTATCTGGTCTGACGGCTGGGTCTGCAACAGATATGAGCACGCTTGAAAATGTTAAAAATAGTATTCCGGAAACAGCAGTATTTGCAAATACAGGATGTCGTGCGGAGACAATTGAAAATATTTTAAAAATTGCGGATGGTTGTGTGGTAGGTACAACATTCAAGAAGGATGGAAAATTTGAAAGCCAGGTTGAGTTAGATCGTGTAAAGAGATTTATGGAAGTTGTACATAAAGCCAGAGCATAGGCAACAACAAGCAGATTGGGAGGATAAGCTCAATGGAAGTAACAAAATTGCTTCAGGAATTCATGATGATTCCGGCACCAGCCGGGTATGAACAAGAAATGGTGAAAAAGTTAAAGACATATTTTGAACAATATTGTGATACCGTAGAAGTTGATTTGATGGGTAATTGCATTGGCGTTATAAAAGGGAAGAAAGAAAAAGATATGCCGAAGTTGATGGCGTTTGGGCACATGGACTCTTTAGGAATGATCGTGCGAAAGGTTGAGGAGAATGGATTGGTACGTGTAGACCGTTTAGGAGGTTTGCCGGAGAAGGTACTTCCGGGAACAGAGTTTGTAATCAGAAACGAGGAGGGGGAATGGTTTCCGGCAGTTATGGGTCCTAAGTCCCACCATATTACACCGGCTGAAGAGAAATATCATGTGGACAAAATTGCCTCACTGGCTCTTGATTTAGGCGCGCGAAGCGCCAAGGAAGTATTCGACATGGGTATTCAGGTGGGATGCCCGGCAGTGTATAAGCCAAGAGTAAATGTGCTTCGAAACGGATTTATTTCAGGCACAACAATTGATAATCGTGGTGCGTGCGCTTGTCTTGTAAAGTTAGCGGAGCTGTTACATGAACAGCGGCCTGATTGTACGGTCGCATTAGTTGGAACAGTACAGGAGGAATACAATTTGCGTGGCGCCATGATGGCTGCAAGAACTGTAAAGCCAGACATTGCTATTGGACTAGATGTGACGCTTGCAGGGGATACATTAGACTTGAACGGATATTTTGAAAATAGGCTGAGCGCAGGACCTTGTGTACAGTTGTATACATTTCATAGCAGAGGTACATTAAATGGTAATCTTGCACATGAACCGCTTTTTAAATTGGTAAGAGACACAGCGGCGGAGAAACATATACCTTTGCAGAGAACAACCGGATTGGGCATGTTAACAGATTTATCTTATTTACAGTTGGAAGGAAGAGGCGTAGCATGTGTGGATATGGGATTTGCAACGAGATATACACACACACCGGTAGAAACTTGTGATCCACAAGATATTGAACAATTGGCTGAGCTGATTAGTTGTGTGGCAGAAAATATGGATGTGGATTTTCAATTAGGCAGGTTGGAGTAACAGAATAACAGAGTCTGGATATGACGGTCTGGTTTGTTTTAGAATAACCAGACCGTTGTTTAAACTATGGAGAGTGCTTAAATTTAAGAATTTTGCCTTGAAATTTTTTTAAAATAGAAAAAAGTTACAAAAATCGTAATTTTTTTGTTGACTTTATAGAATATCAAGTGCTATACTATATAAGCACGTTTATAGGGATTAGTATGCCCATATGTCTCAGAGTTGCAGATAGAGACAGGCTGAAAGCTTTGGAAACGTGTGGAAACAGCAGACAGAGCAATGGATGAAAGGAGGATCTCACATGAAGGTTAGATCATCAGTAAAACCAATTTGCGAGAAATGCAAAGTTATTAAAAGAAAAGGAAGCATTCGCATTATCTGCGAGAACCCGAAACACAAACAGAGACAGGGTTAGTTAAGGCGGCTGATAGCTGGCACACTTGGAAGTGTGCAGACTATTTAAATATACTAGGAAGCACCTGTAGCCGGTGAGAGTCCTCGTATATTGCTTCTAATGCCGGTGCGTCATTACCATATATCATAAGATATACGGTTGCCGGAAAGGGTGTGGATACCGACACACCTGGATGAGGGACATAGAGATGACTCTTCGCACTAGACTCGTGAAAGACCTCGTCAAGAGGAAAGGAAGTTCCCTATACTAAGCTCGTAAGAGACCTCGCTAAGTAAACGGGAACGACTCTTCACACTAGACTCGTGAAAGACCTCGTCAAGTGTTCAGTAGTCCCTATTAAAGACAGTATCAAATATTATTAAAGAAAAATGGAGGAAATTCACATGGCTCGTATAGCAGGTGTAGACTTACCAAGAGACAAACGTGTTGAGATCGGATTAACTTATATCTACGGAATCGGTCGAACAAGTGCAACTCGTATCTTAGCAGAGGCAGGAGTTAATCCTGACATTCGCTGCAGAGATCTTACAGATGATGATGTAAAGAAGATCAGTGCAGTTATTGATGAGACACAGATGGTAGAAGGTGATCTTCGTAGAGAGATTGCTCTCAACATCAAGAGACTTCAGGAGATTGGATGCTACAGAGGTATCCGTCATAGAAAAGGACTTCCGGTTCGTGGTCAGAAGACAAAGACGAATGCAAGAACAAGAAAAGGTCCTAAGAGAACAGTAGCAAATAAAAAGAAGTAGAGCACTTAGTGAAAATAAGCCGATAGGCGCAATTTGAGGTTAGTGCAGACTTCGTTCTTCGGAACTAAATGAGCACAAGTTGTAAAATGAAATGCGAATTTAGTAAGAAGAACCACATTATAAAAAAAGAAAGCGTAGGTTAGTTTTATTATGGCAAAGAAAGTTACAAAAAAAGTGACAAAAAGACGTGTCAAGAAAAACGTTGAACACGGACAAGCACACATCCAGTCATCTTTTAATAATACAATCGTTACATTAACAGATGCACAGGGAAATGCTCTTTCATGGGCAAGTGCAGGTGGTCTGGGATTCAGAGGTTCAAGGAAATCTACCCCTTATGCGGCACAGATGGCGGCTGAGACAGCGGCTAAAGCGGCATTAGTACATGGTTTAAAAACTGTTGACGTTATGGTTAAAGGGCCAGGTTCAGGTAGAGAAGCAGCAATACGTGCTCTTCAGGCATGCGGAATCGATGTAACAAGCATTAAAGATGTTACTCCGGTACCACACAATGGATGTCGTCCACCGAAACGTAGAAGAGTCTAGAGGTAGAATACTTAGTGAAAGCAAGCTGAAGAGTGCAGCTTGAAGTTGGTGTGAAGAACTACCATATATTATTAGGAGGAAGTAAACATGGCAGTAAATCGAGTTCCGGTTCTTAAAAGATGCCGTTCCCTTGGAATGGATCCAGTATATTTAGGAATTGATAAAAAGTCTAACAGACAGTTAAAAAGAGCAAACAGAAAAATGAGCGAGTATGGTCTCCAGTTACGTGAGAAACAGAAAGCAAAATTTATCTACGGCGTATTAGAGAAACCATTCAGAAACTACTACAAAAA
Organism: uncultured Dorea sp.; assembly: GCA_910578495.1. Classification (GTDB taxonomy): domain Bacteria; phylum Bacillota; class Clostridia; order Lachnospirales; family Lachnospiraceae; genus Dorea_D. The sequence goes on from CAJTRE010000001.1 coordinate 208,677, forward strand.
AGCTAAACAGATGAGCGGTATGACAGGTGAAAACCTTATGGTCATTCTTGAGTCCAGATTAGATAACGTAGTATTCCGTATGGGATTTGCAAGAACAAGACGTGAGGCAAGACAGATTGTCGACCATAAACATGTACTTGTCAATGGAAAACAGGTAAACATCCCATCTTATCTTATTAAAGCTGGTGATGTAATTGAAATCAAAGAAAAGCACAAAAGCTCTCCAAGATACAAAGAGATCTTAGAAGTGACAGGCGGCCGTCTGGTACCAGAGTGGTTGGATGTTGAGGCTGAGGCTCTGAAAGGAACAGTGAAAGAATTACCGAATCGCGAAGTGATTGATGTTCCTGTAGATGAGATGTTGATCGTCGAATTATATTCTAAATAATAACCCGTAACACCACAGGAGGTGGACTTAGTGTTTGATTTTAATAAACCTAATATTGAAATAACTGAGATTTCAGAAGATAAGAAATATGGAAGATTTGTTGTAGAACCTTTGGAAAGAGGTTATGGTACAACATTAGGTAACTCTCTTAGAAGAATCATGCTTTCATCTTTGCCGGGAGCTGCAATCAGTCAGGTGAAAATCGATGGAGTATTGCATGAGTTCAGCTCCATCCCTGGGGTGAAAGAGGATGTTACAGAAATCATCATGAACTTAAAGACATTGGCTATTAAGAACACGTCTGAGACAGATGAGCCTAAGACAGCTTATATTGACTTTGAGGGTGAAGGTGTAGTAACAGCAGCAGATATTCAGGTAGACCAGGATATTGAGATTATGAATCCGGAAACTGTTATTGCAACACTGAACGGTGGGGCAGACAGCAAGCTTTATATGGAGATCACAATCACAAAAGGCAGAGGTTATGTAGGCGCAGATAAGAATAAAGACGCAGAATTACCAATCGCGGTAATTCCGATTGATTCTATCTATACTCCGGTTGAGCGTGTTAATCTTACAGTAGAGAACACTCGTGTCGGTCAGATTACAGACTTTGACAAACTGACATTAGATGTATATACAAATGGTACTTTAGTTCCGGATGAGGCAGTAAGTTTGGCGGCCAAGGTTCTTAGCGAGCATCTGAGACTCTTTATTGACCTTTCAGAAGTGGCTCAGGCTGCGGAAGTTATGATTGAGAAAGAAGATGACGAAAAAGAGAAAGTGCTCGAGATGAGTATTGACGAATTGGAATTGTCTGTACGTTCTTATAACTGCTTGAAGAGAGCCGGTATCAACACAGTTGAAGAGCTCACAAACAGAACACCGGAAGACATGATGAAAGTACGTAACCTCGGACGTAAGTCTTTAGAAGAAGTACTTGCAAAATTAGATGAACTGGGACTAGGTCTCAGTAAAGGTGAGGAATAAACGCAGAGAACTTAGTGAATGCAAGCCATCGGCGAAGAACTACCTTATATTCATATGAGGATGCCTTCCACTGGTAAACCCGAAGTGTGCAGTGGAGCATTTGGCTAGTAAGCCCGAAGAAGCATAACCAAGTGTTAAGATATGGAGGATTAAACAAATGGCAAAATATAGAAAACTCGGCAGAACATCAAGCCAGAGAAAAGCTTTATTAAGAAATCAGGTGACAGCTCTGATCAACAATGGTAAGATCAGAACAACAGAGGCAAAAGCAAAAGAGATTCGCAAAATCGCAGAAGGTCTTATTGCAATGGCTGTTAAAGAGAAAGATAACTTTGAAGAAGTTACAGTAATGGCTAAAGTTGCTCGTAAAGACAAAGACGGAAAACGTGTAAAAGAAGTAGTAGACGGTAAGAAAGTTACTGTATACGATGAAGTTGAGAAAAAGATTAAAAAAGATATGCCAAGCAGACTTCACGCACGTCGTCAGATGTTAAAAGTTCTTTATCCTGTAAAAGAAGTACCGACAGCACAGGCTGGAAGAAAGAAAAATACAAAAGAAGTAGATCTTGTTGCGAAACTCTTCGATGAGATTGCACCAAAATACGTAAACCGTAACGGTGGTTACACAAGAATTGTTAAAATCGGTCAGCGTAAGGGTGACGCAGCTATGGAAGTTCTTATTGAACTTGTATAATTGTAGAGTGTATATAGCATATAATGAATTGATAAAACGCATCTTAAAAACTAAGGTGCGTTTTTTAATATTATGTATATATTTTTTATGGAATGTGTGTTATGGTATGTATATATTAAGAGAAAAGCAATATATAAGGAAACGGTAAACTTATAGTATATGAGAAGGAGAAAATAATGCGAAGATATATACTTGGCAGTATTAAGAAGATTATATTTGCAACGGTCATTTTTCTGTCACCGGTATTAGTTTCCAATGCTGCAGACACAAAAGCAGATGGAAAATCTGTTGTATATACAAGATATACGGAAGGAAATACGAGCAATTATAAGGGGAGCGGTACGCAGGCCGATCCATATATTCAATTCCGGGATGCAGTAGACAATGTTGCAGACGGCGGAACGATATATGTGATGGGCAATGGTTTTTTGAATGAAAAAGACGGTGAGGGCGGAATGCCGCTTATCATTAATAAAAGCGTAACTATTAAGTCTGACAGTGAGGCAAACTATGCAAAATTATCTATTCGTCCGGCCGGTATATTGTTGGGAGGAGATGTAAGATTAGAGAATATACAGTTAGAGTTTGCAAATACAATACATGACAGTATCTTTGCCAATGGGCATAAACTGGAACTTGTGAATGTTTCAAACAGCAGTCATGGACGTGAAATAGATTTCTTTGCAGGTGGATTGAACAGCCCTAGTAGTGGAACCGGGCATATTGTTATTAAAAGAGATGCTAGATTTAACGATTCTCAGAATCTGGCAACTCCTTTTGGGAATATATATGCAGGCAGTATGAACAGTTCTTTTCAGGGAAATGCGGTTATTGATATTGATGGAAATAAGGGGCTGCAATATGGGAATATATATGGGTGCGGAGCTCATGAAGCAGATCCGGGAAATATGATGGATCCAACAGAGCCTGAACCGCCTCTGGCAGATGCACAGTTATATCCTATAGCAGGGAATGTAGAGATTGAGTTGAATAAGCCAATTTCGCGATCTGAGCTTCATGGAGAAGGTACAGGTGGAGAGGTGACAGTATCGGTTAGTACAGAGTATTCAACAACGCCCGTTATGACGGGAATTGATAATTTGACAATAATAAGCGGTGAGATTTCCGGGGAAAAGATAGAAAGTCTCACAGGTAATCTGAAAGTTGGAGAAACCGCAATACTGAATTTGACAAAACATCCGGCGGCGGTTTTCAAAATTATCGGTAACTTTCAAGGAGAAGGCGGAAAGATTCGTTTAAAATATGATGGGACTATAGACATTGGTAAAGCTATATCAGGCAAATGTCGTCTTCAAACAAAGGGGCATCCGATGTCGGGTGATGAATCAGGACTGGTTAAAGAAGGACATATTTATTTTTCTGCCGGTAGTAAATCCACTGATGCTGAAATTTTGTTTACTCCTTACTCATCTCCGGCTCAGAAAGATATGAAGCTTCGCGTGGAAAGTGCTGGTAATAAGGTCGTATGGAGAGCGGGAAAATATACAGACCAAACATCTGTACTTACCAGTCTCAAAATCGTTCCTGCCGAGCAGACAATGACAGTAAAAGAATTTTGGGAGAACGGGGCGGACTTTGAATTAGAATATACAGGGGATGAAGGGGCATTAGGCAATCTGAAACACCAGATTAATGGAAATCTTGGAGAAGATTATGGGATAGAGTCTTTTAATTTTGGTACAATGTTGTATGTGCAGTCATTGGAAGTAGAGGCTGATGGGAATGAACCGGGTGAATATACATTGACGGTTTCTCATTCTGAAAGTGGAATTACAAGCAGTGCGAAATTGATTTTAAAGTCAGAGGCAGAGGTTGAGCCACCGACAGAACCAGAGCCGCCGACAGAACCGGAGAAACCAACAGAACCGCCGGTGACACCGCCGACAGAACCGGAGAAACCAACAGAACCGCCGGTAACGCCGCCGACAGAACCAGAGAAACCAACAGAACCGCCGGTAACACCACCGACAGAACCGGATAAACCGATAGAGCCGGAGAAACCAATAGTTCCGCAGAAAGTGACGGGTATAAAGTTAAATTATAGTTCATTGCAGCTTCAAAACGGAAAGGCAGCTACATTAAAACCGCAGGTTATTCCGGCTGATGCGGCAAATAAGAAACTGAGTTGGGGTTCCTCAAATACCAGAGTGGCGGTAGTCAATCAGAATGGTACTGTAACAGCCAAAATGCCGGGAACAACAGTGATTACGGTAAAAAGTATGGATGGAAGCGGGAAATATGCTGAGTGCAGAGTAACGGTAGGCTATAAAGTTACTTATTACTTGAACGGTGGCAAGAATCATGCTTCCAATAAAAGCACCTATTATGGAAAGAACGTTACTTTGCGCAGTCCGTCACGAAAAGGCTATTCTTTTAACGGCTGGTACACTGACAAGAATTATAAACACAAAATCAAGACGCTTTCCGGTAAAACGACTAAAAACTATACGGTATATGCAAAGTGGCAGAAGATAAAGATTGGAAGAACAACAGTTACTTCAGCGAAAAGCCATAAAAAAGGTCTGATCGCAGCCAGGTATAAAAAGATTTCAGGGGCAGAGGGATATGAGATTACTTATTCTGCCGATAAGAAGTTTAAAAAATCTCTTACAAAGACGGCGAGAACCAGATCTGCGGCATATACATTGAAGAAATTAAAAAGTAAAAAGGTGTATTATGTGAAAGTAAGAGCATATAAAACCGATTCAACAGGGAAGAAAGTGTATGGTTCTTACAGTAAAGTAAAGAAAATAAAAGTCAGGTAATAAAGCATTAGCTGCAAGGAATAGAGTTCCTATAGGATAAAAAAACGGGCAGGACTTTCGGGCCCGTTTTTTTATTTTGTGTTAAATTTCTGTTTATTATGTTAAATAATCTACTTTTGTCGAAATTAATTACAAATTGGTAGTTTAATGTTATAATGAATACAACTATGTAATACATATTTGTATTGGGAGAAATATTAACAGAGAAGGGACGGTAAAAGAAATGAGCAGATTAGAGCTTACTTCGCCTACAAGAGCAGACATCGTTATGGAAGAACTCTATAAAGATTTAGAGCGAAGAATTGAATCAAGCCCTCCGGGGTTATGTCCTGTAGATATGGCCAGAGCATTTCTGGAGCTTTGTCACGCACAAACATGTGGAAAATGTGTTCCGTGTCGTATCGGACTTGGACAGCTTACAAGCTTTATCGAGGATGTACTCGATGGAAGAGCAACAATGAAGACACTGGATATTATGGAGCAGACAGCGCTTTCCATTATGGAATCAGCAGACTGTGCTATCGGTTATGAGGCGGCGCGCATGGTATACAGAGGATTAATCGGATATCGCGATGATTATATAGAACATATTCAAAATGGACGTTGTACCTGTACATATCACCAACCGGTACCTTGTGTATCCTTATGTCCGGCACATGTAGATATTCCGGGGTATGTGGCATTAGTCGGTGAGGGAAGATACGCAGATGCAATTCGTCTGATTCGCAAAGATAATCCATTCCCGACAACGTGTGGATTTATCTGTGAGCATCCATGTGAGGCGAGATGCCGTAGAAATATGATGGATGACGCTATCAACATCCGGGGGCTTAAGAGAGTGGCAGCAGATTTTGCGGGAGAGGTCGATCCGCCGGCATGTGCGCCAAGCACCGGTAAGAGAGTAGCAGTTCTCGGCGGAGGGCCGGGAGGACTGAGCGCAGCATATTATCTTCAGCTTATGGGACATCAGACGACAGTATATGAGATGCTTCCAAAACTTGGAGGAATGCTTCGCTATGGTATTCCGAACTATCGTCTTCCTAAAGATCGTTTGGAAGATGATGTGGACGCAATCCTCAAGACAGGTGTGGAAGTAAAACACGGTTTGAAGATTGGTCAGGATATCACGATCCAACAGCTTCAGAAAGAATATGACGCCGTACTTATTACTATTGGTGCAAGTACAGATAAGAAGCTTGGATTAGAAGGCGAGAATGCAGAGGGAATTTTCTCGGCAGTGCAGTTCCTTCGTAACGTAGGAAAGAATATTATTATGGATCTTACTGGCAAAGAGGTTGCAGTTATCGGAGGCGGTAATGTAACAATGGATGCTGTTCGTACTGCGAAACGTCTCGGAGCTAAGAAAGTAAGTGTTGTATACAGAAGAAGAATTGCGGATATGACAGCACTTCCTTCCGAGATTGAGGGAGCTATTGCAGAGGGTATTGAAGTACAGACATTGAAAGCACCATCTTCACTGTCTGTTGATGAGAATAATCAGATTAAAGGTATCTATGTAACACCGCAGATGATCAGTTCTATTAAAGATGGACGCGCAAGCATCCGCTCAACCGGAGAAGAGGATGTGTTTATTCCATGTGATATATTGGTTGTTGCTATTGGGCAGAACATCGAGACGAAGCACTTTGAGGATTCCGGAATTCCGGTATCTCGCGGCAAGATTGTAGTAAAAAGCAACGGTTCTATTGAAAATATGCCGGGTGTGTTCGCCGGCGGAGACTGTGCAAGTGGTCCGGCTTCTGTTATTAAGGCGATTGCAGCGGCGAAAGTTGCAGCGGCAAATATTGATGAATACCTTGGCTATCACCATCAGATTTCTTGTGATGTTGAGATTCCGGAGGCACATCTGGATGATCGTACACCATGCGGCAGAGTAAATCTTACTGAGCGTGAGGCATGTGAGAGAGTCAAAGACTGGGAGGGCTGTGAGAACTGTATGACAGAGAAAGAAGCAAAGCAGGAGGCAAGCCGCTGCTTACGCTGTGATCATTTTGGATATGGAATCTTTAAAGGAGGCAGAGAGAAATTATGGTAAATTTTACAATTGACGGAAAAAACATAACTGTAGAAGATAACACCACGATTATGGAAGCTGCTGCTCAGAATGGGATTCCAATTCCACATCTCTGTTATCTGAAAGGGATTAACGAGATTGCAGCATGTCGTGTATGTGTCGTTGAGTTAGAGGGAAAAGACCGATTGATTACCGCTTGTAATAACGTGGCAAAAGAGGGGATGGTTATTTATACCAACAGCCCGAAAGTCAGAAAACACAGAAGAACGAATGTAGAGCTTATTCTTGCTCATCATAACTGTGAGTGTGTAACTTGCTCAAGAAGCGGTAATTGTGCGCTTCAGACAGTTGCGAATGATTTGAATATTATTGAAGTGCCATATAAACAGGTGATTGAGAAGAAACCTTGGAATCTGGAGTTTCCACTGATTAGAGATTCATCCAAGTGTATCAAATGTATGCGTTGTATCCAGATTTGTGATAAGGTACAGGGCTTAAATGTATGGGACGTAGAAGGAACCGGATCAAGAACAACTGTTAATGTGTCCGGTCACCGTAAAATTGAGGAAGCAGATTGTTCACTCTGCGGACAGTGTATTACCCATTGTCCGGTTGGCGCACTTCGCGAGCGTAACGATACAGAGAGAATTTGGGATGCGATTGCAGATCCAGAAAAGATTGTTGTAACACAGGTGGCTCCGGCTGTTCGTGCAGCATGGGGTGAAGAGCTTGGCATGAAACCGGAAGAAGCAACGGTAGGCAAGATCTTGGATGCATTGAAAAAGATGGGAGCAGATTATGTGTTTGATACCGTATTTTCTGCGGATCTTACCATTATGGAAGAAGGAACAGAGTTTGTAAAGAGGTTTACTTCCGGAGAATTAAAAGACAGACCGATGTTTACTTCTTGTTGTCCAGGATGGCTTCGTTTCATCAAATCTCAGTATCCACATCTGGTAAAATATTTGTCTTCTGCAAAATCTCCGCAACAGATGTTTGGTGCGGTTATGAAAACATACTATGCAAAACAGCTAGGAGTAAGCCCGGAGAAGATATTTACAGTATCTGTGATGCCTTGTGTGGCGAAAAAAGGCGAGTGTGAGATGGATTTGTTCCATGAGGAATATGCGGGAAAAGATGTGGATGTAGTCATTACTACAAGAGAGCTTGTGAAGATGATACGTGCGGCACACATCAGTCCGGATATACTGGTAGACCGCGCAAGCGACAGCCCGATGAAAGCAGGAACCGGAGCAGGCATTATCTTTGGAGCAACCGGCGGTGTTATGGAGGCAGCTCTTCGAAGTGCATATTTCTTGATTAAGGGTGAGAATCCTCCGGTAGAAGCATTCAAATCTGTACGAGCAGAAGGATTTAATGAGAATAACGGTGTGCAGGAAGCAACATTCCACATTGATGACATTGCAGTGAGAACTGCTGTAGTGAGTGGACTTGGTAATACACGAGTACTTCTTGACCGTATTGAGCGCGGAGAAGTTCAGTATGACTTCGTAGAAGTTATGGCATGTCCGGGCGGCTGTGTAGGCGGCGGTGGTCAGCCGATTCATGACGGAGAAGAGCTTGCATTTGAAAGAGGAAAGAATCTATATTATCTGGATGAGAATGCGGATCTTCGGTATTCACATGAGAATGCGGACGTTAAAGAGATGTATGACGTATACTTTGGAGAACCAAATGGACGTCTGGCGCATAGATTGTTACATACAGATCATGCGGCGAGCGCTGAAGAGTATGGTATCGGATATAAGAATTATTAAAGTATTTAAGCGGAGTGGGCGGACGTCCTGCTCCGTTTTATAATGTATCAAAAAATGTAATACCAATATAAAAAAACGTATGAAAGATTCCTATTGACAATACTGGAAATGTGTCCTAATCTAATATCTTGTGAGTAGAGAAATTATGTACGATAAGGAGAAACAGCTCAGGCTAAATGGAGGAATGACAGATGGATTATAATAAGATTGTGCAGGGGATTCTAGATATTGGAGAAGCAATGCTCATAAGCGGGGCAGAGAACTTCCGAATTGAGGACAGTATATATAGAATGTGCAGAAGTTACGGTTTCAAAAAGTATGATGCTTTCGTAATACCGACAAATCTTCAGATTACCGTAGAGACGCCGGAGGGAGAGATCATAACCCAGATACGTCATATTGAGAATGCAGATTTTGATTTCGACCAATTGGACTACATGAACAATCTGTGCAGGCATGTATGTGAAGATACGCCGGCTGCGGCAGAACTTCATGAAAGATTTCTGGAAGTAAAAGGACGTCCGCCGCAGCGGAAAATAACCAGATATTTTGCGGCAGTGATGGGAGGAACCGGATTTGCTGTGTTCTTCGGCAGTAATTTTACAGACGCAATTGTTGCGATAATTGTATCCTTGATGATTGTAGTTGTTGGAAAATGGCTGAGTAAAAGAGAAGGTAATTTATTTATCTATAATACGATACTCTCTTTCCTATCAGAAATGATTATTGTTCTGGCAACTAGAAACGGTCTTGGGGCTCACCCGGAGCGAATCATGATAGGTATTGTCATGCTTTTGATTAGTGGACTTAGTACGACAAACGGTATTCGCGAGATCTTGCAGAAAGATTATATTTCCGGATTTATTAACATTATGAATTCCATTTTGGGAGCGGCGGGAATTGCTGTAGGAACAGGTCTTGCCATGATGCTGATGGATGACTTTAATGCAGAAGGGTTTATTCTGAACCACAGTATTCCGATACAGCTTATTTCTTGTACGATAGCCTGTGTAGGTTTTGCATTCTGGTTTCAGATTCGCGGCAGACAGGTGATTTATTCCGGAATCGGAGCATTCTTTACTTGGGGAATTTATCTGATTGTAATGGAAATTAAACCAAGCAATTTCCTGGCGACTCTGGTAGCGGCAATATTTGTGGCGTTTTATGCATTTTGTATGTCTCGTATTAATAAAGCGCCGTCTACTATTTTTTTGACAGCTTCTGTGTTTCCGCTTATTCCGGGACCGAATCTGTATTATATGATGTATGGATGTTTAACCAAAGATGTTGCTATGGCGGTTAGTGAGACACTTATTCTGATTGTTACTTGTCTTGCGATTGCATTTGCGTTCAATATTGTGGATATAGCATCCAGAGGTATTATGCGGGCAAGAAAACATGATTATAGAATCGGAAAGCATTCATAGAAGTATTCAGAAACTTATGACTAATGTATGGTAAATGACAAAACAAAAACTGCTATGTAAAAGGTTCATCTGATTGCATGGCAGTTTTCTTTTCAGGGATTAGTATTCGGAGGTGGCAAGATGAAAAAGATTATCGTTATTGGGTGTCCCGGTGCAGGTAAGAGTACCTTTGCAAGACGGCTTCGTGATGAGACAGGTTTTCCTCTGTATTATCTTGATTTGATCTGGCATAAGCCGGATAGAACAAATATTACTCGTCATGAGTTTGATTTAAAGTTATTGGAGATCATAAAAACGGATAAATGGATTATTGACGGCAATTATGGAAGAACGCTTGAAATGCGTTTAATAGAATGCGATACAGTATTTCTTTTGGATTTGCCTCTGCCTGTTTGCCTTGCAGGTGCAGAGACACGTATAGGTACCGAGAGAGAGGACATGCCTTGGAAGGAAGATAGATTGGATGATGAATTTCGAGAGTTTATCATTAATTTTTCGAGGGATGAAATGCCTCATGTGTATGAACTGCTAAGAAAATACAAGGATAAGAATATTATTGTATTTAATTCGCGAGAGGAAGTTAATAACTATAATATTTCAAAAATGAAAAGGAGAATGACAATGACTGATAAGGTATATAAATTCAAATCTAAAATTCATGCTTCTATGCAAAAGGGTGGGGCATATATTGAATTTCCATATGATATCCGTCAAGAATTTGGAAAAGGAAGAGTAAAAGTTCATGTGACATTTGACGGCATTCCGTATGATGGAAGTATTGTGAATATGGGGGTGAAAAATCCAGATGGAAGTATCTGTTATATCATAGGAATGTTGAAATCCATTCGTGAGCAGTTAGGAAAGTCTGATGGAGATGAAGTGGAAGTTACTGTATGTGAAAGATAATTGATGGTTTTTCAAAGAGAGGGTATATTAGAAGAGATTAGAACAGATATATTAGATCAATATCACGAATTACAGAAAACTTACCCGAAATAAAATTGCTAAATGAAAGAGAAAGGCGGTTTTTCGATGAGTGAACAATCAGAGAAAACACCAAAACATTATATATGCACAGGTATTCTGGCTCATGTGGATGCAGGAAAGACGACGTTGTCCGAGAGTATTTTGTATCTTACAGGGCAAGTGAGGAAACTTGGCAGAGTGGATCATAAGGATGCCTTTTTAGATCATAATGAGTTGGAGCGCAGCCGGGGGATTACTATTTTTTCCAAGCAGGCAGTTTTCAATCTTGGAGATACGAGAGTAACCCTTCTTGATACGCCGGGGCATGTGGATTTCTCGGCGGAGATGGAGCGTACTTTGCAGGTGCTTGATTATGCGATTCTTGTAATTAACGGCGCTGACGGTGTGCAGGGACATACGAGAACCCTTTGGAATTTGTTGGAACGCTATGGGATTCCGGTATTTTTGTTTGTCAATAAGATGGATCAGGCAGGTACAGACCGAGGATGTCTGCTGGAAGAATTAAAGAATACATTGGATGATTCGATTATAGCATTTGACGAGGGGGAAGTTTCTGAGAGTCAGGAAGTTTTCTTTGAAAATATTGCTATGTGCGAGGAAGCAGTGTTAGAGAAGTATGTTGAGACGGGAGCAGTGGAGGAAAGAGAGATTGTCCGTTTAGTTGCTGAAAGAAAGGTATTTCCCTGCTATTTTGGTTCGGCGTTAAAGGTAGAGGGTGTGCAGGAGTTCTTGGACGGAATTAAACGTTATACCGCGCAGAGGAATGACGGAAAACAAGGTTTTTATAGAGAGGATAAACCTTTTGGCGCAAAAGTATATAAGATTTCTCGTGACGCACAGGGAAATCGTTTGACACATATGAAGATTACCAGTGGGATATTGAAAGTAAAAGACATTCTGGGTGATGCGCTGGATGCGTCTGAACGATGGGAAGAGAAAGTGAATCAAATCCGTATTTATTCTGGGGAGAAATTTGAGACAGTGCCAGAAGCGAAAGCCGGAATCATCTGTGTGGCGACAGGGCTTAGTTATACGTATCCGGGAGAGGGGCTTGGTGTAGAGAAAAAGTCAAAGTCTCCGATGTTAGAACCCGTTCTGAATTATCAAGTGCAGCTGGCGGAGGGAATTGATGTGCATACTATGCTTCGGAATCTCAGGCTTCTGGAGGAAGAAGATCCGATGCTTCGGATTGTATGGGAAGAAGAATTGGGAGAAATCCATGCAAGGCTTATGGGAGAAGTGCAGATTGAAATTTTGCGCAGTCTGATCAGGGAGCGATTCGGGATAGAGGTTGCTTTTGGAGCTGGAAATATCGTATATAAAGAGACGATCAAAAATACAGTGGAGGGTGTTGGACATTTTGAACCTCTCCGTCATTATGCGGAAGTACATCTTCTGATGGAGCCGGGGAGACCGGGAAGTGGTCTGGAATTTGATACCATATGCAGTGAAGATATGTTAGACGGGAACTGGCAGAGATTGATTCTAACGCACTTAAATGAAAAGATGCACAGAGGTGTATTGACAGGCGCCGCCATTACGGATATGAAGATTGTGCTTGCAGCAGGACGGGCACACCTGAAACATACGGAGGGTGGAGATTTCCGGCAAGCTACATATCGTGCGGTGCGTCAGGGATTAATGCAGGCGGAAAGTGTATTGTTAGAACCGTATTATGAATTTCGCTTAGAGATACCGTCAGATGCGGTTGGACGTGCCCTTTCGGATGTTCAGCGGATGTATGGCGATTTCCAGCCGCCTCAGATAGAGGGGGATGTGGCTGTTTTGACTGGAAAAGCTCCTGTTTCCTGTATGAGAGATTATCAGACAGAGGTTGCGGGTTATACAAAAGGACAGGGAAGAATTTCTCTTGTGTTCGGAGGATATGAACCTTGCCATAATACAGAGGATGTATTGGAAGAGATAGGCTATGAGCCGGAAAATGATTTGGAGCATCCGACAGGTTCGGTGTTTTGTGCGCATGGTGCAGGATTCTATGTACCATGGAAGGAAGTGCCGGATTATATGCACATTGAGAGCCAGTTAAAACGGTTAGAAAGGGAAAAGCAGGAAGCTGCTAAAAGAAGCAATGGTACAAGGAATATTAGCAGCCGTAATTGTGCTGTGAATAGTAGGAGCAGGGCATTTGTGGAGGAAGATAAAGAATTGGAAGAAATCTTCATTCGTACGTATGGGAAAGTGGAGAGGAAGAATCCGCCTGCCTCCAGAACTGTAACGGCGCAGCCTCAGAAACAGCGAGCAGAAAAGGAAATCTTACCGGAATATTTTCTCGTTGATGGTTACAATATTATTTTTGCATGGGAAGAGTTGAAAGAGCTGGCGAAAGAGAATATTGAGGCGGCCAGAAATAAATTGATGGATATTTTGTGTAACTATCAAGGTTATAAGAAGTGTACAGTGATTCTAGTATTTGATGCGTATAAGGTAGAGGGAGCATGGATTGAGATCCAGAAGTATCATAATATTCACGTGGTATATACGAAAGAGAAAGAAACGGCGGATCAGTATATTGAGAAAGTCGTTCATCAGATTGGACGAAAATACCATGTCACAGTGGCGACGTCTGACGGTGTAGAGCAAGTGATTGTTGTGGGGCAGGGAGCAAATTTGATTTCCGCAAGGGAATTGGAAGAGGAAGTTGAATTGATAAAACGTGAGATTCAGGAGGAATATTTGGAGAAACGCACGAGAGGGAAAAATTATCTTTTTGATCATATGGATGAAGAATTATCAGAGCGGATGGAGCGCATTCGTATGGGCGAAGAAGAACCATGGTAGAGATTGTGATATTATTCGAAAGGTAATTTATGAAGAAAAAGCGGTTATGCGAAAACGCATAACCACTTTTATGTAGGTGTAAATAGTTGTTTGATTATCTGCCCTGTTGAATGCGGATTGTTCTGTTGATGGTATCTTGCATCAGACAGTAATTGACAATGCCGAATCCTAACAGCGAAATGACCAGATACAGGATGTGAGAGTTTCCGTCGACTCTATTGATTCGGTCACAGCGCTCGCCCATCTTATATGCCCAGTAAATACCATAGATACCGCAGGTAATAAGGGTGAATAAGAAGACCATTCCGCCGGATGTAGCGTTTGGTTCTCCGGATAATTGGTTTATCTCATCATTTAACATGATCATCCAGTAAATGCCGTAAATACCGCAAGTGATGAATGAAAGGATCAGAGCGACCACGATGCTTCGTTCACTGATTCCCGGAAAATTCGGAGTAGGTGCACCGTATTGCTGATATTGCTGGTATTGATATGGTCCCCCATTGGTATTGGCATTTGTGTTCTGTTGCTGCCAAGATTGGTTATAAGGGTTAGAGCCCTGATTGTTATTTGATCCAGCCGTATTGTTGGTTTGCGATTCGGTCTGCCCGGCAGGAAAGACATTTCCGCATTCTGGACACTGGTTTACATTATCGCCGCATGGTGCGCCGCATTTACTGCAAAATTTCATAAAAATTCCCTCCTGAAGTTAAAGATTTTTGAACGTACCGTCTCTTGTAAAGAGGAGATAAATACGTTACTATAGTAATATAAATAAACAAAAAATACAAGAGTATCTGTTTAATCTTTAGAATATAGGTAACAGTTCAGACATAGCCGGCAAAATACGCGAATCATGCTTGCATGAATGGCGCGGGCTGAGTAGTTACGAATATAGAAATGGAGAAATATATATGTCATCAGTAGATTATGAAAAAGCACAAAAACTTGGAAAAAAAGAATACCAGTATCGTATGATGCATGGGATGCGTCCCACGCTGGAAGTGTTGGACGATATTCTTCCGGGATGGGGGAACTTTTCGGAGGTTCCGCTAGGGCTTGTTCAGATTCCGGCAGACCAGATTGTGGGGACTAAGACCGGAGGGCGAAGCAATGCATTTTCAGCAAATTTTATGCCGATATTAAAAGACGATACAGAGTTTGCTTATAAATGGTCGGCCCTTTGCGACAGCCATGTAGAAGAGGGGATTCGTGAGCCAATCAAAGCGTATGAGTACATGAATAAGTTTTATGTACTGGAAGGAAACAAAAGAGTCAGCGTTATGAAATATTTTGATGTTGTATCTATCCCCGGAACGGTAATCAGAATTATTCCTAAGCGCACCGAAGAGAAAGAGAACAAAATCTACTATGAGTTCATGGATTTTTATGAACTGTCTAAGATTAATTTTATCTGGTTTTCGGAGGAAGGAAGTTTTGCCAAACTGCAAAAGGAGGTTGGGAAAGCTCCGGGAGAAGTGTGGAGCGATGACGAGCGCTTGGACTTTAGTTCCATTTATACAAGATTTTCCAAAGAGTATAAAGAAAGAGATAAGGATAAACTGAAAATCACTGTGGGAGATGCTTTTCTTGCATTGATTGAACTTTATGGTTATAAGCAGGTGCAGGATAAGACAACAAAAGAGTTGAAAAACATGATTATCAGAAACTGGGAAGAGTTCAAACTTTTGGAAAAGCAGAATGCCATTGATTTAAAACTCGATCCAACTAATGAGAAAAAGTCTCTGCTGAGTTTGATTCTGCCGTCAAGTATGAGCAGTCTGAAGATTGCGTTTATTTATGAGAAGACTGCGGGATCTTCGGCGTGGACGTATGCGCACGAGCTTGGACGTCTGCATTTGGAACAGGCATTCCCGGGACAGGTTCATACGATTTACTATGATAATATTACGAAAGATACGATTGAGGATACGATTCAGGATGCGGTAGCAAAAGGCTGTGATATTGTATTTACTACAACTCCTGCATTTGTGCAGGCGAGTGTGAAAGCGGCGGTCGAATATCCGGCCATTCGCATTTTGAATTGTTCGTTAAATACGTCTCATCGTTATATCCGCACGTACTACGCCCGTATGCATGAGGCGAAGTTTTTGATGGGTGCTATTGCAGGCGCGATGGCGGTAAATGATAAGGCGGCATATGTGGCGGATATCCCAGTGTACGGTACAATTGCGAATATTAATGCGTTTGCCCTTGGAGCGAAGATGATCAATCCGAGAGTGAAGGTGTATCTGGAATGGACTTCTAAGAAAGATCAGGATATATATGAGAAGATAAATTGCACAGGAGCAAGTTGTATATCTGGAAAAGATATGGTAATTCCAGAAGATATGTCCCGTTATTTTGGTTTGTATTGTCTGGAAAACGATGAGACAGTGAGCCTTGCTATGCCCCTCTGGCACTGGGGGAAATTTTATGAACAGTTGGTGCGTGCGATTATGGACGGAACGTGGAAATATGACGATAATTCTTCCGAGAAAAAGGCGATTAATTATTGGTGGGGAATGTCTTCGGGTGTGGTGGATGTTATCTGTTCTGAGAAACTGCCCATTGGAACAAAACGTCTTGTAGAATTTTTAAAAGAAACCATTTCAAGAGGAGAATTTAATCCGTTTTCGGGAATCTTATATTCACAGGAGGGAATCGTACAGGGGAATCCACATTACAGTTTAAGTCCGGAAGAAATTGCCACGATGGACTGGCTTTTGGATAATGTGATCGGCTCTATCCCGGCAGATGAAGAACTGCAAGAGACCGTAAAGCCGACGGTTTTGCAACAGGGGATTAAGCAGAAAGAAAGGTAGAGATACGGATGAAAATACTTGCAATATCAGACGAAGAGTCGGCGTATTTGTGGGATTATTTTGATAAAGAGAAGTTAAAAGGCATTGACCTTATTATTTCTTGCGGAGATTTGGCGGCAGAATACTTGTCTTTTTTGACAACTATGACATCTATACCGGTCTTATATGTGCATGGGAATCATGATGAAAGATACGAGCAAAAACCTCCGGAAGGTTGTATTTGTATTGAGGATAAGATATACGTGTATAAAGGAATACGGATTCTGGGACTTGGCGGCTCGATGCGGTATAAGGGAGGGAATCATCAGTATACGGAAAGACAGATGACAAGGAGAGTGAGGAAGATGTTCTTTCCACTGCTTTTCAGAAGAGGATTTGATATTCTCGTAACCCACGCTCCGGCATATCAGCTAAACGATGGCAGAGACTTGCCACATCAGGGTTTTCAAGTTTTCCGGACCTTGATGAAGAAATATAAACCTCAGTTTTTCATACATGGCCATGTGCATCTGTCATATGGAAGGAATCATAAGCGGTACGATAAATATGAAGAGACAGAAGTGATAAACGCATTTGAACGATGTATATTTGAAATAGGGACGTAGAAAAATACATTTTCTACGTCCCTGTTTCTTACTCTTTATCTTTAATTTCACTGTGTAACTGCTGTAGTGATTTTACTGCATCATTTCCATACTTAATCATGGAATGAATGCCTTCTGCGGTAGCTTTTGCCGCTGCAATAGTAGTCATATAAGGAACTTTAGCCTTAATTGCAGATTTACGCAGGTAACTGTCATCATGGATACTGTCCTTGCCAACCGGAGAATTGATGATGAGGTCAATCTTACCGTTCGTAATGAAATCCAGAATGTTCGGGCGTCCTTCCTGAAGTTTATTCACACGTTCAGCCGGGATACCTGCTTCGTTGATCAGGTTGCATGTTGTCTCTGTTGCAAGAATTTTGAAGCCGTTATCTGCAAATGCTTTGGCAACTTCTACAACTTCTGCTTTGTCTTTACGGTTTACAGAAATTAATACTGTTCCGCCAAGTGGCAGCTTGGACTGTGTAGCTTCTTGTGCTTTGTAGAAAGCTTCTCCGAAGTAAGGAGCTAAGCCAAGAACCTCTCCTGTAGAGCGCATTTCCGGTCCGAGAAGCGGATCTACTTCCTGGAACATATTGAATGGGAATACAGCCTCTTTTACACCGAAATAAGGAATGTTCTGCTCTTTTAAGTCTGCAACCGGTGATGGGCGTCCAGTAAGTTCAGAGGTAATAATATCTGTAGCCAGAGGCACCATACGGATGTTACATACTTTAGATACTAGCGGAACAGTACGGGAGGCACGAGGATTAGCCTCAAGTACGTATACTTTTCCGTTCTCGATTGCATACTGCATATTCATAAGACCTTTTACATGCATTTCCTCAGCAATTTTTCTTGTGTATTCTTTGATCGTCTGTACATTTTCCTCGGAGATGTGTACGGATGGAATGACACAAGCAGAGTCTCCGGAGTGTACGCCGGCAAGTTCGATATGCTCCATAACTGCAGGAACAAATGCGTGTGTACCATCACTGATAGCGTCTGCCTCACACTCTAATGCGTGATTCAGAAAACGGTCAATCAAGATTGGGCGGTCAGGAGTTACACCTACAGCGGCGTTCATGTAGTTTGTAAGACTGTCATCATCGTATACAACTTCCATACCGCGTCCACCAAGTACGTAAGAAGGACGAACCATAACCGGATAGCCGATTTTCTCTGCGATAGCAAGTGCCTCATTAACGTTTACAGCCATTCCGGACTCTGGCATTGGAATCTCTAATTTATCCATCATTTCTCGGAACAAGTCGCGATCTTCTGCAAGGTCGATGACAGAAGGAGAAGTTCCGAGAATCTTCACGCCGTTTTTCTCAAGATCTGCGGCTAAGTTAAGCGGAGTTTGTCCACCGAACTGTGCAATAACGCCGACTGGTTTTTCTTTCTTATAAATGCTCAATACGTCCTCCAGTGTCAGCGGCTCAAAGTAAAGCTTATCAGAAGTGTCATAATCTGTAGAAACCGTCTCTGGATTACAGTTTACAATGATTGTCTCAAAACCAAGTTTCTTGAGTGCAAGCGCTGCGTGTACACAGCAGTAGTCAAACTCGATACCTTGTCCAATACGGTTTGGACCGCCGCCAAGAATCATAATTTTCTGCTTGTCAGAAACAGGATTCTTATCTTCTGCATTATAAGTGGAGTAGTAGTAAGCATTGTTCTTGGTTCCGCTTACATGTACGCCTTCCCAGGCTTCTTCAATACCCAGTTCAATTCTTCTGTTTCTAATATCAGCCTCAGAAACTTCCAGAATCTGGCTCAAGTATTTGTCTGAGAAACCATTTTTCTTTGCAGAGATGAGTTTATCGTCCGCAGGAATGCTTCCCTTATTTACAATCAGGGCTTCTTCTTCCTCAACAAGCTCTTTCATCTGCTCAATGAAATATTTCTTCACTTTTGTAAGTTCGTGAATTTCATCAACAGCAGCCCCTTTTCTAAGTGCCTCGTACATAATGAAATGACGTTCGCTAGAGGCAGTGATGAGCATTTTGAGAAGTTGTTCTTTTGTCTTTGTATCGAAATCCTTGGCGTGTCCAAGACCATAACGTCCTGTTTCGAGACTTCGGATTGCTTTCTGAAAAGCTTCTTTATAAGTCTTTCCGATACTCATAACCTCGCCGACTGCGCGCATCTGAGTACCAAGTTTGTCTTCAACGCCTTTGAATTTCTCAAATGCCCAGCGGGCAAATTTGATAACAATATAATCTCCGTTCGGAACATATTTATCAAGCGTTCCGTATTTTCCACAAGGAATATCTTTTAGTGTCAGTCCTGCCGCCAACATAGTGGATACTAAAGCGATCGGAAATCCGGTTGCTTTAGAAGCAAGGGCGGAAGAACGGGACGTTCTTGGGTTGATTTCGATAATAACGTCTCTGTCTGTCTTTGGATCATGTGCCCATTGCACGTTACAACCGCCAATCACCTGAACAGAATCTACAACTTTCTGAGATTTCTCTTGTAAACGTTTTTGAACTTCCTCTGGGATTGTAAGCATTGGAGCAGAACAGAAAGAATCTCCTGTGTGGACACCAAGCGGATCGATGTTCTCAATGAAGCATACGGTAATCATGTTGCCGTCTGTATCGCGGACGATTTCAAGCTCAAGCTCTTCCCAGCCAAGGATGGATTCTTCTACTAGAACCTGTCCTACCAGAGAAGCCTGAAGCCCTCTTGCCATAACAGTCTTTAATTCTTCTTTATTATAGACAAGTCCGCCGCCGGCGCCGCCCATTGTATAAGCAGGACGAAGAACAACAGGATATCCCAGCTTGTCTGCGATTGCAAGACCTTCCTCTACGGTGTAAGCAACTTCACTTCTTGCCATTTCGATACCAAGAGCATCCATAGATTTCTTGAATTCAATACGGTCCTCGCCACGCTCGATTGCGTCTACCTGAACACCGATAACTTTTACATTGTATTTGTCAAGCACGCCTGCCACGGCAAGCTCTGAACAAAGATTAAGACCTGATTGTCCGCCTAAGTTTGGAAGAAGCGCATCTGGTCTTTCTTTTGCAATAATCTGTTCCAGTCTTTCTACATTCAATGGTTCGATGTAAGTTACGTCTGCTGTCTCAGGATCTGTCATGATCGTTGCAGGGTTAGAGTTAACCAGCACGATTTCATAACCAAGTTTACGCAGCGCCTTACATGCTTGTGTTCCCGAATAATCGAACTCACAAGCCTGTCCGATAATGATCGGACCGGAACCAATAATCAACACTTTATGAATGTCTGTTCGTTTTGCCATATTTTTCCTCCTAATCTGAGATTGAAAAAACTACTTTCTATCTATTATATAGGAAATATGATGAAAAGGGAAATAAAAAATGTTGTTATAGGTGAGAAACTACAAGAAAAACAGAGAGAAAATATATAAAAACATAGAAGACTAGATTGAAAAATCAGAATTGTTTTGGAAAATCTAAAACATTTAAGAATATTATGGATATTTCACAGAATCGAGATTGAGAATATGAGTTGGGGGACGAGCATAAAGTGTGTTATACTAAATATAGACGTATTATGAATGAAGAAACAGAAATGAAAGACGGAGGTAATGATGGCACACATATATAAAAATGCAATTGAATTAATCGGACACACACCGCTTCTGGAAGTAACAAATATTGAGAAAGAGCTGGAACTTAAAGCACGAGTCTTTGTTAAACTTGAATATCTGAATCCTACGGGAAGTGTGAAGGACAGAGCTGCAAAATATATGATTGCGGAAGCGGAAGCGAGAGGACTTTTGAAAGAAGGATCAGTGATTATAGAGCCTACATCTGGAAATACAGGAATTGGTCTTGCTTCCATTGCGGCGGTAAAAGGTTATCGTATGATCTTGACAATGCCGGATACCATGAGTGTGGAGCGAAGGAATATACTGAAAGCGTACGGAGCGGAAATTATTCTGACAGAGGGAGCCAGAGGAATGGCGGGGGCTGTAGAGAAGGCAGAAGAATTAGCTGCGCAGATAGAAAACAGTTTTATTCCGGGACAGTTTACAAACAGGGCAAATGCAAAAGCGCATATAGACACAACGGGGCCGGAAATCTGGGAGGACACAGACGGTGAAGTGGATATTTTTATTGCCGGCGTGGGAACCGGTGGAACGCTCACTGGAACCGGAGAATATTTGAAATCGAAGAATCCGAATATTCGGATTGTTGCATTAGAACCGGCGGATTCCCCGATTCTTTCCGGTGGAAAAGCGGGAGCACATAAGCTGCAGGGAATCGGTGCAAATTTTGTGCCGGATGTATTGAATAAGGAAATCTATGATGAAGTTTTTTGTGCAGAGAGTGATGAGGCATTTGAAACGGCGAAACTTCTCGCAAAGAAAGAGGGGATTCTCGTCGGGATTTCTTCCGGGGCAGCGTTATATGGGGCACTTACATTAGCAAAAAGATCGGAAAATGAGGGGAAGACGATTGTTGCAATCTTGCCGGACAGTGCGGATAGATATTATTCAACACCGCTGTTTCAAGAATAAATCTAGTTGTTATGGCTGAATAGTTACACTAAATATGTATTTTGACCTGAATTTTGAAAAGAATAGAATTGTAATCTTGGCTTTATTGTGGTACAGTGTAAGTTGTCAATATATTTCATTTTAGTACAAGGGGATGAAAAGCATGGAAAGAAAAGTAGGTACTATATCAAGAGGGATTCGCTGTCCGATTATTCGTGAAGGGGATAATCTGACAGATATTATCGTAGATAGCGTATTAGACGCAGCGAAGAGCGAAGGTTTTGAACTGCGCGACCGAGATGTTATTGCCGCTACAGAGTCTATTGTAGCCAGAGCACAGGGAAATTACGCTTCTGTTGATGCAATTGCAAAAGATGTAAAAGAGAAATTAGGTGGAGAGACAATCGGAGTTATTTTCCCGATTCTTTCAAGAAACCGTTTTTCCATCTGTTTAAAAGGAATGGCAAAAGGCGCGAAGAAGATCGTACTTATGTTAAACTATCCAAGTGATGAAGTTGGAAACGCACTGGTATCTTTAGATCAGCTTGATGAGGCTGGAATCAATCCGTACAGTGATGTTCTGGATGAGAAACGATATAGAGAGTTATTCGGTGAGAACATTCATCCATTTACCGGAGTAGATTATGTGGCGTACTATAGTGAAGTGATTCGTGAGATGGGCGCTGATGTGGAGGTTATTTTCGCAAATCAGCCTCAGGAAATTTTAAAATACACTAAGAATGTGTTAAGCTGCGATATTCATTCGAGAGAACGTACAAAACGTATTTTAAAAGCGCATGGAGCAGAGAAAGTATATGGAATGGACGAGATTTTAACAAGTCCGGTAGATGGAAGTGGATGTAACGAGCGTTTCGGACTTCTTGGTTCTAACAAGTCTACAGAAGATTCTGTTAAACTCTTCCCGCGCGATTGTACAGATTTAGTTTTGGATGTGCAGAAGAAGATTTTAGATAAGACAGGAAAACACGTAGAAGTTATGGTATATGGAGACGGTGCTTTCAAAGATCCGGTTGGGAAAATCTGGGAGCTGGCAGATCCATGTGTATCTGTGGCAAATACAGAAGGCTTGGAAGGTACGCCAAACGAGTTAAAGTTAAAATATCTGGCAGACAATGATTTTAGGGCCTTGTCTGGCGAGGCTTTAAAAGAAGCTATTTCTAAGAAGATTAAGGAAAAAGATGATAATTTAGTTGGAAATATGGCTTCTCAGGGAACAACACCACGTCGTCTTACAGACCTTATCGGTTCTCTATGCGATTTGACCAGTGGTTCTGGAGATAAGGGTACACCTGTTATTTTAATTCAGGGTTATTTTGATAATATGACAGATATGTAGGGATAGAGAGGAGCTAGAAATCAGATGAAACAAGATATGATTGTAATTCTGGATCTTGGAAGTACAGAAAATACAGTGATTGCCAGAGAGATTCGTGATATGGGGGTTTACAGTGAGATCCATCCGCATGATATTACAGTAGAAGAGTTAAAGGCGCTTGATAACGTAAAGGGAATTATCTTAAACGGTGGTGAAAACCGTATGGTGGATGGTGAAGCAGTAGATGTATGTCCAGAGCTTTACAGCCTTGGCTATCCTATGATGGCGATTGGTCATCCAACTGCAAAATGTGAGGAATGCTATGATGAGACTGTCGGGGAGGATGTACTGAGGAAGTTCCTGTTTGAGACTTGCAAAGCAGAATCAAATTGGAATATGAAAAACTTTGTGGAAGATCAGGTAGAGTTGATTCGTAAGCAGGTAGGAGACCGGAAAGTGCTGTTGGCATTATCCGGTGGTGTAGATAGTTCTGTTGTAGCCGCGCTTCTTATTAAAGCTATTGGCAAACAGCTTGTTTGTGTGCATGTGAATCATGGACTGATGCGTAAAGGTGAGTCTGAGAGTGTGGTTGAGGTGTTCAAAAACCAGATGGATGCAAATCTGGTATATGTAGATGCATCTGAAAGATTTCTCGGCAAGCTGGAAGGTGTTGAAGATCCAGAGCAGAAGAGAAAGATCATTGGCGCAGAATTTATCCGCGTATTTGAAGAAGAAGCAAGAAAACTGGAGGGAATTGATTTTCTTGCACAGGGAACGATCTACCCGGATATTGTAGAGAGTGGAACTAAGACGGCTAAAGTTGTGAAGTCTCACCATAACGTAGGAGGGCTTCCGGAGGATTTACAGTTTGATTTGGTAGAGCCGCTATATTATCTGTTTAAAGATGAAGTAAGAGCATGTGGTGTGGAACTTGGACTTCCTCATGGCATGGTATACCGCCAGCCGTTCCCGGGACCTGGACTTGGTGTAAGATGTCTTGGCGCTATTACAAGAGAACGTCTGGAAGCAGTGCGTGAGTCTGATGCGATTCTCCGCGAGGAGTTTGAGAAAGCCGGACTGGATAAGAAAGTATGGCAGTATTTTACTGTTGTGCCGGATTTCAAGTCTGTTGGCGTGAAGGATAACGCAAGATGTTTTGAGTATCCAGTAATCCTGCGCGCGGTGAATACCATTGATGCTATGAGCGCAAGCATTGAGCACATTGACTGGGCGGTACTGGATAAGATTACGGATAGGATTCTGAAAGAAGTGAAGAATGTGAACAGAGTCTGCTATGATATGAGCCCGAAGCCTTGTGCGACGATAGAATGGGAGTAGTATCAGAAACGGCTGGAAGCCGCATAAATACTGGATTCTTGTAAGGCGAAAAGTCCTCGTGACAACAGTTTGACAACATTTTAGATTATTCAAGAATAAAGAGCTAACAGATTTTTGTAGAAGAAGTCTGTTAGCTCTTTTGGCGTTTTCAGTCTTTTAACTTGTCCTTGAACGCTTCAACCAATGAATTGCTTAACGCTTGCGAGGGAATGTTCGCCCAGTTTTGCGTGGTATCGAATTTCGGGTAATTGTACCGCCACTGGTCGTAGTCTTCCCTGCTGATTTCCTTCGCAGACAGCCTGTCAGCCTGTTCTTTCCAAGCAGACAGCATTTTCAGCAGCTCGGCGGCGTCCTTTCCTTTGTCCTTGTTGATTTTCAAGCAGACTTCTCCATCCGCTTCGCTGATGGTAAGACCGTATATATCTTCAAGTACAAATAGGGTGTGCATAAGACCGATATAGCTGTCAATGTCGGGTATATCGAGAGCCTGCGGAGAAACATTGAGTATCTGCGCTAATGCGGCGGTAAGCTCCGCTTTTGGCTTGCGGGAGCCTGTTTCATATTGCGCCAGACGGACGTCCGCGCTCTTTTCAGGAAAGCCGACGGTCATGCCGAGGTATTTTTGCGTCATGCCACGCATAATGCGGAAAAAATGGATTCTTTCACCAATAGCCATAGTGTATCGCTCCTTGTATATGTATTTGCAAATAGTATAGCATATATGCTTAACATGAGTCAATAAAAATAAAACAAAAAAGTTTAATATCTTCTTCAAAACCACTTGACAATAGCATAAATGCTTAGTATAATAGCGTAAGTTAAATAAAAATGTTTAGAAAAATGAATGACCGTCCGATTGGGATATGATTTTGCAACGACTTTCCGAAAAGGAAACGAGCGAAACCACGCCGCTGGAGTAGGGGCAGGAACAGAAATCGGGTAAAACGGCGGATAAATATGTAATAAAACGAAAGGGGGTATTGTATGGCAGATACGACTTTTATGCGGGTAGAGGAAGTTGCGGAAGAATTGGGCGTTTCAAAGTCTTATGCTTATAAAGTAGTACAAAAATTGAACGCCGAGTTGAAGTCGCAAGGATTTCTAACAATCGCAGGACGCATAAACAAACAGTATTTTTTAGAAAGAGCCTGCTATGGCTTAAATAAGAAAGAGAGGGATTAGGTTATGGCTGTTTACAAAGAACCGAAAACGAACACATGGAAAGTCTATTACCGCTATACCGACTGGCAGGGCAACCGAAAGCAGACAACAAAACGGGGATTTGCTACCAAAAGGGAAGCGTTAGCGTGGGAGAGGGAACAGTTAAATAAGGTTACGGCTGATTTGGACATGACTTTTGGGAGTTTTGTGGAGACTTATACGGTCGATATGAAAAACCGCATTAAGGAAAATACTTGGCATACGAAAGAGCATATCCTAAAGACAAAGATTCTGCCTTATTTTGAAAAGAGGAAAATCAGTGAAATCCAGCCGAGGGATATTATTGCATGGCAGAATGAAATGCTGAAAGCAAAAGATAAGAGCGGCAAGGCATATTCCCCCGTATATCTTAAGACAATCCACAATCAGCTTAGCGCGGTTTTCAACCATGCTGTCCGACTTTATGGTCTGAGGGAAAACCCAGCCGCCAAAGCGGGGAGCATGGGGAAAGAGAAAGGGCGTGAAATGCTGTTCTGGACGCAGGAAGAATACGAGAAGTTTTCCTTTGCGATGATGGACAAGCCCGTATCATTCTATGCGTTTGAAATGCTTTACTGGTGCGGAATCCGAGAGGGAGAACTTCTCGCCCTTACGCCCGTCGACTTTGATTTTGAGAAAAGCATAGTGACAATCAACAAGTCCTATCAGCGTATCGACGGCAGGGACGTTATCACAGACCCGAAAACGCCCAAAAGCAACAGGGTAATAAAAATGCCGCAGTTTCTCTGTGAAGAAATGCAGGAATATATGAAACAGCTATACCATGTTGGAAAGACCGACAGGCTGTTTGAAATCACAAAGAGTTATCTTCACCATGAAATGGACAGAGGCGCAAAAGAAGCGGGAGTAAAGCGCATAAGGATTCATGATTTGCGCCATAGCCATATCTCGCTTTTAATCGAGATGGGGTATTCAGCCGTGGCAATCGCAGACAGGGTCGGGCATGAAAGTATTAATATCACTTACAATTATGCGCATTTGTTTCCATCGACACAGAGCGACATGGCGGATAAATTAAATGATTTCAGAAAGGCGGGGATGTAGATATGTCGGCGAAAAACATGGATAACCGTAACCGTTGGAGGAATATCACGGTGGGATTTCGGGTGTCTCCTGAAGAAAACGAACAAATTAATACGGCGGTGAGGCTTTCAGGACTTCCAAAACAGGAATATTGTTACCGTCGCTGCCTTGGCAGGGATATTATTGTCCAAGGCAATCCCAGAGTGTATAAGGCGTTGAAAAATGAACTTGCCGCCGTTCTTACAGAACTAAAGCGCATTGAAGCGGGCGGGAATATCAGAGAAGAACTTTTGGATAATATTGAATTAATCACGGAGATTTTATATGGACTAAAGGGGGATAGCAATGACTAATCAAAAAGAAACGACTGCCTTCGGCTCATCTGTTGGCGCAGATGAAAGGCAGCCGATTCAAAAATGTGCTGATAATAGTATATCCGCTTGCAATGAAAATATCAAGGGCTTTGGGGAAATGCAGAAAGAACTGTTGCGGGAATTATCCCCTTCGTCTCTCAAAACAATCACCATGAGCGAGTTATATGATACTGTGTATGACAGTAAGCCGCCGTTAATTGACGGTCTGCTCTACCCCGGCGCTTATATCTTTGCCGGCTCTCCTAAACTGGGGAAAAGTTTCTTGATGGCGCAATTTGCCTACCATGTCAGCACGGGTACGCCGCTTTGGAACTATACCGTCCGAAAAGGAACGGTGTTGTACCTTGCCCTTGAAGATGATTACCGCCGCTTGCAGGAGCGTCTATATCGGATGTTTGGAATGGAAAGTGCGGAAAACCTCTACTTTTCTGTTTCGGCAGGTCAACTTGGCAGGGGACTTGATGAACAGCTTACAAAGTTTGTTGTTGAGCATCCCGACACAAAGCTGATTATTATTGACACGCTTCAAAAGGTGCGCGAGGTTGGCGGCGATAATTACAGTTACGCTAACGATTACCAGATTATTACGAGGTTAAAGAGTTTTGCCGATACGCACGGTTTATGTTTATTGCTCGTACACCATACGCGCAAGCAGACCTCCGATGATAAGTTTGACATGATTTCGGGAACAAGCGGATTGCTCGGCGCGGCAGACGGGGCGTTCCTGCTGTATAAGGAGAAACGGACGGGCAACGCCGCCACGCTTGAAGTGTCGGGCAGAGACCAGCAAGAGCAAAAACTTTATCTTCTTCGTAATCCCGAAACGTTGCTGTGGGATTTTCAAAAGGCAGAAACGGAACTTTGGAAAGAGCCGCCAGAGCCGTTATTGGATGAAATTGCGGAGTGTGTTATGAAAGACGTATCGTTTTGGGAAGGCTCGGCAACAGAGCTTGTCGCATTACTAAATGCGGACGTTCAGGTAAATATCATCACAAAGAGATTAAATATTCTTGCGGGGCGGTTGTATGATGAGCATGGTATTCATTATAAAAAAGGTCGTTGCCATGAGGGACGTAAGATTATTTTATGGAAAGATGCGGAGGAAACAGCGTGACGGCTCGTGACAGTTGCGACGGCATTTAGGGGAGTGGGGGCGGTATCAAAATAACTGTCGCAACCGTCGCATACTGTCACGGATAAAGTTTTTGCGGGGTGCAGGGGGCTTTTTTCAAAAAGCCGCCCTTGCCCCTCGGAGAGCGCAAAACCTGCTTGCAGGTTGCATTTTTGTTGGCAAAGCCGACAAAAGTGCTTTTGCGTTACTTTCGGGAAAGTAACAAAGCCTACCAGCCGAAAAGAAAGG
>CAJTRE010000001.1:237168-248860 GCA_910578495.1 uncultured Dorea sp.
ATCAACCATAACAGCCGAAAATTTAAGGCTGAAAATGTGGATGGGGAGCGTTCACACTTTAATGTGGATTATTGTAACGAGAGCATCAAAAAAGTGTATCATAAACTCTTTAATGAAGCATTGCAGAAATATAATGAGAAACAGACGAGGGCAGACCGCCGCATTGCCGATTATTACGAGAAAATACGGAACTCAAAGCAGGAAAAGCCGTTCCACGAACTGATTTTACAGATTGGCGATAAGGAAAATATGGGCGCAGGAAGTGAAAACGGACAGCTTGCAAGGCAGATTTTGGATGAATATTATCGTGGATTCCAAGAGCGAAATCCTAATCTTTATGTATTTTCTGCTCATATTCATATGGATGAAGCAACGCCGCATTTGCATATTGATTTTGTCCCGTTCACAACTGGCAGTAAGCGTGGACTTGATACGAGAGTGTCTCTAAAACAGGCACTAGCGGCACAGGGATTCAAAGGCGGCTCCCGCGGCGATACGGAGTGGAGCCAGTGGGTACAGTCCGAAAAAGAAAACCTTGCCGCTGTGATGGGGCGGCATGGCATTGAATGGGAGCATAAAGGCACGCATGAGAAACATTTATCTGTCCTTGATTATAAAAAGCAGAAACGGGAAAAAGAGGTCATCCAGCTTGAGGAGCAGATTTCGGAGAAGAAAGAGGAATTTCAAATATTGTCGGACAGAGTGGAGAATTACGACAAAGGAATGGAAAACCTAAAGACGCTGGAACAGGCGCTTGATACTTCCCCAGAATACCAGTTGGCAGAGCCGCAGGGGTTCATGTCGGCGAAGTCATATAGGAATAAAGTGGCAGAGCCTTTGGTGTTAAAATTGAAATCGCTTGTTAAAACGGCTCTTATAAGGTGCTTTGAAGCGTGGGACAGTTACTATCGGCTGAATGTCACAAATAGTAATCTTCACCGTGAGAATGAGGGGTTAAGGAGAACCAATGGGAAACTGGCAGGGGAAAATGAAAATCTCCGTGCGGAAAACAAAGATTGTAAGTTACTTCGCAAGGCATTTGGAAGTAAGCAGATGGACAGTCTTTTGGAGCAGGCAAAAGCGGCGCAGAAGTTGAAAAAGCGAGGGAAATACTTTAAAAACAACAAAGAGGAAAGGTAGGAAACATTATGGAAAACAGGATTTATGACGAAAATAACGGTCTTTGGTATGCAAGGCAAGGCGAGTATTACATCCTAGAACTTGCATTACCTGCCGAAGAAGAAAAGTCGATTGGAATTTGGGGGCAACGTCATTTGCAGTATCTAAAAGAGCATAAGCAGCTTGTATATCTCAATCTGCTGACAAGCGGCAGATTGAATGAATACCTTGTAAGCATAGATGAAGAGGCAGAGGATATGTTTTTTCGGCTGGTAAGAGAATATGCCGACAGGCAGGGTGTGACAGAACAGCTAAAGGCAGACAACCAGATTAAATGGACGAGAATGATGAATAACATAAGAAGTACCGTGGAAGAAATAGTATTAACTGATTTGATATATGATTAAATAAATATTGTAGATTGAACTAAAATATTTTCTTGATAGACTGCTTTACTTGCTTTTTCTTGAGTATAGGCAAATGTAGCTAACCATCTTAAACAAGTAAAATGCCCTGAACAATGGAAAAATTTATGTTCAGGGCTATTTCTCGTAGGTTAGACCATTAAATATAGTGTTGTAATCTGTCCGAAAGATTTCAGTTAATGCAATCAATTCGCTAATACGAATATTATATGTGCCAGATTCTATCTGTGAGTATGCGCTTCTTGAAATGGAAAAATTGCGTAGTTGTAATTGTGCGACAACTTGTTCTTGGGTTAAATTTGCATGATTTCTTAACTTTCTTAGATTATCTCCTAAAGAGACGTCTTGTGTTTGTTTAAGTTTTTGTGACATAACTGATTAGTTGCCTTTCGTGTTATGAATCTAAAAGATTTATATTGATTCTAGTACAAAAAGCATTTATAATTGCAATTAATAGATTGCAACACGGGGGAGGAGGAAGAATTTTCGTAAAGGCATTTAAGAAAAATGAATATTAGGCAGAACGCTTATTTTTTTACTCAGTTACTACTCAAATATAAAGTATTATACTTCTGTATATAAAATCTAATAATTACAGAAATTAGAGGTTAGAATAAAAGCAGCATATATCGGAAATGGGGTGTAGGTTGCTTGCTGGATGAGGAGTATATTACCAATCGGATAAAAGAACTCTGTGATAAAAGACAGATGTCTATGTATGCATTATCTAAAAAGACTGGTATCAGCCAGTCGTCTTTATCAAATCTAATGAAAAGAGGAAGTACGCCAACTTTTTATACGCTGGATAAGATTTGTGATGGATTAGGGATTACACTATCACAATTTTTTTCGAAAGATATTGGAAAATTGGAGTTATCTGCGGAACAAAGAAAAGTGTTGGAAACATGGGAAACTTTGACGGATAAAGAGAAAGAAGCAGTCGAGATATATGTGAGGGGTATGAAATTAAAGTAAAGCAGCCTGAATCGGGTTGCTTTTTTGCGTATCTGCCAGAAAGGGCAGAATATGAAAAAGAGAATTATTTTACTATTAGTAGTGATGGTGTTAATGATGGCGACGGGGTGTAGCAAGACTGAGAAACAGGAAGAGGAATATTCGTCTACGGTTATTACATCGGGAGGCGAGGTTGTTTCAGCATATCGTGATGGAAAAGATGTGACGGATGAGAGGAAAGCATTAGAGGAACAGACCAAAGATGCAATTAGTAGGTTTTTGAATCGTGATAAAGAAGAATTGGAATTCAGTATGTTTTGTATGTTGGAAATGGATGGAATGTCAATAGAGGTTATAGTAGACGAAGTGTCATATACATTTTTTTGTAGTATGCAAGGGGATATTATCAGCGCTGGGAGAACGGACGGGGAGACGTTTGATTTGAGAGGAGGCGAGTAAAGAAAATATTCTTTTCATTACCTCCCGAAGAAAAAAGTGATTGGCATATGTGGCAAAAGCATTTGCAGTATCTCAACGAGTGCAAGCAATTTGTCTAGTTTAATTTGCCGACAAGCGGAGGATTGAACGAATATCTTGTAAGTGTGGATGAACGAGCGATATGTTTTTTCGGCTAGTAAAGGAATATACTGGTAGGCAGGGAGTAACAGAAAGGTTAAAAGCAGAAAATCAGTTTTTATAGGTTCAAAAAATGAATAGTATTCGGGCGTGTGTAAGAGAAGCGATATATTGGAGATAATATATTCGTACTAAGTTAAACGGCAGGGGTAACGGTAAGATTCCACTGCCGTTATTCTTAATAAAATTTGTATTAAGGGGTGGACAAAAATGAAAAAGCAGATTATAATGAAATGTGTAACAAAGTTCTCAAAAAGGGAGAAAACGCTTAAATGAATAAAGTGAAAGAAATTCGTAAAGAAAGAGGAATGTCGCAAGAAGTTCTTGCGCAGTATTCTGAAATCAGCAGAAAATATCTTTCGTTGATAGAACGACAAAAAGCCTCGCCGTCCATATCTATTGCGATAAAAATTGGCGGAGCATTGGGAGTGTCTATTGATAAAATTTTTCTTGATTTATCGGCGACGGAAAAACCAGCATATCCAAATCCTATCCGTTTTGTAGACTTGTTTTGCGGAATAGGCGGTTTCAGATATGCGTCTCAATATGCGTTTGATAAATTGCGATTAAAAGGCGAGTGCGTATTTAGCAGCGATATTGATAAATATGCGCAAACAAGTTATGAAGCTAATTTTGGGGAAAGACCTGCGGGCGATATTACAAAGATAGAAGCGTCCGAAATTCCCGATTTTGATATTTTGTTCGGCGGGTTTCCTTGTCAGGCTTTTTCGATTTGCGGTTTGCAAAAAGGATTTGCGGATAATACAAGAGGAACGCTTTTCTTTGATATAGCGAGAATTATAAAGGAAAAACAGCCGCAGGCGTTTGTCCTTGAAAATGTAAAAAATCTTGCCAGCCATGATAACGGTAAAACTCTGAAAACAATTTTAGAAGTTCTCAGAGACGAACTGGGGTATCATGTAGATTTTCATTTGCTAAATGCGCTTGATTTCGGATTGCCTCAAAAAAGGGAGCGTATTATTATTATAGGCTCTAAAAAACCTTTTGTAATGGATTGGAAGTTTAATATAGACAATAAAAAAACGCTGGATGATATTCTGGAGAAAGACGTAGAAAAAAAGCACTATGCGTCGCCTGAAATAGTTGCTAAGAGAAAATCTATGCACGAAACATCGGTTTATCCGTCTATTTGGCATGAGAATAAAGCGGGGAATATTTCATCTTATCCATATAGTTGCGCTTTGCGGGCGGGAGCAAGTTATAATTATCTTCTGGTAAATGGAGAAAGACGTTTAACGCCGAGAGAAATGCTGCGATTGCAAGGGTTTCCCGATAGTTACAAGATAGTTGTTTCCGATACGCAGACGAGAAAGCAAGCGGGGAACGCGATACCCGTAGATATGGTTGCAAGAGTTATTGAAAAGTTTTTACCGTTGGCATTTTGATTTGACAGCAAAAGGCGTGGAATTTTGGCGGGAGTTATGGTAGACTATATTTTGGATAAGTTTGTGTACGGAGGGATACCATGAGAGAGCCAAGATTAAGAACCGTTAATAAAGCGGTAGCGCCTTTTGATTTGAATAAATTTCCTGCAAAGTTCATAGATACGTTGGCAAAAGAAATCGTATATATGCAGGCAACGAAATCTTCTATGTCGTTGGAGGGTAACGAGTGGGAACAGATTTTTGCAGAATGCATCGGCGCAGAATGGAAACCGTCTAACGTAGGATTGGACGACGTTGTTTTAGATAATTGCTGTTGGGGAGCAAAAACTGTCTTTGCTTCAAGCAATATTGAAAGACAGCAGACAGTAAGATTGATTTCAGGAAGAAATTCTCCTACATATAGTTATGGCGTTGATAAATTGACAAGTGAGAATCCAGATGAGATTGGCAGGTTAGTTCTTGATATATGGAACGAGCGCGTATCTGCGGTAAGACAGATTTATAAATTCGTGCGTACTGTTGTTTTAGTTAAATCAAAGAATTATGCAGATTATCTTGTGTTTGAGTTTGATACTATAAGATACGACTCTGAGTTGTACCGTTTTGAATGGAACAAGAGAATGAACTTAGAGGGGTATGAGAAATCAACGGGGAAGCATAAATTTACATGGCAACCAAGCGGCAGTCAATTCACTATTATTGAGGATATTCCCGAAAAGAGGCTGCATATTTCCATAAGAAAGCCTGAAAAAGTCGCTAAAGAAAAGATTTTAGAAGCAGTAAATTTTGATAGCGGTTGGTATCGGATTGTATCCGACCATATAGAGAAATAAGGCTATGGCGGATGTATTTGATAATAAAAAGCGTTCTGAAATTATGAGTAAGGTGCGCTCAAAAAATAATAAGTCTACGGAATTGAAACTGATAGAGATTTTTAAAGAAAATGGTATTGTCGGCTGGAAACGTAATTATCCAGTAAAAGGACATCCCGACTTTGTTTTCCTTGATAAGAAAATGGCAATATTTGTTGACGGTTGCTTTTGGCATGGGCATGATTGCAGAAACACACGCCCCTCCGATAACGCTGATTATTGGACAAAAAAGCGGGAACGCAATATGAAACATGATAAGGAAGTTACGGAATTGTTTGAACGGCGTGGCTGGACGGTTATTCGGATTTGGGAATGTGAGTTGAAGAAAAAGAATAGGGAGAATCTTGTAACACGGTTAAAAACAGAGTTTGGAGATGTATAAGATGGATATAGTAGAATTTATTGCTAACTATAAAAATCATCCAGTGATGTTTATTGGTACTGGGTTGAGTTTGCGGTATTTGACAAATTCTTATAGTTGGGAAAATTTATTAAAGAAAATAGCTTTGGAGTTGAATCCTAATGAGGAATACTATTTGGATATAAAGGCTAAATATATGAAAGGGCAGCATTGTGCTTATGAAAAGGTAGCTACTGATTTAGAGAAAGATTTTAATGACTACTTGCAAAAAAACAGGAATGGAAAATTTGAACATATTAATGATTTGTTTTATGAAAATATGAAAAAAGGTATTAATATAAGTCGATTCAAATTGTATATTTCTGATTTGCTTAGTAACGCAGAAATTAAAGATTGCGTATTTGCTGAGATAGCGGAGCTGAAAAAAGCAAGGAAAAATATAGGTTCTATTATAACAACAAATTATGATAATATGATAGAAGATATATTTTCATTTAATCCCTTGATTGGAAATGATATTTTGCTTAGCAATCCTTATGGTTCGGTATATAAAATTCATGGTTGCGTATCTTCTCCTGATAAAATTATAATTACAGAAGATGATTACAATAAATTTGATGAAAGATATGAATTGATACGGGCGCAATTATTGTCCTTGTTTATACATAACCCTATTATTTTTGTTGGATACAACATTGGGGATAAAAATATAAAAGATATATTAAGGACTATATTTTCGTATGTCGATTATAACTCAGAAGAGTCAAAAAAGATTAGAGATAATTTTCTTTTGATAGAATATGAAGAAGGGTTAGATAATACAGAAGTTGTAGAGCATGATATAGATATAGAGGGATTTCCGACAATACGAATCAATAAATTAAAAACAGATAATTTTGTGGTGCTTTATCAAGCGGTAGCAAATTTGGTTCTGCCTGTTTCGGCAATGGATATCAGAAAAGTGCAAAGTGTTGTTCGTGAAATCTATTCAGGAGGTAATATAAAAGTTTCCATTACAGAGGATTTGGATAATTTAAAAAATTCAGATAAGGTATTAGTCGTTGGTTCAAAAAATACTATTAAATATGAATTTCAGACTATATTGGAAATGATGGTTAATTATTTTCAAATTATAGAAGAATCAAATGCTCAATTATTAAAATTAATCAATAAACAGAAAATTCAAAGCTCTCAATATTTCCCTATATTTGCTTTTTCAGAAATATGTGAGGAAATTAATGAGGTGGATGCTTTAAAGGAACGCCAAAGCGACAAGATTGAGAATATAATAAAAAATGCGCCAGAAATATGCAGCGGTACACATATTACACCGCAGGAAGTGATAGAAGATAAAGCAATTTCTCAGACATATAAAATTATCGAAATAATTTGTTCGATAGTAAACGGAAATATGGAAATGGTAAGTGTAGAAAATTATTTACGTGCCTTTCCAAATAAACGAAGTACAGATTATCGGAAAGTATTATGTGCTTATGACATGAAGAAATATTCAAATTAATAAACCCAATAAATTTATGTGTAATATGGAATTGTGACAACAAAATGACAACAGAAAATCTGATAGTCCATATTTTATGGATAATCTAAATAATGTTGATACCTTGAGCTAAATGACATATACAAAATTATTTAAGTCAACGGTTCAAGGAGCGAGTGGGAGTAGTCTTGAATGTGTCGGAAACCCTTATTTTACTAGGGTTTTCGGCATTTTTTAATTTTCTATTGCATTTTTATTGCATTATTTTCTAAAGTTTCAATATTTAGCTTGATTGGATAATTACTTTTAACTGCCATTGCTTCAGATGAAATTGCATTTGATTTTTTCACTAGACCTTTCAGTTTGGTTGCCACTTCATAATTGCTGTTAGGATATAGATGTCCGTATGTACCTAGTGTGGTTTCTATATCTTCGTGTCCCAAGCGGTCTTTTATGATTAGGGGGTTTTCCCCTAAACTAATCAGCAGAGAAGCGTGAGAATGTCGTAACGCATGAATTTTGATACGGTGTACATCTGCAAGTTTTGAATACTTTTCAATAGCTCTAGGTATTGCGTGTTTATTTGACGGTGTACCATTGTAGCTTAATATAAAATCTGTTTTGACAACTTTTTGTTGAATATTCTTCCAAACAGAAAGTTCATGTAAAGTGTCCTCGTCTAAAACTATTTGACGGACACTTGCTTTTGTTTTAGGCTCAACAAATTTGTAGTTTTCAAGTGATTTATAATATAGACTCTTTGAAATATCAAGTACGCCTGTTTCAAAGTCAAGGTCAACCCATTGTAATGCACACGCTTCTCCAAAACGTAAGCCAGTCATAAAAAGTAGCCATATAGTTATGAATAAGTAATGTTCGTAATAATCGTCAGTATTGATTTGTGATATTACTTTTTCAAATTCTTCAAGCGTCCAAAAATCTACTTTGACTTTTAACTTCTTCACGTTTCCGATAACTTTAGCAGGATTGCTTTTTACAAGTCCTAAGACGACAGCTCTATCCATAGCCCTTGAAAACATACCTTGAATTGAACGTACATAATTTTGACCGTACTTTTTTGAAAGTTCTAATTGCCATGCTTGGACTTGTAGAGGTCCGATTTTGTCAATTAGCATATTGTCAAAATAATCAAGTCGTGTATCAATAGTATATTTTCGGTTATCATAGGTACTTTCTTTTACCTGCGTTTTGTACCATGGTTTATAGATAGTATCAAGATATTCCTTAAAGGTTAAAGTGCTTTTTTCTTTGTTTATTTCATCTGGTTTAGAAACAAGCAATTTAGAATAAGCTGTTTTAGCTTCTTTTTTTGTTTTAAAGCCACTTTGATACTTTTGAATTTGTTTACCTGTTAAAGTATCATATCCTAAATTTGCTCTGAAATAATAAGTTCCATTGTCAGCTTTTTTAATAGGGTCTTTTGCCATAATCTCACTCCTTACATAAAATGCAAGAAGTGCAATCAGTTTTTATCTGGTAATGTTATTCCTAAAAGTTCTTCTACGGCTTCTTTAGGTACTCTATCTAATTTTCTGGATTGATAATATGTATGTCCTTTAGCAATCATAAGTTGTTTAGCTTTTCTTATGATGTCAGTCGCAAAAGATGTTCCATAACCTAAGTCTATTAAATCTTTCTTTGTTACAGTAATCATAGTCCTCCTTTCCATAGACTAGATATGAAAACCTCAATATCATGTCTATCATTATATCAGATTATTTGGCAAAACACTCTAAAAAATATTACATTCTTGCATAAATATTGAATTGATGTTACAAGCAGGCAGACGGCTTTGGAAAACTCCGTTAGTATCTCAACTATTCCCATTCTTGTGGGCAGAACCGCACCATGCGGACGTATCATTATTCTGTGAGTATAGGTCGTGGCAAAGCGACTTTTCCAACAGTCGCTCTCGGATCACTGCGTGGGTCGCTCGCTTTATTTTGAAAAGGTCGTGGCGTACAGTCCCCGTGGCTCGCTATCTCACAAACGTATCTGTCTGCTTTATTCAGTTGTCAAAGAGCTGTGGCGAAAGCGTGTTGCTTTCATGTAAAAGCAGGGGCAGAGCAGGAAAGAGGGGATTGAACAAATCATGCTCTGCGGTTACTGCTTGTTATTCTTCTTCGATTTCTAAGGCAATATCAAACCCTAAAATCATTTTGATAAGTGCTTCTCTGATAAGTCCTTTCAATTCCATATCTACAACGATATAGACATTTCCATATTCATCATAGAGTGGACGCAGACAGCACTTTGATATGTATGGGTCATAAAATACCAGTATCTTTTCAATCGCTTTTTCGTCCCCGTCCATAGCCTGCGAAAGCAAATAGTAGGACGATTTCTTAAAAGTCTGCTTCATTTTCTACTTTTCCTCCTTGAGTAATTTTTTCAGAGCTTCTAAAGCATGGTATCTACTTCTAAATGCTCCACTTCTTGTAATGTTTAAGATGTCTGCTATCTTTGTGTCGCTTAATTCCAAGAAATAATACATTAAAACATTATTACGTTTTCTTTCTGGAAGTTTCTTCAAAGCTTCTGCCAGTTCATCATCATAAACACGAATATCATTACCGCATACATTGAAAATCGTGTAGTCTGTTTCGTATTCGTCCCATACAGCCAGTTTTTCAACAACGATTTCTGGAAGTTCACAGAATGGAATTTCTTTTTCTTTTCGTCGTTTCAACCCTTGCTGATAGTCCTTTACAACATGACGGATAGCTTTCTTCAAATAACTTTCAAAACGGCATTGAACAGTTTTTTGGAAGTCAGACGGTTTCATCAATCTCACCCCCTTTCCCGTTATGACATGAAAAGCATTTATCCCTCTTTCCGCACCATATAGGGAATGAAAGGTGTGATTTGCTGACTAAATTTACAAAAAAAGTTGAAAAAACTTTTTAATAAAGCAAAAACAGCCCATTTGAATGTAACTACACAAACAGACTGTTTTATAAATTCTATTGATATGAAATTTTAATTCTAGCAAAGGGTATGATGATTGTAATACTAGGGTAAAATATTTATCCAGTTGGGAACGACAGAACATTCTTTCGTATGTAATCATGGTATAAGCCCCCTTTAACCAGAGCCATACCTTTTATACTTCCAATGAAAAAGGACAGTTCTGCTCATATCCAAAACCGCCCCGTTATTTTTCAAGACACACAAAAATATATTATCTAGGAACGGTTTTTTTTATTTACCGCACACGATAACAGCTTTTGAATTATTACTACATACTATATGCAATTTTAACACATTCTAAATATACATCATGAAGTATAAACTCATGATAGGTGATTTAAAATGAGAAAAACAAAAGAAACACATACTTTTGATTTCAAACCGCTAGGGCTGGCAATCAGAGAAGCCCGTGAGGGAGCAGGACTTTTTCGTAATGATTTAGGCGATAAGGTATTCTATGGGGAACGCCATATCGCAGATATTGAAAATATCGGGTCGCACCCAAGTTTTCAATTATTCCATGATTTAGTTACCATGTTCAATATATCAGTTGATGAATATTTCTATCCAGCAGAGAAAGTTGAAAAAAGTACAGCTCGTCGTCAGATAGAAACCTCACTTGATTTATTGAGTGATAACGAATTAAAAATCATCAAGGGACAATCAACGGTATCTTGAACAGCAGAGAGAGCAAAAAGTAATCAGCTTCTTATTCTTTTTTTTCATAGCTTAGACACTCTTATTTGCTGATCTGCTCCGCAGGTAACAAATAAGAGCCGACAATCTATAAGTTACAATAACCTACAAATTATCGGCTCTGCGTCTTAGCGTCTGGCTCTTTGATAATAGTTACTCTTCCATGTTCTATATTGATTAAAGTTTCCGTCTTACACTTTGGACAGAACAAAGGGAAATTTACCAGTTCCGTATCTTTTCGCACTTTAGTTCGTGTCTTATTATTGCAAATGGGGCATAATACCCATGACTGCATTTCCATTGAAACACCACCTTTTATTTTAAAGGAATACAAAATTCACATAAATGTGATGAAATTTTTGAGAAAGCATATCGTTCAATAATAGGCTTTGAAACATCTATTGATAAATCAGCAGTTAATGTCTGAATGTTCTTCCAAAAATCTGATACACTTTCCTCAGTATGTTCAACCTCAAATATAGCGTAGCAACCATTAGCAATATTACGGACAGGTAAATCATATTTACTCTCTTTATTAGAAATAATAATACCTACATCATATCGTTGTCTTTCTTCTGAAATGTACATAGGATTGTCCAAAGCTATACCAAGTATAGTGGTTTCTTTTTTTAGTAAACCTTTCGCTTTTAAATACGCTTTAAAGGTTTCCATTAAGTGTTTATTCTCCAAACCATACTTACCAACTCTACGCATATATGCTATCTTAATATCTT
>CAJTRE010000002.1:0-117230 GCA_910578495.1 uncultured Dorea sp.
GTTAGGGATGGTAAAAGCTTTAAATAATACCGCACCATCCGAATTAGCGATAAAGCAGTCGTGCTTGTCTTTGGCAACATCAATTCCAACGTAAATCATAATAAAACTCCTTTGAATAAATATTTGATACTGATTAGAACCACAGGTACTCCTTGCGATTGTAACCTCGTTCTAAATAAACCGTCATGCGGTATCTAACTGATTAACAAATATACAAAGAGACTGTGGTTGGAGCCTTTCGCAAACCATCGAGTGGTAGGAGGACACAACCAATCCACAGTATCTCCAAACAGTATAGCATACAGTCCTTGGAGAGGGACTATAAACACTACTACTTTATAATACGAGGAGGACACTATTATGAAACTCAGAAAACTCATTTGTATCACGTTAGTATTTGCTATGTTATTCGGGTTGACAGCCTGTAGTTCATCTAATGACTCGACAGATGAATCGGCAGACAAGAAAGAATCTGTAAACGGCGATGTAAACGGTGACGGTGAAATTGTTATCGGATACATTGCTAAAAACACAACAGATCCGCAACCAAGTACAATTAACAGCTCTGCACAGGAACAATTAGATAAATTAAAAGCAGACGGTGTAATCGATGATTGGACAGGTATTATGGATGGTCTTTCTGATGCTGCGAAACAGGTAGACTTAGCTCAGGATTGTATTGCGCAAGGTTGTGATTACGTAATTATTACCCCTGCCGAGTCCGTTGCTTCTGATCCTGCTGTAACCAACATGGTAGATGCCGGTGTAAAAGTAGTTGTTATTAATGCAAGAACAGACAGCACATCTGATGTCGCAATGACTTTCTGTGGTTCTGACGACGTATATGCAGGTGAACTTATGGCAGACTACATCAATAAGAAACTTCCAAATGGCGGAAAATACCTTCACTGTCAGGGTGTTATCGGTAACTCTGCTCAGATTCAGCGCGGAGAGGGTATCTTAAACAAAATT
The DNA here is from genome assembly GCA_910578495.1 of uncultured Dorea sp. Lineage (GTDB taxonomy): Bacteria > Bacillota > Clostridia > Lachnospirales > Lachnospiraceae > Dorea_D. Next base: position 973 of record CAJTRE010000002.1, read on the forward strand.
AACGACAACTTTGAAAATGTAGCTGAAGTTCCATGTGAATGGTCTGGTGAAAAAGCCGTAAATGCTACTTCTGATGCTCTTGCTCAGTATGGTGACGAGTTAGTTGCCATCATCTGTGATAATGATGATATGTCCTCAGCAGCTCAGCAGACATGTAATGAAGCAGGACGTAACGATATTGTTTGTATCGGAGTCGATGGAAATGCAGGTGCAATGGGCATGATCAAAGATGGAACTTTAGGAGCAACTGTTCTTCAGGACAGCATCGGACAGATTACCGCAGGTATTGACGCTATCGTAAAGGATATCAAAGGCGAAACTGTAGAAAAAGAATATTTAGTTCCTTTCGTACTTGTAGATTCTAAAAATATTGCTGAATATGCTACAGAATAAATAATATTAGGGTAAAAAAACATCTTTAATTCTTCAAGGCTTCAAGTCCTGTTTCTGGATTTGAGGCCTTAACTGACTTCTCTCCTTATTCTTTTATCCAGCCAATCTTTTCTCCATCACATAATTCGTCAAATATATCCCTCTCCGTTCCACTCGCTGCTTTTTCACCACCACGTAACCCCGTTTTTCAAAAAAAGGACGCGCTGTAATAGACGCATGGGTGATAATCATTCCCAAAACCGTTGGTTCCAATTTATCACAAATAGCAGCAGCAATCCCTTGCCTCTGGTAATCTTTATGAACATACAAACGGTCCAAATAACCCGTTTTATCTATATCGCCAAAGCCTATGATTTTACTATTCCTATACGTATCTACTGCCACAACACTATAATGCTCCCGGAAAGACGCATCCCATTTGTCTATATCTGCTTTCCCATCTGCCCATACGTCTAACTGCTCTTTCGTATAATCTTTCGCATTTACCGTATGAACCGTCTCATAAAAAAGTTCTGTGATAGCTTTACAATCTTCCCGTCCGTATTCTCTGATAATCATTCCCCTTCTCCTTTCACAAAACTTCTACTTAATACAAGAAACTCACATACTCATATATCTCTGAAAAATCCACTTCACATTCTCCGTCGAAAACAGCTACTGGGACTTTAGAGTCAAAACCATAAATTTTCGGATATGACTCTTCTTCTAAATTATATACAAGCACATTCTTCTTGTCTGGATCAACTAACCAATATTCTCTGACTCCCGCTTCTTTGTATTTTGTCAATTTAATAAACATATCTTTCTTTCTTGTAGATGGTGATAAAATCTCTATAACAAAATCCGGAGCACCGTACACACACCTTTTTATCACTTTATCTCTATCACATACCACAAGAACATCCGGCTGTACCATCGTCTTATCATCACAATCAAGTTGAACATCTACCGGCGCAATGAATGGCATGCATATTCCGTTCTTCTCTCTGATATATTCACGAAGTCTGCTTACCAGCTCCAGAATAATCGCCTGATGAATAGATGTCGGCGCACCCATATCATAGATAACGCCGTCTATCAATTCTACTCTATGTTCATCCGGCATTGCATAATAATCATTCAGCGTATACTCCCCCTGTTTCTTAATCTGATAAGGAGCCGCCTCTTCGCCGATACGGTCTGAATACTGTGACACTTTTCCACCTTTCATCCAGTCTGAATAATAGGATACACCTTCTTCCTTCTTCTCTACAAAAAGCCGCTCCAATGCTGCCAACGTATCATATCTGGGACACGTTGTAACGCCCGCAAACACCTTCTGTACCGTACCAAGGGGAACGCCCGATAGCTCTGATACCATCTCATTCGTATAGCCTAATTCTTTCTTCCTCTGTTTCATCTCTTGAATAGTCATAACTACCGCCCACCTCTTCGCAATTTCATTTCTATCTACTTTTAGCATAACATAGATTTTTCCATATTACAATAAGAATTCCAATTATATTTCCATAATATTTCCGTTTTAATTCCTTCTCAAACATTTCATGGAAAAGGTAAATATTACAAGGAATAAGCAACAGTAGATTTTTATTGTGTAGATATTCCGAAAATGATACACTATAAAGTATGAAAGAAACAAATGGAAATATGGAGAACAAAAATCTATGGAATATCAAAAATTAAATGCTAAAATTATTAACAACTGGTGCCGCGAAGGCTGGGAATGGGGAGAGCCTGTCTCGCATGAGATTTATGATAAGGCAAAATCAGGAGAATGGGATGTTTATTTGACACCCACAAAATATGTTCCACATGATTGGTTTGGAGATTTAACCGGAAAGAAACTTCTTGGATTAGCCAGTGGCGGCGGACAGCAGCTTCCTATATTTACCGCCCTTGGCGCTGATTGTACGGTATTAGATTATTCTGAAGAACAGTGTAACAGCGAGAAAATAGTCGCAAAGCGAGAAGGTTACAGCATAAAAATCATACAGGGAGATATGACTCAAAAACTTCCTTTTGCAAATGAATCCTTTGATATTATCTTCCATCCTGTCTCAAACTGCTATGTGCAAGAAGTTGAACCGATTTTCAGGGAATGTTATCGTGTTTTAAAAAAAGGCGGAATTTTTCTGGGTGGATATACTCTTTGTACCAATTACATTTTTGATGATGAAGAAAAAGAAATGGTATATACGCTCCCATTTAATCCGCTGGAAAATCCCAAGCATTACGATGATTCTATCAAAAATGACTGGGGAATTCAGTTTTCCCATACACTTGAGGAACAAATCGGCGGTCAATTGAAGGCTGGCTTTACTTTGACGGATCTATATGAAGACACAAATGGAACAGGACGGCTGCATGAATTAAATGTTCCCTCATTTATTGCCACACGCTGTGTAAAATAAAGTTGGAAGGAGACTATCCCAAAGATTGTGTAAACCTCCAAACTAATGTAAGATAAAATTAAACGCACCTTAAAAGAAGCGTGGCCGCCCACGCTTCTTCATAAAAATCACATAGTAAAAGTAACAAATTATTTTTTACTGTTTAACAATATTCCTAACCGCATTCTTTCGGTTGAAATCATATGGTCAATATCTTCTTCTGCTTTTAAAATAATTTCTTTTTTTACTGACTGCAACAAAGACTCCAGATGCTTTTTGTAATAGTTTGCTGTACCATAATCTCCTATTTTTATATTATTCTGTATATTTTCTTCAAACAAAAACACAAAATTTGCCCTGTCATTTAACCCCATATCGTCGGCTTTAGAAGGAAAATGCAGGCAACCGTAACCATCTCTGTCCGGTTGATAATATGCGTCCCATGCGCACATTTCCACATAGGATGCATTGGACGGATCAATATCTTTAACAGCAAACCTCTGTTCAAATCTGTTTCCTCGTTCGTCCAAGCCTTTAGCAATAATAATAGGATTATCCTTAGGCGAATTTTCTTCATAGTAAAGATCGAACCTTAATCCCGCAGGACTTTCAATTGAAGTAACATACTCATCTCTTATATTTGTCGAGAAAAGATTCTCTTTCACTCGTTCCGGAGAACTTATTGCCTTTTCATTCTTTACCGGCATTTCATTAGCTATTTTGGCTGTAAATGCCTGATAATCATTATCTTTTGCAACTGTACCATCTTTCTTTGACTCAGCTTTCGAATATGAGTACGTTCTATTTTGTCTAAAAGCTGCTCCTTGCAGATTCACCATGTTCCTTTCTCCTCTCTATAATTCACATCAAGAAAAACTTTATTATTCTACCATTTCTTCACTCACTTTAAAATAATGTGTAAGCGGCCATTGCTCAGCTATATTATGAGAAGTAAAAAGAGCTTCCATTTTATAAGTACCCGGATGGTATATTTGTGGGCTCTTATAAAAATACTCCCATCCCACCACTTGTCCATATTCCATTATTGCCTCGCTTCTATAATTAGTAACAGCAATATCGTCAAACTTAACAGTACCCCAACCAAATCCACGTACCTTTATACTGAAATCAAAGACATAATCACTCTTCTCCCAAGTACTTTTCCCCATTCTAACACTGGATATCGGATCTGCCGGACCACGCATCTCTTTGTTCTCAATAGTATCCATAGCAAAAGCAGATGAGCTAATTCCCATTGTCATTACAGCAATTAATAAAAGACTTATCAGTTTTTTGAATCCTTTTTTCATATGTATTCCTTTCTTTCATTTTATTTTAGCTTAAAACATTATTTTTCAAATTATAAATACATCGGAATCACCTTCCCAGAGATTATATCAACTATATATATAGTCCCTATAACATTTTTTATTCATTTACTCTATAAGCAGCATTATCATTCTTCCTTACTGCTTCTTACGAATCCTCTATAACTTCATATTATACTTTTAACTCGTATTTTTCAATAACTTGACCTCGAACTACTATTTTTTAGGACATGACTTTTTTTATAATATATAATCCTTCCATATCCACCCAACAGTATTTTACTTCCAACAAAACATACAACAAAAGAAGCGTGGCCGCCCACGCTTCTTCATAAAATAGGATCTACCTATCACCCTATTCTTTTCCCACCATCAGTCGGATCACTAACAATGTTCCAACCATCAACACAATACTAATTGGCAGACAGATAAACGGATTCCGCACAAATCCTGCAATTACATATGACACAAATGACACAGCCGCTACCGTTATCGCATATGGAAGTTGTGTAGAAACATGATTCACATGGTTACACTGCGCCCCTGCCGAAGCCATAATCGTCGTATCTGAAATCGGCGAACAGTGGTCTCCGCAAACAGCACCAGCCATGCATGCGGAAATAGACATGATCATCATCTGCTCATTTGTTCCTGCAAACACTGCAACTACAATCGGAATCAAGATTCCAAACGTTCCCCAGGAAGTACCGGTAGCAAACGCAAGGAAACAACCTACAAGGAAAATAATTGCCGGAAGCAGGCTCATCAAACCGCCGGCCGCATGCTTCATAACAGCCGCTACATAATCCGCAGCTCCAAGACTGTCTGTCATCGCTTTCAATGTCCATGCAAAAGTAAGAATCAAGATTGCAGGAACCATAGCTTTGAATCCTTCCGGAATCGCCGCCATAGATTCACTGAATGTAAGCACTTTTCTTATAGCATAGAATATTACAGTAATTACAAATGCAAAGAAACTTCCAAGCATCAGACCTACAGAAGCATCACTTCCTGAGAATGCCTTTACAAAACCGGTTCCCTCAAAGAATCCGCCCGTATAAATCATTCCGATAACACAACATATAATTAACACTGCAATCGGAAGTACCAAATCGATAACGCCGCCCTTTGTATCTTCTGTCTCCTGTTCAGCCGCAGCATAAGGTCTGTCCGGCGTTGTATAAATGTCGCCCGCCAGCGCATTTTTCTCATGCAGCTTCATCGGGCCGTAATCTATTTTCATAAGAATAATTGTAATCATCATCACAATCGTCAAAATTGCGTAGAAGTTATATGGGATTGCCCGGATAAATATAGAAAATCCGTCTTCTCCCTCTACAAATCCTGTAACAGCGGCCGCCCATGAAGAAATCGGTGCGATAATACAAACCGGAGCCGCAGTTGCATCAATCAAGTAAGCTAATTTTGCACGAGACACATTCTGTTTATCTGTTACCGGACGCATAACACTTCCTACAGTCAGACAGTTAAAATAATCGTCAATAAAAATCAACACACCTAACACTACTGTTGCAAGCTGCACACCTATGCGGCTCTTAATATGTTCACTCGCCCAACGTCCGAATGCCGCAGAGCCTCCCGCCTTATTCATCATACATACCATGATTCCCAGAACAACCAAGAATACCAGAATACCTACATTATAACTGTCAGATAGCACTCCTACAATCCCATCCTGGAATACGTGCGTGATTGTAAGCTCAAATTGGAATCCGGAATAAAACACTCCTCCAATCAAAATTCCCACAAACAGAGAGCTGTAAACCTCTTTTGTGATAAGCGCCAATACAATGGCAACTATAGGCGGTATAAGCGCCCAGAATGTAGCGTACATGTTCGGCACATATTTCTCCGCCTCTTCTGCCGCAAACACTGTCATAGAACTGCAAAGTAAAATACACAACACCGTAAAAGTACCCCACAGAACTCTTTTCTTTCCTTTCATTCTCTCATTTCCTTTCTCTTTATGTAGTCTTACCCTCTTCCTATCGAAGAGAATAGTTTCATGAATAAAGAGTCCTCGTTATTATCAGCTAAGAACAACGTTTCCTATATTATAAAAAAGCCATGAAAGCGTGTTTCCGCTTTCATGGCATAAATTCCTTCACTTCCGCAAAATATACTTAAAATATATCTATATAGAAATGCCTCTGTATAGTGTACAGGATATTCATACTGATAGCGCTCCACTGCTGTGACAGTTCGCAGCATCTTCTGCTGCGCCCCAGAAACAAAACTTGGAATCGTTTCATTTCTTCGGCAGACTCCCCTTTCTCCAAAAAGCAGTTTTCCGAACTATCGCTTTTTAAATACTGATGAAATCCGCACCTCTATCAAGTCTCATTATTCATATAGTAATATATTTAGCACTTTTCCCGGTAAATGTCAACACTTATTTCAATTATAAAATTCCACCAATAGATAAGAACAATGGTGCAAACACCAAAGACACAATGGTCATAAGCTTAATCAGGATGTTAATGGACGGACCGGAAGTATCTTTAAACGGATCTCCCACCGTATCTCCCACAACCGCTGCCTTGTGTGCCTCACTTCCTTTGCCTCCATGGTTACCGTCTTCTATGTATTTCTTTGCATTATCCCATGCGCCGCCGGAGTTAGACATGAAAATCGCCATCATAACACCGGTTACGAGAGAACCTGCCAGAAGTCCTCCAAGGGACGCTGGTCCCAACAAGATTCCAACTGCTAATGGTGACAGAACCGCCATAATACCCGGCACTAACATTTCTTTTAAAGCCGCAGTCGTTGAAATCGCCACACAAGATTTGTAATCCGGTTTGTCTTTTCCTTCCATAATTCCCGGCATTTCTCTAAACTGACGTCTTACTTCCTCAATCATCTGATATGCCGCTCTTGATACCGAAGACATCGTCATAGCCGAGAACAGGAACGGAAGCATACCTCCGATAAAGAGACCGATGATAACACGACTGTCCAAAATATCGATGTTGCTGAGTTTCACTGCTTCTGCATAGGATACGAAAAGCGCAAGCGCCGTAAGCGCCGCAGAACCAATTGCAAATCCTTTACCCATTGCCGCCGTTGTATTTCCAACTGCGTCCAGTTTATCTGTAATCTTACGAACTTCCGGTTCCAGTCCTGACATCTCCGCAATACCACCTGCATTATCTGCAATTGGCCCATATGCGTCTACCGCTACCGTAATAGCTGTGGTAGATAACATACCTACTGCCGCCAGCGCAATTCCATAAAGACCGCAGAACTGATATGCCGCAAAAATTCCGATACAAATCAGAAGAATCGGAATCGCCGTAGATCTCATACCCACTGCAATACCACTGATAATTGTAGTTGCAGGTCCAGTCTCCGACTGTGCGGAAATCTCTTTTACCGACTTATAATCACCGGATGTATACACTTCCGTAATAAATCCAATCAGTAGTCCTACGATTAGGCCGGAAGTCACTGCAATCGCAGCATTTAAATCACCAAAGCAATAATTACTGAATACAAATGCTACAATCAACACGATCACACTTGCCACATAAGAGCCCATCTTGAGCGCCTTGTGTGGATTAGAATTTTCATCGCCTTTTACAAAAAACGTACCAAGAATAGCTGCAAGAAGTCCAAGTCCTGCAATCGCCAGCGGGTATACCGCTCCCGCAACTTTAAAGTATACAATACCAAGTGTCAAAGCTGAAATCAGCGCTCCGACATAAGACTCAAACAAATCCGCGCCCATTCCTGCCACGTCACCTACATTATCACCTACGTTATCAGCAATAACCGCCGGGTTACGCGGATCATCCTCTGGAATTCCCGCTTCAACCTTACCAACAAGGTCCGCTCCTACATCAGCCGCTTTCGTGTAGATACCTCCGCCCACACGTGCAAACAGCGCAATGGAGGACGCCCCCAGACTGAAACCGGAGAGCACGTCTACATTTCCTGTAATCAAGTAAATAGCGCTTACTCCCAGAACGCCAAGCCCAGCCACGCACATTCCCATTACAGCTCCGCCGGAAAAGGCAATTGACAACGCTTTATTCATCCCGCCCTGTCTTGCGGCATTGGCAGTTCTTACATTCGCACTTGTTGCCACACGCATTCCAGCGTATCCTGCCAGTGTAGAAAATAATGCTCCTACCACGAAGCAGACAGCCGTAACCCAGTTGCCGATACCAAAACCAATTAGTACAAACAACAGGAGCACAAAAAAGATAAGAATCCTATATTCTGCTGACAAAAACGCCTGCGCTCCGTCACTGATTGCCGCCGCAATCTCTTTCATTTTCTCTGTTCCCGCTTCTTGCCTGCCTACCTTTGCCGCCAAATAAGCCGCAAATAATAGTGCAAGAACCCCAAGCACAGGAACAATCATTAAAAATTTTTCCATAAATGAATCCTCCCACAAATCTATTTGTGTTTTCTTGACATAGTAATAATAACATAAAACTGTATGTTTTTTAAAGATATTTTTTCTAAATTTCACAAATTTAGCGTTAATTTTTTGTCAATTATTAAGAAATTAAAAAAGAAGCCAATTTGTTATCTTGACTTCTCTTCTGCTAACAAAGCCGCTCCAAGCGCCCCTGCATATCTTCCGTTTTCTGTTGAGTCCACAGCATGATTTACTTTCGCAGACAGGATTTTGGTAAAATACTCACTATCGCTTAATCCACCTGTTAAAATCACCTTGTCTGATAAAGTCTTTCTCTGGCTTAGCTGTGCAACCTTCGCAGCTACAGAGTCTACCACTCCCGCCGCAATATCTTCTCTTCTTCGTCCCTCTCCGATATAGTTGATCACCTCGGATTCCGCAAACACCGTACAAAGAGAACTGATTGGAAGCACCGTTCCATCTGCCGCCAAGTCAAAAAGCTCCTGCAATGTCACACCCAAACGATTTGCCATAATCTCCAGAAACTTTCCTGTTCCTGCGGAGCATTTATCATTCATCAGAAAATCTTGTACCATTCCATGTTCTACAACAATCACCTTCGTATCCTGACCGCCCACATCAATAATGGAACAATTATCGCCTGCCATCTCCCGTCCGCCTCTGGCGTGACAAGTAATCTCTGTAATGACATGATCTGCAAACTCCACCGCCACACGACCATAGCCTGTCGCCACAACTTTCGTGTCTTCTGAGAGGACATCTACGCCTTCTTCCTTTAATTTTTCTTCAATTTTCTGGCAAGTCTCTTTACTGCTCCATCCGGTAGGAAGAACAAAAAACATATTTTTCTCCCCTCTTACCGCTACTTTGGACGCTGTAGAACCAATGTCAATCCCTACGTAATTCATTTTCTAACTCCATCTAACAATATTTATCTCTTTTCGGGTTAATGTCCCGCTCAATTTCCACAATATCCAGAATCTCAATCTCATGTTCACTGACACATTTTCGAATCGTATCAATGTCTTTTTCTTCCACAAGAAGCGAAATTCCGCAACATGTACTGGCAGCCCTGGGAGTCGGCGCAATCGTCGCCCTAACTCCCAGATTCTTCAGCTCTTTGTAAAGCCTCATGCCATTGTCGTGATTGGGAAACAGCACGTAATGCTGTATTTTAGACATACCGAATCCTTCCTCTTCTTTCTAAAACATTCTAGTTATTCAGCATCTCGATAAATGCACTGACTCTTGTACGAAGCTGCTGTGCATCGCTGTCTGTGTAATCCGTCTCAATACCGAGAACCGGGATTCCCGCCTCTTTCATAGCACGCTCTACAAAATATCCTTCTGTATCATACAGGTTACAGAATTTTAAATTCACATCGATAATACCGTCAACCTTATACTCTTTTGCGAGCCGTAAAATATCGTCAATTCTTCCACTGTTTGGAGTGAAGCATGCACAATTAATGTTCATATATCTCTCTGCAAGAGCTGTATACTGATCTTCTAACGTTGTACCGGACTCGTCTACCTGTTTCTCAAAGTAACGTGTTCCTGTACACATTTCCTCACATACCACTGCTCCGCCGCTCGTCTCGACTATATTATGTAATTTCCAGTTCGGAATAGCAAGAGGCGTTCCTGTCAGCATAATACGTTTTGTTCCTGCCGTCACAACACTCACACCGTCTTCTACTCGTTTCTCTAACTCGTCACACAGTTTGTTAGTCATCTGTGTAAATCTTGCCGGATCATCATAGAATGCAATCTGAGAAATAAGCAAAGCGTCACATCCACTGATTGGAAGCGTATCATTTTTACGAAGGTCGTACAATCTCTCGAGCGCTTTTCTCTTATTGTTGATAAGTTTAATACTTTCTGAGAGTTTCTCTGCAGTCACTGTATTTCCTGTAAATTCTTCCACTATATTTTTAAATGTTTCAATCTCCTCAGCCCATGCTTTCACATCTTTTGCCCGTTTCATCTGTGGCAGATTCATCACATGAACCGGAACATCCTCCGCCAATATTTCCCAAGCTTTCTTCTTACCGTCGCAGGTTGTCTCTCCCACGTACATATCTGCAATTCTGAAGAATGGACAGGTGCGGTCGATTCTTGCACCAACAGACGCTTTGATCAGCGGACAAGTATTGGTTGGAAGCACCTTCTCTCCACCCGGAACCCAGAACTGAGAACCACCGCAAAGTCCTGTAGCAATTGCATCTGCTGCAAATACAATCTCATCCGGTACATACACACAGAACGTTCCGAATACTTTTCCGCCCTTTTTCTGATGTTCCAAAAGTTCTGCCGGACGAATGCCATGAATGTCCGCCACAACCATATTGTAATAATCCATACTCTCTGGTCTGTTTTCCTGTGATAAGAACACATCCCCAAATGCCTGTGGCAAAACTGCACAGAGCTGGTCATGCGTCTCTATATCCATCCCCAGATCTTCCCACATCTTACGATAATCAGCCATAAAAATTTCCTCCTCGATCTTTGTTCTTTTGTAATATTTTTCTTACTCTATGGTAACAAGTTTCTTATCTCAGAACAATATAATCAAGGAGAAATGCTCATTGATAATTTTAATAATTACACGTATTTATTAATTCCGTCTATACATCGGTCGATTTCTTCCTTCGTACTGCCTGCGCCAAAGGCAAAGCGAACCGTCCCTTGCGGATAAGTTCCCAGAGATTTATGGGCAAGAGGCGCACAGTGAAGTCCTACTCTTGTCATAACTCCACACTCCTGCTCCAGTTCAAATGCCACAACCGCATTGTCTTCTCTTAAAAAATCCAACGACACTACCGCCACCCTGTCCTTCGTATCCTGTTTCCCTACAATCCGGACACCGTCTAACTTTTGCACTTTCTCCAGGAAATAAGCGGTCAACTCCATTTTCCGCTCATGAATTTCGGAAATCCCTGTCTCCTCTATATATGAGAGTGCGGCGTGAAGTCCAATGATACCTGGCAAATTCATCGTACCGCTTTCATACTTATCCGGCAGATTGTCCGGCATTTCCAAAGAATCCGACTTGCTTCCCGTCCCTCCTGCTATATAAGGCGTCATATCTTTATCCAACCGCTCAGAGATCAAAAATCCTCCAACCCCCTGCGGCCCTAACAAGCCTTTATGTCCGGTAAATGCCAGAAAATCAATGCCGCACTCCTGCATATCCACCGGAATTGTTCCGGCGCTTTGAGCGGCATCTACCACAAAGAAAATATCGTGCTCCCGGCAAACCGCCCCAATCTCTTTGATCGGCAGAATTGTGCCGCACACATTGGACGCATGAGATACAATCACAGCCTTTGTCTCGTCTTTTATGAGCTTTTCCACACTTTTAGCACTTACGCTTCCATCCGTATTTGTCTCTGCCACATCATAGGTAACACCGCAGTGCGTCATCTGTGTAAGCGGACGCATTACTGCATTATGTTCCATTCCACTCACAATTACGTGATCCCCAGATTTTAAAAAACCTTTGATAAAATAATTCAGAGAGTATGTGATTCCCGGCGTAAAGATAACGTGTCTGGAATCCATCCCATGAAATAGCCTCGCAAGCTGTTCCCTCGTCTCAAGAACAATCCCTTCCACTTCATAAGCTCCCTCATAATTTCCCCGGTTAATATTAAAAGCTCCTTTTTGCAAAAGTTCAGACATGGACTCTGCAACTCCCGGCGCTTTCGGCCAGGATGTACTTCCATTATCAAAATAAATCTTCTGTTCCATAATCAATCCTCACCAATACCAGACCATTTGGCGCGGCCGTCACACCTGCCGCCGTCCTTTTTCTTTCTTCCAAAATTTCCTTTACACGTTCCGGTTCATAGAATCCACGTCCCACACGAATCAATGTGCCCGCAATAATCCGCACCATATTATATAAGAAACCATTGCCTGTGATCCGAATTGTAAGATCCTCTCCCTCCTGCAAAATATCAAGAGACGTTACCGTACGAATCGTATCTTCCACATTGGTCCTGATATTACAGAAACTCACAAAATCATGCTCACCAACAAGATACGCCGCACCCTCACGCATTTTCTCCACATCAAGCGGAAATGACACATGCGTACTGTATTTTCGTTTCAACGGATTCGGAACCGGGGAATTGTGGATATGATACTCATAAGTCTTTCTCAGCGCTTCCTGATAACGTGGATGCCAATTCTGCGGAACTTCATCTGACTTTACAATCACAATATCCTCTGGAAGCTTCTGGTTCAAGGCATACACCATCCGTTCCGGCGGAATGGACGATTCCGTATCAAACACCGCCACATTTCCAAGGGCATGAACCCCGGAATCCGTCCGGCTGGCGCCGATTACGTGCACATCCTCTCCCGTTAGTTTCTTCAGTTTTTCATTCAACACTTCCTCAACGGTAATCCCGTTCGGCTGAATCTGCCAGCCACAATAGTCCGTACCATCATAGGCAATCCATAATCTGACTCTTTTCATACTCTAAAATATCCATAATTTAAGTGGTATACATCTTCCAATAACTACCACTGCAATCACATAAACAATTACAACCATATATCCTGCATAGTCTCTGCCCCGATACTTGAGCGGCTTCATCTTCGTTCTTCCTTCTCCGCCACGATAACATCTTGCCTCCATTGCCATTGCCAAATCATTGGCGCGGCGAAACGCAGATACAAACAATGGAACCAGAATAGGAATCATGCTCTTCGCTCTTTGCAGCATATTCCCACTCTCAAAATCTGCGCCTCTTGCAAGCTGCGCTTTCATAATTTTATCCGTCTCTTCCAGAAGAATTGGAATAAACCGCAGCGCAATAGACATCATCATAGCGATCTCATGCACCGGAACATGAATCTTATTCAGCGGGCGGAGAAGCGTCTCAATTCCGTCCGTCAACTCATTCGGTGTTGTAGTAAATGTCATAAGAGAAGAACCGATAATGAGATAAATCAGCCTCACCGCCATATATACGGCTGTGCAAAGTCCTCCCTCTGTAATCGTAAATATCCACGCATGGAAAAGTACCGCACCATCTCTTGTCAAAAACAAATTGAAAACAACCGTAATCAGCAACAGCATTACAATGGGCTTTAATCCTTTGACAATGTAAAAAAGCGGCACTTTGGACGCACGGATAATCCCAATAAGAAAGACAGTCGCCACAAAATATCCTGAAATGCTTTTAAACAAAAACAGGGAGATCAAATACAATAAGGTAGACACCAGCTTCACTCTTGGATCTAACCTATGCAGTACGCTTTTTGCCGGATAATATTGTCCTATAGTAATGTCTCGAATCATTGTCTCTTCTCCAATGCCTGCATAATCTGATCCGCGGCCTCGTCCACTGTCGTCACATTCGTCCTGACATCCAATCCATATTCCTTCAAATCATGCATAATATACGTAACCTGGGGCGCCGCAAGCCCCACTTTTTCTAGTTCCTGATAGTGTTCAAACACCTTTGCCGGCGTATCATTGTACATCACCTCACCATGATTCATCACAATAATACGATCTGCGTACCGGGCGATGTCTTCCATACTGTGAGACACTAAGATAACTGTCAGATCACTCTCTTTATGGAGAAATGCAATCTGATCCAGAATATCATCTCTCCCCTTAGGATCTAAGCCCGCAGTAGGTTCATCCAATACCAGCACTTTCGGTTTCATAGCAAGAACGCCTGCAATCGCCACTCTTCGCTTCTGTCCACCAGATAAATCAAAGGGCGAAGAGTGATAATATTTCTCTTTTAGTCCTACCAGTTTCAGCGCCTCCAACGCTCTCGCCTCACACTCTTCTTTTGAAAGCCCCTGATTTTTCGGCCCAAAGCACACATCACTTAACACATCCACTTCAAAAAGCTGATGCTCTGGGTACTGAAACACCAGTCCTACCTGGTTTCTCAGCTCCCGCATATTGTAGCCCTGCCCGTAAATATTTTCGTTATTATAATAAAGAGCTCCGTCCGTTGCCCTGATAAGCCCGTTCAAATGCTGGATCAGCGTTGATTTCCCGGAACCGGTATGTCCGATAATCCCTACAAATTCTCCATGGGGAATTGTAAGAGAAATATCTTTTAACGCCTGCTTTTCATATGCCGTTCCTGCACTGTATATATAATTCAAGTGTTCTAATCTAATTGACATAATGCTTCCACCAACTCTTCTTTTCTCAGAATTCCTGCCGATATTTTAAGTCCCCGCCTTCTAAGGGCATCTGCAAGAATCGTCACCTGCGGCACATCCAATCGGTACTCTTTTAACTTGTCCACCTGAGAAAATATTTCTCTGGGCGTTCCTTCCATCACCACATGTCCATGATCCATCACATAGATTTTATCCGCATCGATGACTTCTTCCATATAATGAGTAATAAGAATGACTGTCACCTGTTTCTGTTCACGTAATTTCTGTACGGTCTTTAACACCTCTTTTCGTCCTACCGGATCAAGCATAGCGGTAGGTTCGTCCAACACGATGCATTTGGGCTCCATCGCCACAACTCCTGCAATGGCAACCCTTTGTTTCTGTCCGCCGGATAATTTGTTCGGAGATCGATGACGGTACTCAATCATTCCGACCGCTTTTAAGCTGTCTTCCACACGCCGCCAGATTTCATCCGTAGGTACACCTAAGTTTTCCGGACCAAATCCAACATCCTCTTCCACAACCGTTCCGATAATCTGATTGTCCGGGTTCTGAAACACCATGCCCGCCGACTGTCTCACGTCCCACAGTTTTTCCGAATCTTTTGTATCTTTTCCATCCACCCACATAGTTCCTTCTGTGGGCGTCAAAATCGCATTAATATGCTTTGCAAAAGTAGATTTCCCGGAACCGTTATGCCCCAGAATGGCAATAAACTGTCCTTCTTTTACATCAATATCAACACCATCAATAGCGCGATAAGTTCCGATTACATTTCCTTCCTCATCGCGCTTCTCATATTCAAATATCAGCTTTTCTGTCTGAACCATCTTCATCAACTTCTGTTCTCCATCTGCTGCCGTCTCGTATTCTGTCTCTTATTCCTTCTCCGGTTCCGGATAATCCTCGCCAAATGTATCAACGGTAACTTCTGCCATTTTCTGTTCCTCAAGTGGTCTGTCGTTATAGTCTGTAGCTGTCTCGGCAATCTTATTCACCACTTCCATACCTTCGGTGAGCTTACCAAACGCTGCGTATGCACCGTCCAAGTGCGGTGAATTCTTGTGCATGATAAAGAACTGAGAACCTGCGGAATCCGGATGCATAGCTCTCGCCATAGAAAGAACTCCCTCTGTATGAGCCAAGTCATTTACAAAACCATTCTGCTTAAATTCACCTTTGATGTTGTATCCCGGTCCGCCTGTCCCTGTTCCATCCGGGCATCCGCCCTGGATCATAAAACCATTAATTACACGATGAAAAATCAGTCCGTTATAATATCCTTTCTTTACCAATGATATAAAATTATTTACTGTATTCGGCGCAATATCCGGATATAATTCCGCTTTCATAATATCGCCGTTTGCCATTTTAAATGTAACTACTGGATTTGCCATAAGTCTATTCCTCACTTTACTAAATATTTGAAACTCTGTTATTTATTGTAACGGATATTGGCGAGTTCGTAAAGTGGGGACTTCAATATACTATCAAAAAATATCAGGAATAGAAAAAGAGACCGTACATCAGACCGATAGTCGATAGGTCATTTGACACTACCATAGCAAGAAACAATATGTTGACAAACTTTTAATATGTTTCGCCTAATCATTCTATACCCATTATATCTACATTCAAAACGTTCGTTGCGTTGTAAAACTCATATTAATTATTTCCACAAAATTTTTAGAACACCACTGTAACGCTTGTTCCAATTTTAAATACTCACATGATAATGTGTCTGCACATTCGAAAATAGGTATATCAATAATCTTCACATCATGAAACCTTTGCAACAAAACTTCTGCGCAAATTGTTCCATGTAATCCTTGAACAATTTCATCATCACATTTATCATCAAATAAATTCACTTTAATACATTCAACATTATGAGATAAAAGATCCATTCTAATTCCACTATCGATAATGGCGACTGTTACCATCTGTCACTCCTCAACATTCTACTAATTGTTTCTGCTTTAACTGTAAGACCGTATCCGCACAACCTGTTAATTCTCTGGTATGTGTAACCACAATCACACATTTACCCTGCTCATGTGCCAACCGATACAACAATCGATTGATTTCTGCCGCTGTTTCTTCGTCAAGATTACCGGTCGGCTCATCTGCTAAAACCACCTCTGAATCCGCTACAAGCGCCCTTGCAATTGCAATTCTTTGTTGTTCCCCTCCCGAAAGACGGTTTGCCCGATGCATTGACAGTTCTTCTGAAATCCCGACTTGTCGTAACAAATCTAATATATGTTCTTTACTGTCATCAACTTTATTTTTTGTAATAGAAACTGCCATCGCAACATTTTCATAGCCGGATAAATAAGGAAGAAGATTATAGCTTTGAAAGATAATAGACACTTTTTGATTACGATATATTTGTCCTCCAATTTTCTTAATATTTTCACCTCTATACAAGATTTCACCGGTCTGTGGTTCTTCTAATGCCCCCAATAAAGCAAGCGTTGTTGACTTACCCTCCCCGGATTTTCCAACAATTGCATACATCTTTCCCTTTTCAAAAGAATACGTTACATTCTTTAAAATCTCATTACGCTCCTTTCTTTTTCCATAACCAAACCCAACACCTTTCAAACTTATTACTTCCATTCGTCTCACCTCATCTATACATCTTCCAATAAAGTCTTCACCGGATACCCAGACATTATAACCTGTATCAGCAAACCTACAACTGCTATCAAGATCATGTTACATAACGTCATATAACAGATTGTCTGCCATGAAACACCCACTGTTACCACCGTCATAGGAATCGTCTCTCCTAATATAAGTGAAGATGTTTTAGGAATAAAAATTACCGTAACTAAAACAGCCAGAATTTCCGCAATAATCATTGGAACCAGAACCTCTGTAATTAACTGTATCCAAATTTTCCCTCTTGCTTCCCCCATAGACAACAAAATTCCTATTTCTCTTTTTCTTCCCACTGTCATATATATCATCACAAGACCGACAATTAAACATGCTAAAAATAATACAAACAAGATTGTAATAATCATCACATGATACAAACTCTCATAAGAACTCTTCACCTGTGTATATTCTGTAGTATCCAGCACGACTTCCATTTCCTCATATTCCGGAAGATCCATTTCTGCAATTTTATCCGCAAAATCATCTACGTGTTCCGCTGTATCAAACAAATATCTGACTTCTCGATATCCCTTTTCTTCTTGAGCTTCCAGCACTGTACATTCATCTGTAAAAACAAAATTAACAGAATTGGAACTCCATGGCCACCCTTGATTACCGGGATCTGAAGAAAATCCTTTCACCTGAAGTTCTATTTCCTTCTGGTTTTCTGCTCTCACATGAAACATATCTCCTATAACATGATTATTATGATCAAAAACCACATTATTACTATCTGTAATCACTGCTTGGTTTTGATCATTTTTTTCAATAAACTCTCCTTCCAATATTGTACAACTACGTTCATTAAAAACAGGATGCCTTCTCATATCTGTGCATGACAATAAAGTGCCTGTCGATTGTTCTACCGGAAGTTTTTTCCCATTGCCCTGTATAGATGTAAATTCCATATCTTCACTGCCATAAACCAAAGCTACGGCACATCTCCAAGTATCAAGAATCCCCTTCGCTTTACTTATCTTTTTTTCCGATTCTACAGAAACAGCACATTCTCCCGGATAATCATCAGCTTCATTTTGCTTATTTAACAATGTGACGCTGCCTCCTATGTAGTACCTGGATTTCACTGCTGCCTGCCCTAATACATCAGAAATAATAAGTCCATTAAGAAATAGTGATGAAAATATAAAAAATGTAATCATCCACACAACTGTCCGGAAGCGATTCATACATATGCTTCTCCATATTCGAATTTTCATAGCTTTCCTCCTACCCTAATAACAACTTTGCTACTGAATTGTGACGAAGTATCCATGCCATTTGGAAAATCAATCCAAAAGGCAGAATTAAAAAGACATAGCACAAATACTTCATACATGCCCCGGCACAAATATGGTAATCCACTTCGTTATCTATATGTAATGTAAGGCGTGTCGGTTCCAACACCTGCATTACAATATCTTCCATCTTTTCTTCATCTTTTCCTCCCACCACTTTACGAACTTGCTCTGCCGCCATCTGGCTGCTTTCATAATAATCACCGGAAATTCTTTCTCCGATAGGAACAATAAGTGCCATCGCACAAATTATCGCTATAACTGCCGCCAAAATAATCGGTATCATTTCTTCTAAAAGTAATCTGGTTATCACTCTCCCTTTTTCCATACCCATACTAAGAAATATACCGATTTCTCTACAACTGCTTCGAATATAAAACATCCCAATCAAAAGCGTAATTGTAAAAATTCCGACAGACATTACTAATGACAGTATCCCTGATAAACGCTGCATATCTTTTACCGGTTTTGCGGCAACTCCCGACCATTTTTCATTATAAACAAATGTCATCATAGATTCTTCCTCTTTCATCCTCTCAATAAAAGGTACAATTTCCGCATTATCTTTTAAAAACAAAGTCAATTGCGCTACTCCCGGCATATAGGTAACCTCATCCATATGATAAAAACAATAATTCAGTGTTTCTTCCTGCATAATTACCGTATTTGCGGGATTATCTGCCGGCCAAAGATTGGGGTTTTCTGGAACATCGCATTGAAAAATTCCATTTATACGAACATTATACGGGCTTTCTACCGGATATTGATAAGTATTATCCACCTCAATCTGAAACCAATCTCCAACTTTTAATTCATTAATATCTGCTAACTTTTCTGAAATCAAAACAGAAGGTACTCCTGCATCTTCTTTTCTTAAATGTGTACCTTCTATCAATCGAAATCCTTTGCTCAGAAAAAATACGGAAGTGTCAGAATTTTTCACACCATATAATCCACAATTAATTCTCAGTTCGTCATCCCTACCCTTTACTCCTAGTTGCTTTCTGTTAGCTCTCTTTTCTGCTATCAACTGATCCAGATTTTTCTGACACGGTACATATGCCTTAATATCTGAAAAAATCACATTGCCCTGGGATGAAAATGTATTATAATCCAAAACTTCCTCCTGCACTGACAATCTCTTGACCACAGTATCAGTAACCACGTCTGCCTCATATTCTCCACTTGGCAATACAGACACAGCATTTCCTATATATGTCTGAATGTATTTCGCCTTTTCTCCTGCCGTCTGGTATAGAGCCGTCAAAATTAACAAGGTCGTAAATAAAACAAAATAAATAAAAATAATTAAAACAATCTTTACCTTTTGTGTTCTTAGTTTCTTTAAAATGATTCTCATCTCCTTGACAAAATTTTTTGCCATAACACATGAAAAGTATCACTTTTCTAAATAAATAGCAAAGTGACACTTTTTACCAATCTAGGTATGGCTCATTCTTTTTAGCATGTTGACGATTATAATAACCACCTGAATACGCACAATATTCACATCGTAAATTACAATTTTGTGTCACCTGTAATTCTAAAAAATTAACTTTACTTTTCAAAAAATACGGAACCATCTTTGTTAATGGATGCTCTGTTTCTTGAACCTTTTTGCTTTTTAAATATCCTCTTTTGATCAAACTTTTCACTTCAGTTTCTACCTGAAAATTATTAATACTTATTTCACCATTTTTAAGATAATAGTAAACAGGTTCTGATACTTCAACTACTTCATCTGTATTAACATCATAAAAATATTTTCCTAATATTGTTTCAAACAAATGAATAAACGGTATATTATTATCCATTAAAGCTCTCCCCCTCCCTCACATACAAGTAACACACTTTCTAATCATGTACCTTTTTTTACATTCTTTTAGCATTTCTTCCAACTTCTCTGGCTTTTTCACATCATACATCCATGTTGGTATACTTCTTCCTACACTTTTTTCTGCTAAATAAATAGCAACTTTTTCCCAATTTTTGAATTCTCTACTTTTTATCATAATCTTCTCCTTCTACTTCCTTTCTATTAATGTAACTCCTTGTCCTATTATAATCATCATAATAATTGTTCTCCAATAATCACTAATACAAATTCCCACACCAAAAATAATATTTAAGATTATCAATAGCCCTATTTTATTTGTCTTTTCTGAATTACCAAAATGTTTTTGATTCTTAGAAAATATTCCATATATAAACGTCCAAATACAACCAAAAGTAAAATACATTTCTCTAGATAGCCTAAAAAGAAAAGGACTAGCATGTTTCCCTCCTGAAAAAAATCTTAATACTCCAAATATAAAAATACACATTACCGTTTCCATTGCTTTATGAAATATAAAACCGATACCAATATATATAACTCCTTTTAACACAAAATTTAAAAACAATTCAACCCCGTATGTAATTACTACCTTCTCATCATATGAATATTGATAATTTTCATTTGCTTTCGACACTATTATGTACGATAATTCATGTGTAAAATCTTTCATATTTGTACTCTTTTATTTTATATTATATTTTTGAATATAATATACTTATTTATTTTTATATTTTCAATCACTTTTGCATGAACGTAGATTCTTTATGTTTCAACGTAAAAAAAGTCTTCTTAGCTATGTTAAATAGCCACAGAAAGACTTTTTACACTGTTTGTTATATTATACAAAAACTTCCAATCTCTGTATTACTTCATTATGTTCTATTTTAAGTTCGTGGAACATTTCTTTATGTATCCTAATTAACTTTTCTGCCCAAAAAAGGCCATTCCCTCTTTTTCCCCCTTTGTAGAATAAGTCTCTTGTCCCATTTTTGCAATATCCGGTGTTTTTCCATAATTATTAGAAACCTCAAATAATATTCCCATCTCGGTTCTCGTAATTCCAATCTTTATTTTCCGTTCAACTAATGTCTCCACTTCCTCTATGGCATTATCAATAAACACTCCTAATATTCGTATCAAGTCTTCCATATACCCATAAGATACTTTCATGTTATCAGACACTTTTACTTGAATAGAAATGTCTCTCGTCAAAATCAATAACAATTTTTCATACAGAAATCCTTTTAATTCCATAGGCTCTACATTCTTAAGATACTTCCACGCTTCCATCTGTATTTCACTGCTGCCGACAGATAATTCCATCTTTTGATCAAAGAAAACTCGTAGTTCTTCTAAATTACCTTCACGAATATAACCCGCCATTGTTGCCAAAATATTCTTATAGTCATGACGAAAAGCACGCATTTCACCCACCAGATTTTCCAGATTTTCCACATAGCCTTCCAGAATTTCTCTCTGCTTCTTTGCAGCTTTTTGTTTTTCTTCATTCTCCACTCCTTTTGTACTTTGAAGGATGGCCATACTACTCACAAGCATACATATCACAAACAAAATACTATTAAATGTAAGAGCTGAAGAATTATAACCGGCTTTTTCCCCTAATGATATTGTCACAATAAAAATCACTCCATACATAAGAAGATTAACAGAAAGACAATACTGTGTCACTTTCGAAAAATTCAAAAAAAATATTATTAATTTTTATTTTTTCGTATAATATTCTTCGCAAAAGGAGCATAATTATATAGAGAAATATTGAATATAGAATCGTAAAAACATATCGGTAATCCTCAATTAGCGTAATCGTAGAAACTCCAAATATACGATCTAACACAACTAAAATTATATTATTACACGTTACGCTAAATAAATAACTTAAACAAGCCAAAAATAGGTTAAATAACTTATATTCCTCCGATAAAACAAACACAAGTATAAGGAGTATTCCGATTGCAAAAAGCCCTGAAATATGTTCCATATATGACATTAAAAGATGTATAACCGTCATACCCACAACTAAAAAGACATTATTCTTTGCACATAATATCTTAGTCAAGAAACCATTAACCGCAATCACATTACATATTGCCGATAACAAACTATATATAACATCCCTCTCCATAACTTCTTTCCATCCCTTTTGTTTTACTTCTTATTATAAAACTTCTCAACTACGCTTTTCATCTCCCGGAAAGACACTTCCAACTGCCTTCCGTTTTGCAATATAATATAACGACTATTTTTATCAATCTCCCGAATCTTATCAGCTTGTACAAAACAAGATTTATTCACATACATAAATCCGGTTCCTACTCTTTCATACAACCTTCGCAAAGGTTCCCGGACTGTAACCCTCTGATTTTCACTACATATCTCAACCTGACGCTCTACTTTAAGAGAATGTACATACAGAATATCTTTTACGGGAATTTCCATTATCCTGCTCCCACATTCTATAACCAGTTTTTTCTCTTCCCGTTCGCACTCTTTTTTCTCAATCTTTTCAAAAATTCTATCCAATCGGAGTTTCAGTCTTTCATCTATCTGCTGATTCAGGAAGAAAGAAGGTTGTTTCACAATATAGTCCAACACCTCAAGTTCTTGCTCAAACACCTCATATGCCAATTCTTCTTTCGATGTCAGGAATACAATATAACTTGAGGGCATTCTTCTTCTCACCGCTTTTGCAAGTTGAAATCCGTCCATGGAACAGCCATTTAACTGTACATCTAAAAAAAACAAAGAGACAATATTCTTCTCCTCGTTTATATCCTCCAACAAATCTTCAGACTTCATTCTTGTTGAAACAAATTGTGCTTCTCTATGTTCTGTTTGCAAATATTCCAGAATTAATTTTGATAAATGATTAAGCTGCATGTCATCATCTTCGCACATATAAATATCAATCATATAGTCTCACTTCTTTTCCAACTTTGTACGACTATATTTTATCATATGCTAATTTATTTGTCACTTCTTACTCCCTCCAGACTTCTTTCCCAAAGATTTCCCTTTATTTTTTTATTATTATACTCCGGCCCGCCACACTGCAATCTCAAGATGTCCACAGAGATAGCGAGCATCGGATTCTGGTAGCCAGAATCCATTTTATATTTTTTCTAAGAACTAATTATAGAAGCGCATCGAATAATATGTTATAATTATTTTGTTGCTCACCGATACCCACAACAGGGAGGAGGTGTCTGAATGGAAGTTGTAATCTCTTTTTTTTGTTACTGTCGTGGGTGGTGTAGTTTGCCACTGCATCATCAAATGGTTAGACGGTGACGACAAAAGCAACAAATAGCCTAGTGGGTTCTTTGCCACTATAAAAGACAAAAAGAAGAATCCCCAAACTGTACGGCAATACGGTCTGGGGATTCATTCTTTTGTCAAAATGGACTTGTAATCTCTTTTTGCCTATTGGCATTATAGCATATGCAGAAATCTTTTTCAATATGCTTATCACAAAAAATATCCTTATCTGGTATCATCCAACCATGAGTTTGACAAACTCATAAAAAGATACATTATAGTATATCCACTGCTTTCAAATGATACAGCCTAGACATGTAATCTCCCTGTTTTTCCCTTCCAGCCTTCAAAAGACCGGAGGAATAATCTGACGTGATAATTCCAATCTGCATAAGTTCGCCGCCGGAATGTATCTCCTCACCATTTACACAATATTCCATATCCTCTGCAATCCCTTTTAATTTGAGTCTTCGAAGCGGTGCATTGGATGGTTGAAGCACGCGGTAATAACCAACAAGCGCCTCTTTTCTATCGTCGGAAACAACCATCCATGCCGTCTCATTTCCCTCAAACGGACTCTTCAAGCGATAGAATGTGCCTTGCTGAATCAACTTTCGATTCGCTTTCATGAACGCAACCTGTTCTTTCATTTCACAAAGTTCTTCTTCGCTAAGCTGTGTAATATCAAGTTCGTACCCGAATGTTCCGAAATATGCCACATTTGCTCTTGTGGAAAGGGAAGTATCTCGGAACGTCTGATGATTCGGCGCCGCGGAAACATGACTTCCGATACAGCTTACCGGATATACCACCGATGTTCCATACTGAATCTTCAGACGTTCTACCGCATCCGTATTATCTGACGCCCATCCCTGCGGTGCGTAATAAAGAATGCCCGGATCAAATCTCGCCCCTCCGCTGGCACATGACTCAAACAATATTTCCGGGAACCTTGTTGTCAATCTGTCATACAAATCATACACACCTAAAATGTATTTGTGCCGTACTTTTCCCTGATATGCCCTGTCGTTACCGTTTGAGAATACTTCTGCCATATTGCGGTTCATATCCCATTTTACATAAGACACATTTACTTCAGCAAAAATTTTTTCAAGTAGTCCGTAGATATAATCCACAACTTCTTTCTTAGAAAAATCGAGAAGAAGTTGATTACGGCTCTGGCTTATATTACGCTCAATGTCTCCCAGCACCCAGTCCGGGTGCGCTCTGTATAAATCACTGTCTCTGTTGAAACTTTCCGGCTCAATCCAGATGCCAAATTTCATACCAAGGCTGTTAATCCGCTCTGCCAGACCTTTAATACCCTTTGGAAGTTTTGCCATATGCGGATACCAGTCTCCAAGGGAACTTGTACTGTCGTCACGTCGGCCGAACCATCCATCATCGAGTACGAAAAGCTCAATACCGATATCATTCGCCACATCTGCAATATCCATAATCTTCTCTTCATTAAAATCAAAATAAGTGGCTTCCCAGTTGTTAATCAGAATCGGACGTTCTTTATCCCTCCACACACCTCTTACCAGTCTTGTACGATACAACTTATGATACGTCTGGCTCAACTGATTCAAGCCGTAACCGGAATATGCCATGACAACTTCCGGCGTCTGGAACTCTTCTCCCGTCTTTAGCTCCCAGTAAAACCCATTCGGATGAATCCCCATAAGTACACGAGTCACATCATAGTTATCTACTTCTGCCTGTGCCAGAAAATTACCGCTGTAAACAAGACTGAATCCATACACTTCACCACTAAATTCATCTGTATTCGGATGCTTTAACGCTAGGAACGGATTAAACTGATGACTGCTGCAGCCACGCATACTGTGTACACTCTGAACACCATAGTCGAGCCTGCGCTCTCTAATGTTACGCTCTCTCGACCAGCCGCCCGCAAGATCTACCATCACATAGTCCATGTCCGGGAAATCCACACAACCGCTGAGCGCACTAAGAAGAGTCACCGTTTCGCTGCATAAATTGATAAATCTTACATTCTTCGCAATAACCGGGTAATCTTTGAAAATCGTATATGTCAAAATGATATTGACATCTTTTCTTTTATCCTGAAGCGTAATTTCAAGTGTTTCCGCCTCGCTCTCATTCTCCACATATGTAGCCGGAAGACCGTTTAGTCTCTTCTTCCCTGCATAGATACGATGCTCTTTGTACTCAAATTCTGTGATATTACTTCCGTTTTCCCATAGTATTTCGTATGCTCCGTAGCGTACATCACCATTCCCATATGTCGGATACTCCTGTCTTGCACTTTCAAGGGAAAAATAATTGTCCTCTTCCGTCGGGCATGCCGCCATATCTCTTCTGCTCTCCTCTACAAGATAGCCATAATCCCGGTTTTCCGAAAGTCGTTTGCCATAATATAAGTTTCCTAACTGTCCATTTTTCAAAATCTTAAAAATATAACTAATGTCATCATTATACAGATGAAATTGTCCGCTTTTTTCATTAAATCTAACTGCCATATCGTCTTTCCTTCCTGTCTCACCGTCTTACTTTCTTATTCTACAGTTTTCCTCCTGATGTCGCAATACCCTCAATAAACTGTTTCTGGAATACTAAATATAAAATAATCATCGGAATGCAGGCAATCATGGACGCAGCCATAAGTTCCGGGAAGTTTGAACCAAATTGTCCCTGAAGTTTTGCAAGCGCTGCCGCAAGCGGCATTGTGCTCTGCTCAGTGTTAGCAATCAGCGGCCACATTAATTCCTTGTATGCAAATAATGCAGTAAAGATACCAAGCGCTACCATCGAGGATTTTGTAAGCGGCATCATAACATATAAGAATGTCTGCCCAATATTACATCCATCAAGCCTTGCCGTTTCTTCCAGATCTTTCGGAAGTCCCATATAAGCTTGACGCATAAGGAACGTACCAAAGGCTGTTACAATCCCCGGGAAAAGAAGTGAGAACATCGTATTCAGCAATCCAATTTTACTTACCATCAAATACTGCGGGATAATGAAAATCTGTCCCGGAACCATCATCTGAAATAATACGAGTGCAAAACAGAAATTTCTTCCTTTAAAGTGAAGACGGCCAAATGCGTATCCCGCCATCGTAGATGTAAATACAGCACAAAAAATACGAAGTACAATCAGCGTCAAAGTATTAATATACAGTTTAATGAAATCCATTTTTTCCATTGCTTTTACAAAAGCGTCCGTTCTCCATTCAGAAGGGAAAATTACAAATGGGTTAATCTGCATTGCCTCTGAGTTTGTCTTAAATGCAGTCAGTATCATCCACACAAAAGGAACAAGCATCATGATTGCCCCGAGAATCAGTACGATATGCTTTACTGCTTTCAATATTTTATCATTTCTCTTCATTTTCACTCAGTCCTCCTTAATTATAGTGTACCCATTTCTTCTGTGCTATCATTTGAAATATCGTAATAATCATAATGACTACAAGCAGTAATACAACAATGGCCGAACCATAACCTTTATTGTTTTCCACAAATGCATAACGATAGAATAAATATACAAGCGACTGTGTCTTTTTAAGAGCAGGACTTCCTGTACCAATCATCATATAGATGGAGTCAAAAATCTGCATAGAGCCAATCACTCTTGTCACAAGTACGAAGAACATGGTCGGTGAGATAAGTGGTACTGTAATCTTAAAAAACTGTTGGAATACATTGGCTCCGTCAATCTGCGCCGCTTCGTAGTAATCCTTTGGAATCTCTTGCAGTCCCGCAAGGAACAGTACCATATTGTAACCAATGACAGACCATATACCTACGGCTGCTAGTGAATAAATCGCAATACCTGGATTCGAAAGCCATGCAACCGGTTTTAGTCCGATACTTTTAAAGACATGATTAAAAAGTCCGAATTCTGTGTTAAACAACCATTTCCATACCATAGACGTAGCCGCCGGAGCAACTACCATTGGAAGAAAGTAAATCGCTCTATATGCAGAACGTCCTTGCATTTTTGCATTCAGCATTACTGCGATGATCAAAGCAATTGCAATAGAAATCGGTACTTCTACAATTGCATATTTGAGTGTGTTAATAAGCGCCTGCCATACTGCGCCATCCGAAAACAATCTTTCATAATTATCAAGTCCGACAAATATATACCCTCTTCCAAAAGCTCCTGTCTTATAAAAACTCTGCCAGACTGTCTGAAAAATCGGAATAATGTTCAGTATAATCAGTCCAACGAGAGTTGGCAAAATGAATAACCAGCCCCATACAAATTCTGCACGTCTTCTATTTGTGAGTTTCTTTTCTTTATTATTTACCTTAGACATATTTCACGCTCCTTTATCTACTACGATTTTGAGGGTATCCCCTTGCGAGATACCCTCATCCGGTTTAACTATGTTTACTGCTCTTCTGCAAGGAACTGGTTCATTTCAACTGCGAAGTCTTTACATACCTTATCCATCGGTTTGGCTCCGCTGAATCCGTCTACCATTCTCTCCATCAATACCTGATACCAAACCTGTGTATTCTTTGAACTTGGATATGCCTGAGCATCTTCAAGCATATCTAAGTAAGCCTGCATATTAAAGTTTGGCTGTGCGTTCTTCCAGTTGTCGGATACGCCTTTATATGCCGCCATTGTAACACCTAATTCAGCCTGTTTTGTTTGAGCCTCTTTGGAGCCAAGATACTCAATCAGCTTCCATGCTTCTTCTGTGTGAGCACCCTTTGCAGATGCAGTCCAGCCAAGTCCATTAGAAATAGATTTTGTTCCGTTTGGTCCCTTCGGAAGTGGAGCGATGTCACAGTTTTCCTTTACAAAATCATTCTTTACAAGCTCCGGAATCATCCAAGACCCCTGGAATGACATAGCAACTGTTCCTGCTTCCATTAATGCGTCTGTTCCGTTCTCTGCCACTACACTGTATTCCGGCATAGAACCATCTTTGATAATTCCTTCGATTAACTGCATTGCTTCGATTGTCTTAGGATTGTCGAATCCGGAAGTTTTCTTATCTTCACTGATAACTTCTCCGCCGTAAGCATAGATTGTACTGTACCATGATTCCTGATAGCTTCCCGGCTTAATTGTTACACCGTACTGTCCTTTTTCCTTGTTTGTAAGTTTCTTGGCAATCTCTCTAAAGTCTTCCCATGTCCAGTCAGCAGTCGGATATGGGATACCTGCTTCATCAAACATTTTTTTGTTATACCATACTGCACACGTATCAATATCTTTTGGAATGCCTAATTGAGCGCCTTTTTCATTCTGGTAAATATTTACAAGGTTTTCTGGGTAGTTTGCCAGATCGATCTTGTCACTTCTTTCAATCTTGTCTGTCAAATCTAAGAGAATATCATCGTATGCTGCATATGTAGCAATCTGGTCTGAATGCATCCAGAATACGTCCGGCATTTCACCGCCCTGTGTTGCCGCTTCAAGCATTGTCCAGTATTCTCCCCATGGAGTAACCTGAATATCAACTCCGATTCCTGTTTCCTTTGTGAAATCGTCCATGATTTCCTTCAATCCAGGCTCCTGGTTGCTGTCCCAAATAGCAACGGTCAATTTTGCCTCTTTTCCTGAGCCGCTTTATTTCTTATCCTCGCCTTGCTTCGAACCGCAGGCCGCTAATGACAATGTCATCGCTGTAACTAATACGGCTGCCAAAATCTTTTTCAATTTCATAACACTTTCTCCTCCTTGTTTCTTCTTTTGATGGGTTTATTATAAATATTCCATATGTCATTTTGAATGGCATAAAGTCCTTTTTCCATGTCTTTTTGTTACTTTTGCATATACCCCCCACAGTATATTTTTATATTGTGAGGTATTGCTAATTCATTCTGAAAAAGTGTTATGATACAATCATATTAAGTGCTATTTACATTGTTTATTTTACGGAGGAATTATCATGAGTATGGGAATTCGCGGGAATAATGACATCTATCATTACGAAAAGGGTGTCCACTATCTACAACTAGCCGAATGGCCGATGGAATCTTTATGTCTGACTCGCTGTGGTTATCATGAATGCCCGCCAGGGCACAGTTGGGGACCGAAGATGCGTCCGCAATATCATATGCACTTTGTGATCAATGGCTGCGGAACACTGGAAATCAACAATAAAACCTATCATTTAAGCGCAGGAGACATCTTCCTTCTGCCGCCTAACACTGTATCCCATTATTATGCAGACCAGGCTGATCCATGGCATTATGCTTTCACCTGTTTTGTCGGAACACAGGCAGAACGTTATTTACAAAAAGCAGGATTTACCGATGAAGCCATTGTCCGAAAATGTAATATAGCAGTGGAACATTTCACCTCATGTATTGATGAAATGTTAGACGCACACCAGCTTACGGTAACGAATGAGCTTAAAAGAGCGGCCGCTTTATATAAGTTGTTTGCACTCCTTACGGAATCCAACGTATCTTCTGATTCCCGGAAGAACGCAGCGTCATACGACTATCCAAGCAGCTCTTATTTAGATCATGCACTGCAGTATATACATTTTAACTTTGAAAAGAATATTTCCATAACAGATATTGCTGATTTTGTAGGGATCACTCGCTCCTATTTATTCCAGATATTTAAGCAGAACATGGATACTTCCCCCAAAGACTATCTCATGCGTTACCGCATGGAACATGCAAAGGAACTCCTAAAGACGACAGATACTCCAATTAAAGACATTGCCTCCTCTGTCGGCTATCACGATCCTTTCACATTTTCCAAGATGTTCAGTAATACGGTCGGGATGCCGCCTACGGAATATAGGAAAGAATACAAATAGAGTGGACATTTTCACATGTCCACTCTAACCATTTGCCGCCAATCATTTTATTTTACAATTCCCACCATATCTTTCACATGTTCAAATCCATGCGTCTGCATATATTTCTCAATCCCGTCAATGACTTCCATTGTTACCGCCGGATTATGGAAATTTGCCGTTCCTACAGATACTGCGCTCGCTCCTGCCAGCAAGAACTCAATAGCGTCCTCTGCGCAAGAGATTCCACCCATACCGATAATCGGAATATTAACAGCCTGCGCCGTCTGGTATACCATACGGACCGCCACAGGTTTTACGATTGGACCGGACACACCTCCGGTCTTATTTGCCAATGCAAACATCCTACGGTTAATATCAATCTTCATACCTGTAAGTGTATTAATTAATGATACAGCGTCTGCGCCTCCGGCTTCCGCCGCTTTTGCTATCTCCGTAATATCTGTCACATTTGGCGTCAGTTTCATAATCACCGGCTGTCTGGCAAGCTTTTTAATCTGCCCGGTCAATTCTTCTACATGACGGGCGTCCTGACCAAATGCCAGAAATCCGGCATTTACGTTCGGACAGGAAATATTAATTTCCATCATATCAATCGGCTCATCTGCCAGACGTTCTACTACTGCCAGATATTCTTCCGGTGCGTGTCCGCACACATTGACGATAATCTTTGTATCCTGTTTTTTTAAAAACGGAATATCCCGCTGGCAAAACAATTCAATTCCCGGATTCTGAAGTCCGATGGCGTTCATCATACCGCCATACACTTCTGCTACTCGCGGCGTTGGATTACCGGACCAAGGAACATTTGCTACTCCTTTTGTCGTCACTGCTCCAAGCCGGCTCAAATCGACAAATTCCGAAAACTCTTCTCCTGAGCCAAAGGTACCGGAAGCTACTGTCACCGGATTCTTCCATTCTACACCTGCTATATTTACTCTCATATCTACGGATTTACTGCTCATTAGATTTCCACCTCCGTCGCTAAGAATACCGGCCCGTCTTTGCAGATTCGTTTATTATTTACATTGCTGTGGGCATCCTTTTCCCTGCTCTTACACACACAGGCGAGACATGCGCCGATACCGCATGCCATTCTTTCTTCCAAAGAAATATAGCACTCGATATGACGTTCCTCAGCATATGTTTTGATTGCACGAAGCATAGGCGTCGGACCACAGGCAAAAATCATATCTGCCTCCAGGTTCTGCTCCTCAATAGCATTCATTACATTTCCTTTTGTTCCGACGCTGCCGTCCTCTGTGGAAATGTACACTTCTCCGTTCTCCTCAAACTGCTCCTTTAAGAACGTCTGAGAATCTCTATAACCCACAACAATCTGTTTTTGCTCACAATCCATTTGTTTTGCAAGTTCCAAGATTGGAGGCACTCCAATACCGCCACCCATAAGAAATACACGCTTTCCTTCCGCTTTCTCATATGGGAATCCATTGCCCAGAGGTCCGATCAGGGAAATGCTATCTCCCTCTTTCAACTTAGAAAACTGCTCGGTACCTGTGTTTTCCCCGGTCACGCGGTAAACTACTCGAAGAGCCTCGTGCTCTTTATCTATCTCACAGATACTAATGGGGCGTGGAAGTAATTTACTTCCATCATTCGTATACATTGATATAAACTGCCCTGGTCTGGCGCTTTTCGAAACTTCTGTACGAATCCACATACTGAAGATACCGTCCGCAAGCATTTCCTGAGAGATTACAACTGCCTGTTCTTTCTTTCTTTCTGCCATGATCTTCTCCTTCTATTTTACACAGTGAAATGCAGCATCACTGCTCAAAGTTTTCATACATCCTAGCGATTCTCTAACGCACTTCTAACATCTGCGGCCATATCCTCTACTGCCGCCCTGGAAGCCTCGCCAAAGTTTTCTTCTCCAAAGTCCGCATATTTCTCCTGCTTGTAGGCCGCAATAATTCCACGAGAGGAATTGATGATCGCACCCAGTCCGTCTTCATTAAAGAAATGTACCAAATCTTTCCCTTGTCCACCCTGTGCGCCGTATCCCGGAACGAGAATATACGCTTTCGGCATTACTTTACGAAGGGCTTTCCCCATCTCCGGATAAGTAGCTCCTACAACTGCGCCCACATAACTATATGTATCGCCCATATGCTGTTCGCCCCATGCCGCTACTTTCTCGCCTACTAATTCGTAGAGCGGTCTGTCACCGATGAGCTGATCCTGAAATTCACCGCTGGATGGATTGGATGTTTTCACTAAGATAAACATCCCTTTTTTCTCTTCCTTACACACATCCAAAAACGGATTCACTCCATCGGAACCAAGGTATGGATTCACTGTTACAAAATCTTCATTAAATGGAGCATAGGATTTGCTTCCCACCTGAACTTTTCCAAGATGTCCTACAGCGTATGCCGCAGAAGTGGAGCCAATATCTCCTCGCTTAATATCTCCAATCACTACCAGACCTTTTTCTTTACAGTAATCTACAGTCTTTTTGAATGCAGCAAGTCCTGGAAGTCCAAACTGCTCATACATAGCGATCTGTGGTTTTACCGCCGGAATCAGATCATAAGTTTTATCTACAATCTCTTTATTGAACTGCCAGATTGCTTCTGCCGCTCCTTCTAACGTCTCTCCGTACTCAGCAAACGCTCTCTCCTGTACTTTCTTTGGAATATAATTTAACATTGGATCCAAGCCTACTACAATCGGCGCTCCTGTCTTCTGAATATTTGCAACTAATTTATTAATCATCTTCTTTTACCTCCTGTATACTACTTTTCCGTCCACCAGTGTATACTTCACCTCACCGTATACTTCGTAACCATGGAATGGCGTATTCTTTCCCTTTGACACAAATGTATTTTTATCAATCTGATACTTCTTCCCCGGATCGAAAATCATAAGATCTGCAATCATCCCCTCGGACACAGCGCCTTTCTCGGATAAACCAAGTATTTGCGCCGGATGACAGCTCATCTTCTCAACCATATCCATCATACTTAAAATTCCCGGTTTTACAAGCGCTGTGTAAGTCAATGCTGCAGAAGTCTCCAATCCTACAATCCCAAATGCTGCCTTGGCCATAGATTTATTCTTTTCCTCCGCAGAATGTGGCGCATGGTCGGTAGAAATCACATCCATAACGCCATCCTTTAATCCCTGTCTTAAGGCTTCAACATCCTCTTTTGCCCGAAGCGGGGGATTCATCTTATAGTTTCCGTCGTCTTCCTTTATATCATCGGCTGTCAAAATAAAATGATGGGGACAAACCTCTCCAGTCACAGGAAGTCCCGCTTCCTTTGCAAGTTTCACCATCTTTACACTGTCTGCAGTAGAGCAGTGACATAAGTGCAGCCTTACTCCGGTCTCCTTTGCCAGCAGAATATCTCTTGCCACAATAACATCCTCCACAGAATTGGTAATTCCTTTCAGACCAAGACGCACTGCGTTGTCGTCAGCGTTCATCACGCCTCCTTCCACCATAGTAATATCCTCGCAGTGGGCAAATACGCTGATTCCCGCCTCCTTCGCAGCTTTCATTCCTTTCCGGTAAAGCGATGCGTCCATTACTGATTTTCCGTCTTCGCTGATGGCATGACATCCTGCCTCTGCCATTCCTTTTATATCTGCCAGTTCTTTTCCTTCCTGTCCTGCCGTTACGGCTCCAATCTGTATCACATGGACAGGTGACTCCTCGCCCGCTCTCCTGTGAACCTCTGCCACCTTTTCTTTATTGTCAATCACCGGCTTTGTATTCGGCATTGCACAAACAGTTGTAACACCGCCTTTTGCCGCCGCTTTGCCGCCGCTTTCAAGCGTCTCTTTGTACTCCAGTCCCGGATCTCTCAAATGTACATGAAGATCAATAAGGCCCGGCAAGACATAGCAGCCTTTTGCGTCAATTACTTCATCAGCCTGCATTTCCAGATGTTCTTCAACCGACCGGATTCTGTCATTTTCAATCAGAACATCATAAATTCCATCTTTTTTTGTATGCGGATCTACCACATGTCCATGTTTAATTAAAATTGTCATTTTTACAATCCTTTCCGAATCCATACTGTTTTTATTTTATCATAAGGCAGGTTAAAAGGGAATGCCAAAAAAGGCATTCCCTTTCAAAAAATCACATCTCTTTTTCCAACACTTCCAACGCTTTCTCTAACTGATTATCCGCAGTTGGATTTTTTTCATCATATTTATACTCTACCTTTACATCCGGCGTGATGCCTTTCCCGTTGATCGTTTTTCCTTTCGATGTAAAATATTCTGACACAGTAAGTTTCACGCTGCTTCCGTCCTTGAGCATAAAGATACTTTGTACTACACCTTTTCCGTATGTCTGAGTCCCTACAATCACACCTTCCCCGTAGTCTTGGATTGCTCCCGCAAATATTTCAGACGCACTGGCGCTGTTTCCATTGACAAGAACAGCCATTGGAATATCCAGAATATCCTCTTTATCTGACTTATACTCTTTCTTTTTTCCATCCTTATCTTCTGTATAAACTATCAGACCTTCCGGCAGAATCAAATCCAACATCTGGCACACTGCGTCAAGATCGCCTCCCGGATTATTGCGGATGTCTATCACGAGCCCTTCCATGCCCTGATTAATCAGATCTCTAAGCGCTTCTTCATACTGTTTCGCAGTAACTGTATCAAAGGCGGCAATGGCAAGATAACCAATCTTTGCCTCACGCATTTCGTATGCAATCGTCTGCTCTTCCACAATATCTCTCACTGCGGTTACTGTGACTTCCTCAGCCTCAATACCTCTGATCACCGTAAACTCTACTTTTGTTCCTTTTTCACCTCGAATACAAGATACGACATCATCCAGAGCCTGACCGGAAATATCTTTACCATCTACTTTGTAAAGAATATCGCCGTCCCTCAGTCCTGCTTCCATAGCTGGAGAATCTTCATATACCTTTGTAATAGTTATCAGTCCCGTATCCCGATTCTGGCTCAAAAGGGCGCCAACTCCGCTAAATTCTCCACTGATACTTTCTGTCAGTTCTTTCGTCTCTTCCTCATTATAATATTCGGAATAAGGATCTCCTAATGCCTCCATATATCCCTTATAAAGACCTTCCGTAAGTTTGTCGTCCTCTACCTCTCCCAGATAAGTCTCATCAATAATCTGTCTGAGTCCGGACAATTTCCGTTCTGCTTCCGATGATACAATATTCCTGTTTGCTCCCACAATGCCACAGGAGACAAGCCCCATAACACTAAATACTACAAGGGCGCCAACCAGCGCCCCTTGTATAAATCCTTTTTTCTTTTTCACAATTTCAAGTCCTATCTTATAAATAATTCTGCGGATTTACCGGTGTTCCATTAGACATCACCTGAAAATGAAGGTGCGGCCCTGTTGAATTTCCGGTTGTTCCTACTGCCCCAACATTCTGTCCTTTGCTCACTTTCTGTCCCGCACTCACATAGAGTTTATGACAATGCATATAAATCGTCTGAAGTCCGCCG
Source organism: uncultured Dorea sp. (assembly GCA_910578495.1). GTDB lineage: Bacteria > Bacillota > Clostridia > Lachnospirales > Lachnospiraceae > Dorea_D. The sequence goes on from CAJTRE010000002.1 coordinate 36,997, forward strand.
CCATGATTAATGACAAGCATATTTCCCGCATTTCCGCTATAACCTGCCGATACTACGGTTCCGCTTGCCGCCGCATAGATTGGAGTGCCCGTAGGCGCCGCCATATCCATACCTTTATGATTCGTACTTGCTCCCGGCAATGGCTGTGCTCTCCATCCAAAGGTACTGGAAATACGAGTCAGCCCCGGACATGGGTGTGTAAATGTACCGTTCCCGGACACAACAGCCGCTCCCGCTCCGCTATTCCCGGAAGATGCCGCCGCCGCTGCTGCCGCCGCTTCTGCTTTCTTTCTTGCCGCTTCTGCCGCCGCTTTTTCAAGAGCCGCCAGCTTCTTCGCATTGTCACCGATTTCTGCTTTCAGATCGCTGATCTCAGCATTCTTACTTGCAATCATCTGTTTCACTGATTCCTGCTTCGCAATCAATTCATCCTGCATCTGTTCCATTTCTTTGTATTCTGCCTGCAGGACTTTCTCCTGCTCTTCTACAGTCTTTACAACATTCTGGAACTTCACAAGCATATCTCTATCATATTCAGAAATTGTAGAAATATACTCCGCATTATTCAGAAAATCACTAAGGGTTTTGGATTCCAGCAAAATCTCAATAAACTGAGCATTGCCGTTCTCATACATATACTTGATACGTTTCTTCATATCTTCATACTGATTATTTTCGTCAATCTTGACATTAATCAGTTCTTCTTCTTTTAGAGTGATCTCTTCTTCTTTTTTATTAATCTTCTCTTCCATCTCTTCTACATCAGCAAGAATGTTGTTAAGCTCTTTCGCAAGAGATGCTTTCTCAGCTTCCGCCTCTTTTTTCTCGTTCTCCAGCCGTTTTGCTTTCTCTTTGGCATCGCTGATTTTAGAAGCTTCTACCTGTGTCGTCATGCACATACACATCACTAACACAAGCACAAAACTTATCATTCTGTTCTTTCGCACTTCGCTTACCCCCTATAATGCTTTATTAATTATCCCCACATAATGTTCTGAGTTCTCCCTATACTCTCAGATGCTTTCGGATTGTAAAGAAACTTCCCATGAAACCAATGCCTACTCCCAAGGCAATTCCCACCGGGAGAAGTGTCTTATACACATCAAACACCGGAAGAAAATCAATAATGTTATTCAAAAGACTGTATCTTGTCATAATATAAATGACTGCCTTATCATACATAAAATACAACATCACAAGCGGAATAATCGCTCCCACAACACCGATAAGAAGTCCCTCAAATACAAATGGCGCACGAACAAATCCGTCTTTCGCCCCAATGTATTTCATAATCGCAATCTCTTCACGTCTGACGGTAATACCCATCGTAACTGTATTGCTGATAAGGAAAATAGAAACCGCCAGCAAAATAACGATGATTGCTACGGAAATATATCCTACCAGTCTGTTTACGCTTGCAAGGGTCTTAGCCACAAGGTCAGATTTGTTGACGTCGCGCACTCCTTCAAGACTCTCCGCATAAGCTACTACATCTTTCTGCTTCTCTACATCAGTCATATAAACTTCATAGTTATCAGAGTTGGCAAGCGGGTTATCATTCTTAAATCCCTCTGCCGCATCTTTGGACTCTTTAAAGTAATTATCCTTGAAGCCTTCCCATGCCTGTTCTGCACTCACATAGTTTACACTTAGGACTCCATCTGTATCTTCCAGTTCCTTGCCTATTTCCTGTTTTCTTTCATCTGTTGTATCTTCGTTGAAGAATACCGTAATAGCTACACCTTCCTCAGCTTTTTCTATAATATAATTAAAGTTAACTACAATCGAATAGAATAATCCAAACAAAAAGATACATGCAGCCATCGTAGCAATCGATGCAATCGAAAACATCTTGTTTCTTCCTATGTTCTTTGCCCCTTGTTTCATCGAATATCCAAATGTACTAATTCTCATTACTATACCCACCTTTTTTCTCGTCGCTGACAATAACTCCCTTTTTCATTGTTATTACACGCTTTTTCATTTCGTTTACAATCTCCTGGTTATGCGTTACAACAAGTACAGTCGTACCTCTATCGTTCGCCTCCTCCAGAAGCTTCATGATCTCCCATGAATTAGTAGGATCAAGGTTACCGGTAGGCTCATCTGCCAAAAGAATAGACGGCTCGTTGACAATCGCCCTCGCAATGGCAACTCTCTGCTGCTCACCACCCGACAACTCCTTTGGAAACGCTTTATATTTCTGTGCCAGACCAACTAATGATAATGCAGCCGGTACTTTCTTCTTGATAATTCTGTTTGGAATCTCTGTAACTCTCTGAGCAAAAGCAATATTTTCGTATATATTTCTGTCTTTTAACAGACGGAAATCCTGAAATACAACACCCAGATTTCTACGATACATCGGAATCTTTCTATGTTTCATACGATTCAGGTTTACTCCATTCACCACAATAGAACCGGAAGTCGGATCAAGTTCTTTCATGATCAGACGAATCAGTGTGGATTTGCCCGAACCACTGTCTCCTACAATAAATACAAATTCGCCCTGTTCAATCTTGAGATTGATACCATTCAGGGCCGCTATCCCTTTCGAATACTCTTTCCTTACTTCTTTTAATTCAATCATATGCTCCTCCTAATTATTAATACTCCAACGACTCCATGTATTTCATATATTTTACAACCATAAGCGCAATTTTAAATGTAATGGCGTCTTCAAATACACGAAGGTCAAGTCCTGTACTTTTCTGAAGTTTATCCAAACGGTATACCAATGTATTACGGTGAATATAAAGTTGTCTGGAAGTCTCTGAAACATTCAGATTATTCTCAAAGAATTTGTTGATCGTTGTCAACGTCTCCTCGTCAAAATCATCCGGTGACTTCCCCTCAAAAATCTCTCGGATAAACATCTTGCAAAGCGGGATCGGAAGCTGATAGATGAGACGTCCGATGCCAAGGGCGCTGTACGCAATAATATTCCTTTCCGCAAAGAAAATCTTTCCTACATCAAGAGCAAGTTTTGCCTCTTTGTAAGATTTAGACACTTCCTTGATGTCGTTAACCACCGTTCCATAAGCGATCAAAATGTCCTCTTCTCCGTCATTCTTCAACAAATCATAGAAATTCTGGGCCATTTTATGCAATTCTGCATGACCGTCACTGATTTCCAATGCTTTGACAACGATAATATTCTTTTCATCCACCGCTGTCACAAAGTCTCCGGCCTTTCCGCCCAGAAGCGTCCGGACATTATCAAGGGCGCTGTTGTCCTTCTCTTGTTTCGTCTCAATAATAAAGATAACACGTCTGATCTCTGTGTCAATATGTAATTTTTTGGCACGATTATAAATATCCACCAGAAGCAGATTATCAAGCAGAAGATTCTTAATAAAGTTATCTTTGTCAAACCGTTCTTTGTATGCAACAAGAAGATTCTGTATCTGAAAAGCCGCAATCTTGCCTAACATATACACATCTTCCCCGCCTCCATTCGCAAGAAGTATATACTCCAAATGATGTTCGTCAAAAATCTTAAAAAACTGATATCCTTTTACAACCTGACTATCTGCCGGAGATTCCACAAAGGATACAACCTCTTCTTCATAACTCCCCTGTTCAGAAAATGTACTGGCGAGAAGTTTACCATCAGTGTCTAACACACAGAAGTCAATTCTTGTAATGCCCTTCAATCCTTCAATTGTGTTTTGAAGTATCTGATTAGATATCATATATGTCTCCTCCACTCATTTCAATATACATTTTTCACAACAAAATAACATCATATTCGTAAAAAAGCATAATGCTAAAATTTATATTAATACATATTTACAAAAAAAGAAAGAGGAAATCCACATTTTTTTGTTGATTTCCTCAATTTTCGCTCTGAAATTCTATAAAAAAACGGTATACATAGTAACCAAAAAATAATTTCTTATATTTTTCTTATTTTTCTTTTTTCCTCTTTTTCATCTCTTTCTTAAAAATACGTTTTAATAGAAAGCGAGTCATCTTCTCTGTACCCGCTCCCCGGTCAAATACCGGAAGCAGCTCTTTCCCAAGGCCCAGCAGAATCCGCGTATTCAAAAGGTTTCTGTTTCTTACTGCAAAATCTTCCTGAAGCGGCGAAGACAACACAGATATCACACAGTCTATCTCTGCGCCGTTGATCGCATTCACAAGCATATCATCCGCCCGGTTTCCGGCAGACACCTTCGCCATCCCGCTGATCTGAATACCTCCATAATATCTCTCCAGATAATCATAAAGAATTTGTCCCTCTTCCTCTGTTTCCACCAGAAGATACACCCGTTTATGATTCTTGTGGAGATACCGTAAAAACATCTTTAGAAAAAGCGAGCGTTCCGTCTCCTGCAAATATTTCCTCTCGTCAATATCTGCCGCTTCCAGAATCGTTCTGTCGCCCGCAAGCACCAGATCGAATTCCGAAATCTCCTCCTTGAGTCCCGGCGCTTCCTCCATATCCATCACGTCATTTACCGTCACCAAATCAATGATATTCACCGGATCTGACTCCATATACTCCATTGCTCTCTTCATGGCTTCCTTCGCTGTGTAGTTATCTATATAAATACCAAGAACATTTATCTTACCGCTCATATCTCCACCCGCTACACCTTTATCAATTTTTTGATTATAGCAAAAGGATTCTGCCTGTTCAACCTTTGTCATTAATTGTTCATAGTAATTAACATTACTGTAACTATTCAGCCTTTTCTCGTTTTTTCCTTGCCAACAGACCGCCGATACGCCCAGTCTCTTTCGACGACAGAGATTTCCACCCATCTGTCATCACTTTGTCCAAAAGTCCCAGTTCCTCTGCAATCTCGTATTTCATCTTTTCTTCTCTTGTAAGTTCTTCTAATTTAATCGGTTTCTTTTTCTTCGCTGCCATTTCTATACTCCTTTCATTTTCTATAAGTATTGACAGACATAGAAATTCTATACACCCCTACTTCGATGCAGCATGTATAATCAGAGACTCAAAACGAGAGCGTACACTTTTCGTATACGCTCTCGCTTCAAAGAGGACTCCGAACCTCTTACCTTTATGAATGTGTAAAATTCACAACAATTTCACCAAGTCCGCACTCAATGTCCATTTGTTTGCTGCCGTTTCCTTCTTTGTACTCAGAAACACCAATTCCGGAATATTCACCACCGTCTATCTTAATGTTCCCCAAAGCTCCCTCCAAATCATAGCTATAGTCATCCTTGTTTCCACTCACATTGCAGATAACTCTTCCAATACCATTTTCAATACCAAGTTCTTCATCTACATTGCCTGTTACTGATACTTCACCGGCTCCACAGCTTATATCTGCTTTCGCTGCCTGGAATCGGTTCACTCCCGCACTCCCGGCTCCAACCTCTATGGACAATTCCCGCGCATTGACAGATTCCACCTTCAACTCTCCGAGCCCAACATTCATGGACACCTCATTTAATGTCAGCTCCTTCGGAACACGAAGATAAATGGTTCCAACAGACATCCCATTCGTTCCCAGAATCTTCCCATAACTTTCCAGTTTTAATGTGTCTTCTTCCATATAAGAATATAGTTTTAGCTTCTTATCAATGCCAGACGTCTCGACTTCAATATCGCCTCCGTCATAAGGCAGAACTTCAATCTTTCCTGCTCCCACTTCTATATCAATATCACGAACACTGGAATAACGTTCCCTAAAATTCCCCACGATACATTCCCGATTTCGGGATGCCGTTTGATTTCTCCTGCCATAATTATGACTACCGTAATTATGACTGCCGTAATTATGATCATCGTAATCATGGTCATAGTAATCATGATCATAGTAATCATAGTCATCGTAATCGGCATCATCATCGGCATCATCATCGTAGTCATCATCATAATCTCTATAATCATAACGTCTATAATCATGATCAAATCCCCAGCCGATGATACTATTATTCGGAAACTGTTCTGCCACTGCCTCTACTGTTACGCCAAGTGCTAAGGATGCTGCACAGCACACTATTCCAACTGCTGCCATTACGCCGCATACAACCCAAAAAATCTTCCATTTCTTTTTCATTGTTTAGATCACTGCCTTTCTTTCAAATAGTTTGCGGCAGATTGCCACAATCCCATGATAAAGTTTCGGAAATATAAATATACAAAATTTCAAAGTTGCCACTATACCAATCGCACCAACTGCTGTCAATATCAAACCGGTTCCCAGAAGGCAAAGCCCCACTGCCAAATGTGGTATCAGTAAAATTATTCCTTTTACTATCAGAACGATTCCACAGATTACTAACGAAACGGCAGCCGCTGCCACTGAAACAAGTACAGCAAATGCGGTCGCTAGAAGCCCCAAAAACAATGGAAGAACGATTGGCGCAGCTATAAGAATAATTGCGCATATCAAAATAATTTTCAGAGTCCTGTTTGACGTTTTTTCCTGTGGCTGCCCCTGATACGCATAGCCCTTTTCATCCGGCACTTCTCTTTTGTCAGATTCCATCCTGCTATATCCGGTTTCTGTAAATTCACTGTTATCTGCCGTCGTTCCATTCAGATCAGCCTTCAGATTCTCTGCTACCTTCTCGGGACTTTCCAACTCGGCAATCACCTTCTGCTCGTTTTCTGCTCCGGCATCATCAAAGTAATCATTATAATACTTCATCGCTTCTCTTCGTTCTTCTACTGGCAGGTCCTGCAATAAGGCCGCTAACTGTGTCATAAACTGTATGCGATTCATGCAGTCACACCTCCTTCAAACATATTTGTAATCTTCTTTGAATAACTTTTCCATTCTGCACGATATAAATTCAACTGTGTCACACCTTTTTCTGTCACTTTATAGTAACGCCTGTTCCTGCCATCAAACTGCCGATCGTATGCTTCCAGACATTCATCTTTCTGAAGCCGTCTCAAAACCGGATATAGCGTAGATTCTGATACGTCAATTGCCTTTCGAACATCCTGAGTAATCTTATACCCATAAGTTCCTTCTTTTTCCTGTATCACAACCGCCAGTACAATTGCATCCAGAAGGGTGGCTCCGGTGTTAAATACCATTCATTTCACTCCTTTGCTATGTAATATGAAAATATTAAATGCCCATCTAATATTGTTTTCATGATTATATTATATGTTGTATAATATGATTTGTCAACAAGTATTATATTGTATTTTTTCTTTTCATCGTTTATAATAGAAAGAAAGAAAAGAGGATATTATGTTAAATTTCAAAGAGCTTCCCAAAATTGATTTGCACTGCCATCTGGATGGTTCACTTCCTATTCAGATTATGGAAAAACATCTCGGACGTACCATCCATACAAACGAAGTCAGTGTAGGGCGTGACTGTCATTCTCTCACCGATTATTTAAAAAAATTTGATATTCCGGTACAGTGCCTGCAAACCTCCGAACATTTAGAAAATTCATCATACGCTTTTATAGAGCAGCTTCCTTCTGACAATGTGCAATATATAGAAGTCCGATTTGCTCCTATGCTTTCTGTGCACGATGGAATCACTTGTTCCCAGGTCATCGAAAGTGTATTAAAGGGATTAGAAAAAGGCCGGCAAAAAACAGGAATTTCATATCAGGTAATCACTTGTGCAATGCGCCATTTCCCTTACGAAACGAACATGGAGCTATTAAATGCCGCTGAAAAATTTCTTAACAAAGGCGTATGCGCTATTGACCTCGCCGGAGACGAGTCTCACTATCCGAACTCAGAATTCTGTGAATTTTTCCAGGAAGTTTCACACCGGAAAATTCCTTTTACCATTCATTCTGGCGAAACGGGAAATGTCGAGAATATAAAATACGCGTTAGAATTTGGCGCGTCCAGAATCGGACATGGGCTGGCGCTCATACAAAACAAGGATTTAATGCAGGAAATCGCTTCTAAAGCTCTGGGAATTGAAATGTGCCCAACCAGCAACCTTCAAACAAAAGCCGTTTCCAGTCTCAATGAATATCCACTATTGCAGTTTTTAGATACTGGTATAAAAGCCAGCATTAATACAGATAACCGGACGGTTAGTTGTACTGATATTACAAAAGAATTCAATCTCTTATGGGATTTATATCATGACGAAGCAGTCATCCTTCAAGTTCATAAAAATGCCAAAGAAACCGCATTCTGTCGATTCTAATAAACAAAAAACAGGTATCACAAGTCTTCCATTGCCTCGTGATACCCGTTTTTTATGGCAGTATAATCTCTTTCCCCATTGCAAAGGAATAGATGATTTTTTCTTTTACTTTTTTCCTTGTTAATTGTTCCAGCGCTCTTGCATAATAGTCCAGTTGCCCATGATATTTTTCCACCAATACATCTTCCGAAAATACTTGATCCGTCTTATAGTCCAGCACCACCAGTCCGTCCTCTTCTTCAAAGCAAACATCGATAATACCCTGCACCAGTACAATTTCTTCAGATGTATCATCGGGGTACACATCTTTCGCCGGAATACCAAGAACAAAGGGCTGCTCCTTAGTAAGCCCGCCTGCCCGGGCACTTTCCTGCATACGTCTCGCACAAGAACTTTCAAAAAAGCGTTCCAGATCTTTGATCTTGATACAAGCCGCCATCTCCTTAGTAAGCCTTCCTTCCTCACAGAAGCTTAAGATTTCCCGTTCTAACTCTCTCTCATCTGCCGCAAAATCCAGAAGCTCTAACACCCGATGATATGCCGTACCTCTTGCCGCTCCTTTCAGCTCCTCCTTTTCCTGCAAAAACTTAGGCAAAAGCGGTACGACTTCCGGCTCCTCATAGACAAATTCTCCATCTTCCAAAACTTCCTCTTTCAGACTTTCTTCCATATATATACGTTTTTTTAGTTCTGATACCGTAAACTTCAGTTTCCGGTTTCTGCTTTCACCGTAAGGATACGTATATGCAAACTGTTCCTTTAGTAACTCTTTTACCTGTGGCTCGTAGGTCTTATCTGCATCCCAGTTTTGAAGCATTGTCTTTGTCATCCGGCTTTTAATTTCTTCCTTTACTTCTCTATATACAATGTCCTCCACGCCAAGCACCTGGATTTTAATCGGAATCTCCTCCGTAAGTCTTGCAAGTGCAGGAAGAACGAAATCCCAGTACGTCGCCGCTTTACTAAGCCGCAGAAAAGAAAGCGCTCTGTCTTGCTGGCTGCGGATAATATCGTAAGATGCCAATACTTTCTCCGGCTCTGAGATAGTTCCAGTGATAATCAGCTTCTCTTTCGCGCGGGTATAGGCTACATAAAGCACCCGCAATTCCTCTCCCAGACTGTCTAGTGCTTCTTCTTTTTGTATCGCTTTCTTAACAAGTGTCGGGCTTTTCATCCGCATTTCCAGATTCACTGCGTCCATACCTATTCCCAGTCTCGAATGTAAAACCACACTGCTTCTGACATCCTGCATATTGAACCGCTTTCCTGTACCGGCCACAAATACAATCGGAAACTCCAAACCTTTACTTTTGTGGATGGTCATGACACGCACTGTATCAGACTGCTCATCTTCTACATTTGCTTCTCCATAATCTACATTATATTTCTGCAATTCTTCAATGTAACGGATAAAATGAAACAATCCCTTATAACTGGTCGCCTCAAATGCACGTGCCTTTTCTGATAACATCTCAATGTTGGCCTTCCTCTGCAAACCTCCCGGAAGCATAGACACATAATCCCCGTATCCCGTATCTTTCAGTATCCGAAATAACAATTCATGTATAGGTGTATACGGCACGATTTCTTTCAAGTCATCCAGCGTTCTCAGACATGTTTCGAGTTTCTTTCGTATCCGTTCATCCTCTCCTTCAGCACGATAACTCTCCACAGCCTCATAAAAAGGCCGGTCTTTAAACGCGCTTCTAATAACTGCAAGCTCTGTCTCGTTTAAATCTCCCATGGCAGAGCGAAGAACTGCCGCCAGCGGAATATCTTGTCTGCGGTTATCCAGAATCCTCAAATAATTCAAAAGGATTCCAATCTCCTGCGTCAAGAAGTACCCCTCTCGCGTACCTGCATATGCAGGAATCCCTTCGGCATTCAATACCTCTGTAAACACGTCTGCGAACCCTTTGATACTTCTCGTCAAAATTACAACATCAGAATATTTCACCGGACGAAGCTCACCCGTCTTCTTATCTGTCACCCGGGCAGACTGTCTGAGTTCTTTAATACGTCCTGCGATCGCCCTTGCTTCCAGCTCTCTCTCCGTAGGTTTTTCAGCCCCTCCACTTTCCGGTATAAAGTCATCCATATCATTGTCGATTACAAGCACTTCCGTCTCATGATTCGAGCCTTCTTTATAAGATGCTCCCACATAGAGCGCCGCCTCATCATCATAGGTTATTCCCCCAAGACTTCTTGTCATAATCTGGCGGAAGATATAGTTTACACTGTCTAAAACCTCCGCCCTGCTGCGGAAATTCTTGTGAAGATCAATACGCTGAGTAACAGAATCTTCGATGCTGTAAGTGTCAAATTTCTCCATAAAAAGTTCCGGTCTGGACAGACGGAACCGATAGATACTCTGTTTTACATCCCCCACCATGAAAATATTATGCCGTCCTTCTGAAACTGTAGAAATACTGGTCAATATCGTCTCTTGAATAAGATTACTGTCCTGATACTCGTCAATCATAATCTCCGCAAACTGTTCCTGATATTCTCTGGCAACAGCCGAAGAAACAAACTCTCCGTCTTCTTGTTCCGTCAGAATCCGAAGTGCATACTGCTCCATATCTGAAAAGTCAATGACATTTTTTCCTCGTTTTTTCTCCTCAAATCGAGCGGCAAAGACACGTACCAGATTCGTAAGCTCCGCCGCCATAGGTCTGCATCTCTTAATATCTTCCAGTATTCCTTCCGGCGTATCATAGAAATACTGGTTTTTCATATCTTTTACCAGCCCTTTCACGTCGTCTCTGATCGCTTTCACTTGAACAATCTTTTCCTCTGACACCGTCTTATCTTTATTCACCGGAAGACGCGCCCACTTAACATCCGTCATTTTCCTGAATAAACCGCTGTATGTATTCTCGGACTGCAAAGTTTCCATAACCTCTGCATCTTTTAAAAGTACACTTTCATAAACCGCAGGACCATCCGCCTCCTGACAAACAGCAATCCCCTGTCGGAGCAGGGAAGCTCCATCCTGTAGATATTGCCTTACATTTTCTATTATCAGTTTCGTATAGGCACTCTCTTCCAAATCTTCCAACGTTTCCGTATGATATGCCTGCACACAGGAAGAAAGCCATCTGTCTGCATCGGGGTAGCTTCTGGAATATTCGTAAATTTTCAAGATCAAATCTTCAATTTTCTTATCGCTCTTTCCCGTCCCATATGCTGAGACAAAATCAAGAAATTCCTGCCTTCCCTCAAAATAATGCTCTTCCAGCACTTCCTTTAGAACATCGTGTCTCAAAAGTTTTAACTCTCCCTCTTCGCCGATTCGAAAACCGGGATCTAACGAGATGGCATGAAAATGATCCTTGATGACTGACAGGCAGAAGCTGTGGATGGTTGTAATCCTTGCATTATGTATTAAGGTTGCCTGCTGTTTCAAATGCTCATTATCCGGATCCTCAGAAAGCGCCTTTTCGATAGCGGTGCGAATACGCTCCTTCATCTCTGCCGCTGCCGCTTCCGTAAATGTCACAATAAGCAGACGGTCCACATCCATAAGCGGCTCACCCTTTGTAAGCATTGTGATAATACGCTCCACTAGAACCGCCGTCTTGCCAGAACCTGCCGCCGCAGAGACAAGAATATTGCGATTACGAAGATCGATCACTCTCTGTTGTTCCGTTGTCCACGATACACTCATGACTGCTCTCCTTTCTCCTCTGCCTGCATAGCCTGAACGGCTTCTTCCATACTCATCTTTCTAATATCTCTGTAGCGGTATCCCGAAATCTTTGTGTCAAATCCACACACATGACGGAAACTACAATAATCACAGCCACTTTCTTGTCCTCTCCGATACGGGTTCACATCTATCTCGCCGTCAAGAATTTGCTCTCTGGTCTTTTCTATCTTTCTAACGGCGTAATCCATCATCGTCTCGAAAGCCTCCGAAGATATTACCCTTGAAGTTTTAGACAGACTTCCGTCTTTATTGTATTTCACAGGGATAACCGACGATTCTCCGCTCATACAATGATCCAGATGGTTCAGCACTTCATCTTTTAAATGAATAATTCCATCAGGTTTCAATTCTTTCAACACCGCTTCCTCTACTTGTTCTTCCGGCTGTTTTTCCACCAGTGGATCGTTGATCCGGTAATAAAACACTCCCGCCGGAACAATTTCCTTATCAGAGCAGCGTTTCTCCTGATCTTTTACCGCCGCATCCATATACACCATAAGCTGCAATTGCAGTCCATGATATAACGCAGATACATCAAAAGCCTTACTTCCGGTCTTATAATCAATGACTTTCACATAGACTTTATCGCCATCCTCACAGGTATCGACTCGGTCAATTTTACCATTTCCAAAACGAAGTTCATACAAAGACGGCTTAAAATCCCCTGCCGCCAACTGTTTCGTGAGCGCCCACACCGTACGCGTAAGGATACGCTTCATGCGGACAATCATATATTCATTGCGCGCAGAACTATAAAGAACCGAATTACCATAATCTGTGATCGCTTCCTCCACACTTTCCTCAACATACTGGCTCTGCAAATGTTCCGGCAGCGTTATCCAGTCATTCCCGCTTTGCTCCACCTTACTTCCGAAACGTTCCAGCGCCAGATGACAGACATTTCCCAAATCCAACGCCTGAAAATCATACTCCTGCCGCTCTCTGAGTCCCAGTCCATAGGTCAGAAAATGGGCGAACGCACAAACGCAGAACCGCTCCATACGAGTAATGCTCTTCTCAAAATCTGCCCCATAGAGTTTTTCTGCCACTGCCTTTGTAAGATTGTCTGAGGGTTTCTTATAATATCCTGCCTGCAAAAAACGTTCAATCTTCTCCTGCCATTTCGGGAGACGTTTATACCAGCTATAAAGCTCACACCACAGATCATCCATGTCATAATTTTGAAATCCTCGAATCAAATACTCCATTCCCATCGTTTCCGTAAGTTCCTGACCAATAAGACGCTTCTCCTCCTCATCCTCTGTAACAATCTGAGGATACATCTTCTGAAGTTCCTGCACCAGATAAGACGGGCGGATACTTTTTCCATCGGACGACACCTTACTGTAATAAACATCCAGTTTCTCAGACGACTTTGTCAGATTCATGTACAGATAGAATTTCTGCACATAAGCTTTTTCTTTGCCGCCTGCCGATAATGGAAGCTTCTCTTTTCCGAATTTCTCCCGGTCACGCTCAGACAATAGTCCGGTGCGAAGAAGGGAACCCGGCAGATATACATCGTTAGCTCCCACAAAAATAAGCGCCTTAATATCTTTCAATCTGGTCCGCTCCATGTCTCCAACAACTACTTGATCCATGCCCGGCGGAATCACGCCCACTCTCGCCTCCTCAAGTCCTGCGTCCAAGAGTTTCCCGTATTCGTTCAGGCTTACCTCTTCCTCTCCAAGAAGCTCTACAAACTTATCAAACAATTCAATCACAATACGGTAAACCTGAGCATACTCTTTGGCAAGTGCAAGCTCACCGGCCGCTTTAAATTTCTCTTCCTGCTCGGCCAATCGCACCTGTAGATTCTCCCGTACCATAAATTCATACACAGCAAGGGTAATATCCCGTACCGTCTTTTTTCTCTGCTTTAATACAAATACCAGATCGTCCACTTTCTCTACCAGTAATACACGATAATGATTCAGCCGCTCCAGCTCCTCTTCTTTCATTCCTTTTAACCGACGTATCCATTTTTCCTGCCACTGTTTATACCCCTTGATTCCAACGCCAATCACATAATTTTCCAATTCATCTATCTGGTCATACGTAAAGCCTGCGAGATTCGTCCGCAGGAAACGAAATACGCTCTCATAAGTAAAGTTCTGTTCTGCCATATTAAGAAGACTTCTCAAATACTCCACAAATGAATTCAGAAGAATACTCCTCTTTTGATCCATAAATACCGGAATCTCGTACTCCGCAGAAGCTTGCTTCAGATAATCTCCATAGACTTCCATGTCGCTGACGATCACACCAATATCTCTGCACAAGAGTCCATCTTCTCTCAATAATCGGCGGACGTTTCCCATGGCTACATAGGCTTCTTGTTTCGGATTTCTAGCGGCATGAAGCCGGATTGACTGCGCACTTTCATGTGTTAAATGTCCGTATCGGAACAAATTCCTTTCCAAAAAGGCAAGCTCCTCATTTTTCCGGTAACGCCAGGGAACTTCCTCATACAATTCCTCCGACTCTTCTATTTCAATGCGCTCTCTTTTTGCAATATCCACAAGCGAAGTAACCATCTGTTTACTCAGCGCAAAAAGCTGATACGGATGACGGTACACATACGGATCTTCCCGTTTATCCATAGTGACTGTCACCACCACTTCCCTGCAATGCTTCATAAGTTTCGCAAGCAGACGGTTCTGTACCGGAGTAAATCCAGTAAATCCATCCAGTACGACGGTACTGTTTTTCAGCATTTCCGACTGTCCTGCCACACGACTTAACACGTCCAGAAGTTCTTCTTTCGTAATATATTTTTCTTCCAGATAGTCCATAAACGCTTCATACAAAAGTTTAATATCCTGCAATTTATAATAAAGTCTGGACGACTCTCCTACAGACTCCATGACTCTTTCAATCTCTTCACTCCCAATATCATACTGGGTAAATTCAGAAATCACAGACTTCACTTCACTGATATAACCAAGTTTCTTCATGTTTCCTCGCAGAACTTTTAAATCTTTCTCATAATTTCCCGCAATCTTCCTGAGAATCAGGTTCTTCCCCTCATCATCCAGAACCGGCAGTGCTCCCGCGCCCGTCTCTTCAAAGACACGATAAGCAAGACGCGCAAAACTAAGCACGTCTATATTCATGATACCGCCCCTGTCATGCATGGTTACAAGGTCTTTCTGCGTCTGCATTGTAAATTGCTCCGGAACCAGCACAATATAATTACGATTAGGATAACGGATAGACTGATCGATCACATAGCGATATAAATAATATGATTTTCCCGAACCAGAAGGTCCAAATACAAATTTTAAAGGCATAGGTTTTTCCTCCTATGCCTTAGTATATCATATCTTAAAATGTTCTCCAACTTATACACTTCTTAATTTTTCTACAAACTCATTGCTGAGTGTAAGTTTCGCCACATAGAAGACATCTCCGGTCATATATATGGTCCAGTCGTCTTCTACCTCTACCTGCAATTCACCGCCCGGCATATGCACCACTACTTTATTATTCGTCATGCCAAGTCTGTAAGCCACGCCTGCCGCCGCACAAGCTCCGGTTCCGGAGGCCAGCGTATAGCCTGCGCCTCGCTCATAGATTTCAATCGCCAGATTCTCTTTATCAATTACTTTCATAATCTGTGTATTGACACGATTCGGAAAATATCTTGCAATCTCTGCATAATCTCCAATCTTTGTCACCAATGGCTTGGAAATCTCTTTCATCGGAATGACACAGTGCGGATTACCGATATTTACACAGGTAACCGGATACAGCGTTCTGCCAAACACCATATCCTCATTGATCACTTCCCGGCGCTCTCCCGTCATCGGAATATCGTCGCTCCAGAAAGATAATTTCCCCATAGATACACGCAGACGGCTTCCATCTTCGTTTAAAAATGTAACCTCTGTCGGTCCGTTTCCTGTATATAACCTGAAACTTTTCTTCTGAATATAAGACGCATCCTTTAAATACTTCGCAAAGATGCGCACACCGTTTCCACTCGTCTCTGACTCGCTTCCATCCGGATTCCATACCTTGACATACATACCGTCGTCTTTTAATATTGGGCCTTCCAACACACCATCTGAACCAAGGCCTGCATTACGATCGCAGATAATCTTTACATTTTCCGGCGTAAGCTCCAGTTCATTTTTATTAGGATCAAATACAACATAATCATTCCCAAGTCCATGATAACGCTCTAATACAACTTTCATAATCTACCTCCGATCATTGCGGGATTGCTTCGTTTTTCCTCTTATTATCATAACAGGCATACATTTGTATTTCAAGAATATTTACACTTTATGGAAAATTTCTGACGGAACATATGCTCTTATAAAAATTCCGTCATCTCTGTATTCTTCTGCCTCCAATTCTCCGTACTTACGGATAATCTGTATCTTAGCCGCCTCGCTGTACGGATATATCTTTTCAAGAAACACTTTCTGTTCTCTTAACGCTGCCACAAGCGTTTCCATAAGTTCCTCAAGCCCGCTTCCCGTCTTTGCGGAAATCTTCACCGTATAATCCGCTTTAAAATCGCGAATCACTGTTTCACTCTCCAACTTATCCTGTTTATTAAATATAGTAATAATCGGCTTATCTTTGACTCCCAGGTTATAAAGCGTCTCATAGACTGTATACATCTGAATGTCCATCTGGGAACTGGACGCGTCTACTACATGAAGAATCAAATCCGCATATTTCGCTTCTTCCAGTGTACTTTTAAATGCCTCGATGAGATGATGGGGCAGTTTCTTAATAAAACCGACCGTATCCGTAAGCAGGATTTCCTGCCCTTTGGAAAGCTCCAGACTTCTTGTAGTCGGATCCAGTGTAGCAAATAACTTGTCTTCCGCCAGAATCCCTGCGCCGGTCAATGTATTAAGAAGCGTGGTTTTTCCAGCATTGGTATAACCTACGATTGCCGCCACTGGAACATGATTTTTACTTCTTCTTTCTCTGGTAATCTCCCGGTGCCTCTTTACTTCTTTCAGTTCTCGGTTAAGCTGTGCAATTCGGTTCTTAATCAGACGACGGTCCATCTCCAGCTTCTTCTCTCCCGGACCTCTCGTACCGATTCCTCCTCCAAGTCTCGAAAGAGATGTGCCAAAACCTGTCAGTCTGGTCTGCCGGTATTTTAGCTGTGCCAGTTCCACCTGTATCTTTCCCTCGCTGGTGGACGCCCTTGCGGCAAAAATATCCAGAATCACAAGTGTCCGGTCCATGACCTTCACATCCAGTTCATCCTGTAGATTTTTCATCTGCACCGGCGAAAGCTCGTCATCACAAATAATACCTGTTGCGTCTAACTCCCACAACAGGTCTTTAATCTCATCTATCTTTCCTTTTCCAACATAAGTACCGGGATGCTGCTGCTCCCGGCTCTGTATTACATATCCCACAGTCTGCGCACCCGCGGTCTGTGCAAGTTCTGACAGTTCTTTTAAGGATTCCTCTACGTCATCCTGCCCCGGAAGGCTGACGCCCACAAGAAGTACCCTCTCTGCCGCTTCTTTTAATTCTATCATATATCTTCCTTTTACTCCGCTTCTTTTATCTCGTCTCCAAAAACTGCTGCTCTTTTACAGCCTTCTTGTCATCCGGATACTTTTTGATATATTTCTCCAGATTTTCCCTTGCCTTATCCCAATTCTGTGCTCCTTCATAAGAAACAATCAGATTGTATTCAATCTCCTGCATAAGCTCCTTACTGTTCTTATCATCAGTAAGCGCCTCTTTATAGTATTTAACTGCATCATCATAATTTTTCAATTCAAGTTCACAACTGCCGAGCAGATTGCAGATTGTACCATTCTTCTTGCCGCCTTCTTTGACTGAGTCTGCAAGTGCATCTCTGGCGCCCTCATAGTCTTTCTGCTCCCAGAGCGCCATTCCAAGTCCGCGATATGCGTCCGCTGTATGTTTGCCTTTTTCTACAGACTGTTTGAAACTTGCCCCTGCTTTTTTATAATTCCCGGCTTCTAACTGCTCCATCCCTTCTTTGTATGGATTACTTCCACAACCGGATACTAACACTGCTGCCAGAAGAATCACTGGCACAATCCGAAATTTTCTCATACTTCCTCCTAAGCCTTATATTTCACTACCCAGACAGCATTTAACACTGCCGCAAATACTACGCCCACTTCGGCGATGATTGCTTCCCACATTCCAAAATATCCAACGACCGCCAGTAACAAAATCATAAATTTTATGATCATAGCGAATGTAATATTCTGATTCACTACGCGAAGCGTCTCTCTTGCAATGCGAATAGCGTCTACAATCTTCCAAAGCTCATCCTTCATCAAAACAATATCTGCCGCCTCGATCGCCGCCGCAGAACCTAACGCTCCCATGGCAATACCCACATCTGCTCTTGCTAGTATCGGCGCGTCATTGACGCCGTCGCCCACGCACACCAGCCGTTCCATATCATCCTGAACAATCAGGAAATCCTCTAACTGCTCCATCTTATCTGCCGGCATAAGTTCTGTATATGCATAATCCATGTCCAACTCCTGAGCCACGTCCATTCCGGCCGCTTCTGTGTCTCCAGTAAGCATTACAAGTACGCCATGGCATTTTTCTTTCAGGTATTTAAGCGTCCACCTGGCATCTTCTTTAACTACGTCTGAAATCAGAATATATCCTGCATATCTCTTACCAATGGAAACATAGACAACCGTTCCGGCAGTAATAATCTCGTCTGCCTCAACGCCATATCTGGTCATCATGCGGTAATTTCCTACATAAATCTTTTCTCCTTCATAGACCGCACTAATCCCGTATCCCGGAACTTCTTTCACACTATATACAAATCTCTTATCAATCGCGCCTTCATATGCCTGCAAAAGAGAATGTGCGATCGGATGGTTCGAATAACTCTCTACATGCGCCGCAAGACGGAGCAGTTCTCTTGCGTCCATCCCCACCGGATGTACTTCCTGCACCGTAAACACACCTTCCGTCAATGTACCCGTCTTATCAAATACAAAAGTATCCGCCTTTGATAAATCTTCCAGATAATTCGCACCTTTAATAACGATCCCCTGTCTCGCCGCAGAAGCAAGACCTCCAAGAAATGCAATCGGAATAGAAATGACAAGTCCACTTGGACAAGCTGCAATCAAAAAAATAAGTCCACGATAAATCCATGTATCCCAGTTTCCATAAGAAAACGTAAGTGGAGGATATATCATAACAAGTAACGCAAACACAAACATTACAGGTGTGTAGATTCTGGAAAATTTGGACACGAACGTCTCGCTGTCTGATTTCTTATTCTGAGCCTCCTCTACCATTTCCATAATCTTAGAAACTGTAGAGTCACTGTACTCCTTCGTTACTTTCGCTTCCAGTACACCACTTAAATTAATGCAGCCACTGTAAATATGGTCTCCTGCAACTGCCTTGCGCGGAACGGATTCACCGGTAACCGCTTTTGTATCAATCATAGAAGAACCTTTCCTTATAATTCCGTCTACCGGAATACGCTCGCCCGGTTTAATAACGATCAGATCGTTCTGCCTCAGGTCCGCAGGATCTACCGTCATCTCTCCACCATATATCATCTTTCTTGTGGCATACGGGGGACGAATATCTATCATCTCCTCAATAGAACGTTTCGCGCTATCCGTAGCATACGACTCAAAGATTACACCCAGCTCAAACAAAAGTATCACAAGCACACCTTCGATATATCTTCCTATTCCAAATGCGCCTACGGTAGCCAGCGTCATCAGCGTATATTCTGTTAAAAATCTCTTCTGCATGAATCGTTCGCAAAGATTCTTAAACACGTCATATCCGATGATCAGATACGCAATCAAAAACCATATGAACTTTACCCTGTCACTCATTGTATAATACATCGTCGCCATAATGGCGCATACGTATACAATTACTCCGACTCCATAAATAATACTTCTCTTTTTCAACTGTGATGTCATAATCTTTTCCCTTTTTTGTAACTATATGCAAACTATTCCATTATATGCTCCATTCCCTGACTTATAATATTCTGAATATGATCATCTGCCAGCGAATAATAAACAGTTTTGCCATCTCGTCTGTTTTTCACAAGCTTCATCTGTTTGAGCACCCGTAACTGGTGAGAAATCGCCGACTGTGTCATGCCGAGCACCTGTGCAAGATCACAGACACACATCTCTGCTCTCAAAAGAACACATAACAGCTTCACTCTTGTAGCATCCCCAAAAACTTTATAAAAATCTGCCAGTTCTTTGACCAGTTCCTCTTCCGGTATCTCCGTTAAAACCTCTTTAATCTTTTCGCCATGAACACATACCTCTTCACAACATTCCACTTCTGCTTTTCTCATATATCCTTCCTTCCGACCTATAATACCAGCCTATCTATTAATTATGCCAAATGACTGAACGTATTTCAACCATTTGGCACAAAAATCAACTAAATTAATAAATTTGTAACTACTTTTTCCATAAAATACGAACTGAGTTGAGTACACAAAGCATTGCCACGCCTGTATCTGCAAAAACTGCCATCCACATATTGGCGTATCCCGCAAATCCAAGAAGCATAACCAGAAATTTAACGGCCAACGCAAATACTACATTCTGCATAGCAATCCTTCCCGTAGCTCTCGCAATTTTGACAGATTCCGGAATCGCCTCCACAGATGAGGTCATAAATACAACGTCCGCCGCCTCAATTGCCGCATCTGCTCCGCTTCCCATAGCTGCTCCCACATCTGCTCCTGCAAGTACCGGGGCATCGTTGATTCCATCTCCCACAAACATAACAGCGCCGTATCTCTTACGAATGTCCTGCAAATGCGTTAGTTTATCCTCTGGAAGAAGTCCGGCGTGTATTTCATCAATCCCTACGGTCTGCGCCACTTCCCTTGCGCTGTTTTTCTCGTCGCCCGTAAGCATTGCCGTAACCAGATTCGCTTTCTTCATTCGTTTTACAGAAACTGCTGCCTCCGGCTTAATCACATCAGCTACAACTATATAGCCTTCCAGAATGCCATCTACTGCCAACAGTACCTCGGAACCGTAATCATTGTTTTGATACCCGCTAATGTCCACACCGTACATCTGCATCAGGCCTTTGCTTCCACAAAGTACAACTCCTTCCGGAAATACAGCGCGGATACCTTTACCTGAAATTTCTTCCACTTCTATCGGTCTGGTTAATGTAAGCGCTTTTTCTTTT
Source organism: uncultured Dorea sp. (assembly GCA_910578495.1). Taxonomy (GTDB): domain Bacteria; phylum Bacillota; class Clostridia; order Lachnospirales; family Lachnospiraceae; genus Dorea_D. The sequence goes on from CAJTRE010000002.1 coordinate 58,021, forward strand.
GCCATATTTACAATACTCGCTCCAATCGGATGTGTCGAGGCAAGTTCACAATCAGCCGCCATAGTAAGCACTTGTTCCTCTGTCAGCCTGTGAAGTGCTGCGACTTTGTGGACTACAAAATTTCCTTTCGTAAGAGTTCCTGTTTTATCCATAGCAACCGCTTTGATGTCTTTGAGTGACTCCATTGCAACACCGCCTTTGAACAAAATTCCTTTTCTGGAACCTGCACCGATACCGGAGAAAAACGCCAACGGAACACTGAGTACAAGCGCACATGGACAACTGATGACAAGGAATGTAATGGCAGTATAGATCCAATGATTCCACTGTCCGGTTATAAGAGAAGGAAGTATTGCCGTTGCCAAAGCCAGAAGCACTACGATTGGCGTATAGATTCTTGCAAACCTTGTAATAAAACGGTCAATCTTCGGTTTGCTTGCCGCCGCATTTTCCACAGAGTCCAAAATTCGTGTTACCATGGATTCACTCAACGGCTTCTCCACTTCCATTTTGAGTACACCCTGTTCATTGACACAACCGGAATATACCGATTCTCCCGGATAAACATTTACCGGAACCGGTTCACCCGTCACCGCAGACGTATCAATCCGGCTCTGCCCCTCTATAATTTTTCCATCCAGCGGAATCCGATCACCCGGACGTATCAAAAGCACGTCTGAAACCTTCGCTTCCTTTGCCGGAATCACTTTAACTTCTCCATCTACCAGAAGATTTAACACCTCCGGCCTTAAATCTACAGCATCCATAATCTGAGAACGGCTTCTTGTAACTGCAATTTCCTCAAACAGTTCTCCCACCCGGTAGAACAACATGACTCCTACTGCCTCTGCGAAATCTCCAATGACAAAGGCTGCAATCGTTGCTGCACTCATAAGAAAGTTCTCGTCAAACACACGCCCTTTGAACAGATTCTTAACCGCCGTCCGGACGATTCCCATTCCCAGAATGAGATAAGCTGCAACGAATACAATGATTGATACTGGAAAACCAATCAACATATCCTCTGTAAAAATTCCTGTTGCGAATAAAATTGCTCCGGAAATAATAGAGAATATATCCTTCTTATTTTCTTCGAAAATCCCTTTCCTCTCCTCCTTCTTCCACTGCACATCTTCTCTTAGGCTGACTACAACCTCTTCCTCAATAGAAGAACAAATCTTCTGAAGTACCGGAAGAAGGTTCTCCTGATGATCGGACGCCACTACAAGCTGTTTCGTCGCATAAGTCAGTATGGCTTTCTCCACTTCCGGCAATTCATTAATCTGACGCTCCATCTTAGCCGCACAGTTCGCACAGCCCAAGTTTTCCACAATATAAACTTTCTTTGTTATACCTTGCGGAAACTCCAAAGCCTCATGAGGTTCCTTATTTACTTCGTGATGATGGGCACATCCATCATGACACGCTTCTCCATGATGGTGGTCATGACTGTGGTGTTCGTGACTGTGGTGTTCGTGACTGTGGTGTTCGTGACCATGAATATGTCCGCAACTACAATTTTTATCGTGTTGGTGTCTTTCATTCACTGCTGCGTCTTTCATAACGGATTCTCCTTTGCATTTAACATTTTAATATATGAACAATTATTCATATGTTTGATTTTATAATATGCCAAGAATCGTAAAATGTCAATACCAATTTTGATATATTTTAAAAAATCAGCCCCGTCATTTTAACGGGACTGATTATCTTCTCTTTACTCTATCTGCCAGTCTATCGGCTCCACACCGTTCGCGGTCAGAAACTCATTCGTCTGGCTAAATGGCTTGCTTCCAAAAAATCCTCTGTATGCAGACAACGGACTTGGATGCGGTGCCTTTAATATCAGGTGCTTTGGATTATCAAGCATCTGGGCTTTCCGCTGCGCCGGACTTCCCCACAGAATAAATACAATCGGCCTGTCCTGTGTATTTAATGCCCGGATTGCCGCATCTGTAAATTCTTCCCATCCAATACCACGATGGGAGTTTGCCTGATGCGCGCGGACAGTCAGCACCGTATTTAACATTAACACGCCCTGCTCGGCCCACTTTGTCAGATACCCATGATTCGGGATTGTACAGCCCAGATCATCATAAAGTTCTTTATAAATATTTACCAGTGACGGCGGAACATCCACACCCTTCTTTACCGAAAAGCAAAGTCCATGAGCCTGCCCGTTATTATGATACGGATCTTGCCCCAAGATTACAACTTTTACTTTACTAAGCGGCGTCAGATGAAATGCGTTAAAAATATCTTCCGCCGGTGGAAAGATCAGTCTTTCCCTGTATTCCTGATTTACTGTCTCAAATAATTTTTTATAATAGGGCTGTTTAAACTCCTCTTTCAGAGCCTCCAGCCAATCATTTTGTATTGCCGCCATGTTTTCTCATCCCTTTTATCTATCATAGTAATTATGTGATCATTTACAAACGTACGGATACGCCTTGTGCTTTCAAGTGTTCCTTTACTTCTTTAATCTCTAACTCTTTAAAGTGGAACAACGATGCCGCCAGTGCCGCGTCTGCTTCTCCTTCTGTCAATACGTCGTAGAAATGCTCGAGTTTTCCCGCTCCTCCGGATGCGATCACCGGAATAGACACTGCCTTTGCAATCGCTTTTGTAAGTTCCAGATCATAGCCGGCTTTTGTGCCGTCTCCATCCATGCTTGTAAGGAGAATCTCACCTGCGCCAAGGCTTTCTACTTTCTTCGCCCACTCTACTGCATCAATTCCCACATCAATACGTCCGCCATTTTTATAAATATTCCAACCTGTACCATCTTCCCTTTTCTTCGCGTCAATGGCTACAACCACACACTGACTTCCAAATTTTTCTGCCGCCTCGGTAATCAGCTCTGGCGTATTGATGGCAGAAGAATTAATAGAAATCTTGTCTGCTCCCTCTCTGAGAAGTGTCTTGAAATCATCCACCGTACGAATGCCGCCACCTACTGTAAACGGGATAAACACATTTTCTGCCACCTTTCGGACCATGTCCGTCACTGTCTGTCTGTCATCGGATGTCGCTGTAATATCCAGAAATACAAGTTCGTCTGCACCCGCTTTATCATAGGCTTTCCCAATCTCTACCGGATCTCCTGCATCCTTTAAATCTACAAAATTCACGCCTTTTACCACACGTCCATTATGTACGTCCAAACATGGAATAATCCTCTTAGTGTGCATAAGTCTCTCCTTTATATACTTTCATTAACGCCTCTTTATTTACACTCCACTTTACAATTCAACAAAATTTCTTAAAATCTGTAATCCCACATCGCCGCTCTTTTCCGGATGGAACTGACAAGCAAAGACTTGTCCCTTCTCCACCGAAGCATGGATATAAGTGCTGTATTGTGTCGCCGCAGTTACAATTTCTTCTTCATCTGCTTCCAGATAATAGGAATGCACAAAATACACATACGGGTTTGGCGGAAGCTTCTGAAACAGTCTGCCTTCTCTCGGGAACTCCAGCGAATTCCATCCCACATGCGGAATTTTAAGCCCCGGGGTATCTGGAATACGGAGAATCTCACCTTTTAAAATCCCAAGTCCCTCTACGCCCGGAGTCTCACTGCTGCGTTCAAACAACAGTTGTAACCCTAAACAGATTCCAAGAAACGGCGTCTGTTTTTCCACCACTTTGTGTATCACTTCCTCAAGCCCATACTGACGGATTTTTCTCATCGCATCCCCAAAAGAACCTACTCCTGGCAGGATTACTTTGTCTGCCCTCAGAATTGCCTGCGTATCTCTCGTAATGACTACATCCTGTCCAAGATGAATCAGCGCTTTCTCCACACTTTTTATATTTCCCGCATCATAATCAATAATTGCAATCATTGTTTTCGCCTTTCCTATGTCCTATCCTATACTATACCTCAAGAGTGAACCAGAATTCAACTCCATTATCATAATTATTCACTCCATATTCTTGATGAAAAGACTCCATAATCGCTTTCACAATAGAAAGTCCGATTCCGTTTCCACCGTATTCTCTTGTATGCGCTTTGTCCACCTTATAAAATTTATCCCAAATACGAGGAAGATCCTCCTCCGGAATCGGTGTTCCCGTATTAAACACAGTGACTTTTGCCCGTTTATCTTCTACTTTAATCTTTACTTCTACTACCCGGTCACCGTCCAGATGATGAAATGCGTTACTTACATAATTACGGATGACCTGCTCCACTTTAAATTCATCCGCCCACACATAGACCGGTTCCTGCTGCCGAAAAATCACTTTCGCCTCTTTCGGCTGCGCCAGTATCTCCATGTTCTGCAATACGCCATGAATGACATTTGTTAAGTCAAAACGCTCAAACGTAATCTCATCACCGCCAAATTCCAACTGGTTCAAAGTCAGCAGATTTTTCACCATCTGGTTCATCTTATCCGCCTCGTCCATAATAACATCACAATAAAACTCCATGCTCTCTTTATCACAGGCAACGCCGTCCTTTAATCCTTCTGCGTACCCTTGAATAAGAGCAATCGGCGTCTTTAGCTCATGAGACACATTTCCCATAAAATCATTTCTCATCTGCTCTAACTTTTCTTTCTGTTCAATGTCTTTCTGAAGATTATTATTCGCACTCTTAAGCTCGGAAATAGTACGCTCAAGTTTCCCAGACATCCGGTTAAAGTTTGCCCCCAGTTCTCCGATTTCATTCTGACCGCCACTCGTATATTTTGCATCAAAATCCAGATTTGCCATCCGGTCTGAAAGTACCGCAAGTTCCAGAATAGGATCAGTCAGTTTCTTGGAAAAATACCATACGAGCACCATACTCACAGCAAGCGCCGCACAGCCAATATAAATTAGAAAACGATTGGATAACATCGCGCTATCCTGAATACTCTCAAGAGGACTGCGAATCAGGAAATAGCTACCATCGTCAAGGATTCCCCACATCTCGATATAGTTGGTCTGCGTCCATGGATCTTTTGCCTGACTAATCTGATACGTATCTGTACTTTCCAGCACTTTATTATTCTTCTGCGCCTGATTGAGAAGATACCCCATCAACTGTTTCCGCAAAACATCCATATCATAAACGTTCGTAATTACGCCCATATCTTCTTCACCCGTATCATTAATTACGAGAAAAGACATATTATTTCTCTCTGCCATCCTCCGAAGCTCTGCCGATAGATCAGGGGAATAAGCGGTTCCTTCCGCCATTGCCTGATTCAGTCTCTCGTACATTCGGATAAACTTAATTTCCTTATTGCTCACATAAAAAGATCCCAGATAGTTTGCGTTAATCACAAAAAGTACCAGCATCACACAAACAATTACCCCGAGAAACATTACGATCATCTGACGTTTGATTGAATGTTTCATTTCCTATATCACCTCAAATTTATACCCCATACCCCAGATGGTTTTGATATAATTGCCCTTTTCTCCAAGCTTGCTTCGAAGCTTCTTTACATGAGTATCAATCGTTCTTGCATCTCCAAAGTAATCATAATTCCACACGTTATTGAGAATCTTCTCTCTGGAAAGTGCAATTCCCTGATTTTCTACAAAATAACTCAAAAGTTCAAATTCTTTAAAACTCAAATCGATAGTTTCACCGTCAATCTTCACCATATGGGCCGCTTTATCAATGACAATCCCACCCGCATCCACTGATTCTCCTAAGTCTGCCAAACGGCTTCTTCTAAGTACCGCTTCCACCCGGGCAACCAGAATCTTTGGACTAAACGGTTTGGAAATATATTCGTCCACGCCAAGTTCAAATCCCTGCAGTTCATCTCTTTCATCCGAGCGTGCCGTCAGCATAATAATGGGAACTTTAGAGTTCTGCCGTACTTCTCGGCATACTTGCCAGCCATCCATTTTCGGCATCATAATATCCAGAATCAAAAGATCAATACCCTTATTTTCATAGAAAATTTCCATAGCTTCGAGACCGTCGCCTGCCTCCAGTACATAATATCCTGCCCTCTCTAAAAAGTCCCGGACTAATTTCCGCATTCTGCTCTCATCATCTACAATTAATATCTTCGTCTTGTCCATGTTCTGCCTCCGCATGAAATCTGATTTTCATATTTCTTCTGTTTTTCATCTTACCAGACAAATATGTCGGAACTGTGAACACTGCTTTCCTATGCGCCGCTCCATTGAAATAACAAAATGATAAGGTTATTACAAACTCCATCTAATGTCCATCATATAAGCTCCCTCTACAGATGGATCTTCCAGCATCTTCAAAAGACTCTCTTTTGTGGCAAACACAACCGCACCATATCCTTGGATGCCTTTAGCCTCTATTTCCATAAGGACAGCCTCATATCTGGATTTATCAAATGGAATTCCTCTTTGGGTATCTATAAATATTTCTCCAAACTCTTCATGATCTCCCACATATCGGATGAGTGATTTCATATGCTGTTCCATCATATCTGCCGTAATACTTTCAGGATATTCTCCATTCTCTTTTTGATTCAATTCCAGATATGGATATTTCTCATGGTCATAGAGATCACTTCTATCATAACCTACAGGATCAGGCGCAAATCCCCAGTACTCCTGCGGAATACTTTCTATCACAATCGGAACATACATATAATTTCCCTCATACTTCTCCATAAAATCAATAATCTCTTGCGCATTCTTTGTATCGTCAAACGAAATCGCCGCCTGAATAGAAAGATGATCCGGTAATTGTGCAAGCTTCTCTATTGCTTCTTCTTTCGCCAAACCACAATAATCCAAACCTGTTTCCGAGTTCCTGGTAAATCCATTAATCGGAAGGGAAGAAAATTTCCAAGATGAATCCGGTGCATACAAGTGGTTCCTCGTAAGCTGTAATGGATAATTGGTAGTTTTCCCTGCAATCTGCATCATTAATTCAATAGAGTATTTTCCATATCCTTCTTCCTGCACCGACACGTCGGCAAATCCTTTATCTCCACAGAATAATTCTGAATACGAATCCATTCCCATAATAAACTCCTCTTTAATGGCAGTTATTTTCGCTCCGTCTTCTTTATATCTTTTTACCGGCGAATAGTAAATGCTGTTTAAAAGCGGGGATAATCCATATATAATCAACAACACAATTATCGTTGCCAATGCAACTGCCATCACTACATATGTGCGGAATTTTCTCCGTACTGCACCAGATACTCGTTTGCCGAAACCACTCTCTTTCTTTCCAGGAATCTCCTCTTCTGACAGCGCCTCCTCTGGCTCTATATCCATATGTTCCAGTAATACCTGCATTTTCTCAATATCCGTTTCAATCTCTTCGGATGCCTCCTTGTCCAGCGTACCCTGTAAATATTTGTTGAATTTTTCTTCATACTTCATAATGTCACCTTCCTTTATTATATTGATTCATGTTCCAGATACTGTTTTAGTTTTTTCTTTGCCCGATACAAAATCACCCTTACATTTCCATGAGACAGATTTAAAATACTGCCGATTGCTTCTTGAGACAGCCCCGAAAACCAATAGAGTACGACCGCTTCTTTCTCTGTTTCACTTAACCTCAGAATTGCCTGATATAATTGCTGGTTCTTTTCTTTCTGTATGAGCTGTTCCAACAGCGCTGTTTCCTTCCCCGGCTGATTCTCATCCAGTTCTTCCCATCCACGCCGGCGCTCCTTTCTGAAGTAATCCAGATAAAGATTCCTTGCCACCCGCAAAAGCCATGGTAATACACCCTCTTCTGCAAGATCAATGGAACAAAGCGCTTTCACAAACGTTTCCTGCATCAAGTCTTCTGCCAGGTCATGATTCCGGCAAAGAGAATACAGATATAAATAAACCTTTTTCGTATATTTATAATAAACCTGCTGAAGAATATCTTTTTCCACTTTGCCACCTCCTCATATATAAATAACGTATTACTTTCCAAAATGTTACAATATAATCTATCATAAAACAAAAACAGACCGGCAAAGCAGCATACTCTGTCCGGTCCGAGTTTTAACATTTAAATGTTTAAATCGGTATATGAGGCTTCATACAATGATATGTGTAAATAATAACTGAAAGGATGTTACACACTGTCAAAAGTATGACCGCACTCAACCCATTTCCAAAAGACAATTCGCACATCATTGCAATCACTGATGCAAACAGCAGAATTGATTTTGTTGAGGTAAATGCATGAAATCCCGCTTCATACATCTGTTGCTTTTCTGCCTCATCACAGCCTGCGATCCAGTCTTTCTTAAAGCTCCAGTCTGCCGCATCTCCTTGTTTTAGCGGCTCTTTTCTGCGAATCTGTTTGATAGCGGCGACCTGATAAAATCCACAAACTACCCCAATTGCCACAAACAATACGGTCGACCATACAAAATTATTAATATTTGTCTTACGCTGTATCTCGAAACCAAATGTCAATAATGGAAAAGCAAGATACAAAATTATACTGGTTCCTGTCATTCCAATATTTCCCCAAAAACTATAACGTTTATCAATCACATCCTGATTGTCATCATCCTCAATTTCCCGGCACTGTTTAATAATCGCTTCGCCTTTCCGATAACAAATAATGCTGATCACAACTGCTGCCACTAACAACATTCCAATAAGTATAACTAAATGCGAACCGATCCACAGATAAGCAGCCTCAAATCCTGCTTCAACTCCTTCTTCAAAAAACACAAAACCTGCTCCGCACATTCCTCCAATCACGCCGCCAAGCGCCATCCACATCAAAAACTTAATATAGGATTTCTTACCAGCCTTTTGCTCTTTTCCTGCCATACTAATCATCCTCCTCATACACGAATATATCCTCTACAGTCACTTCAAATATCTTTGCCAGCTTTAACGCCAGTGTCACAGACGGCGAATAATCTCCCCGTTCAATGAGACTGATGGTTTGTCTGGATACACTTGCAAGTTTTCCAAGCTCTGATTGGTTAATTCCCAACCTCGCTCTATGCTCTTTTAATCTATTTTGCAGCGCCATACACATCTCCCCTTCGACCACATAATTGTTTTTCAGTTAACGCGTTATCATTGACAATGTAATATCACATTTTGACAATTATTCTTGTCATCTTTAATATATCATATGACAACTTTATTTGTCAAATATAAAATTTTCCTATATTCTCTAGATGTAACTATCCCATAAAAAAACATCCAGCCAAAGCCAGACGTATATTACCCTTGTTATCTATATAACCCATTTCTGGGGATTTTTTCAGTACACTAAACATATGCCATAGCATTATCCATAGAATGCCTGGGTTTGAAAAGCCTGACATTCCATGGTATTCTCTTAGGAATCAGAGTGTAAAATCAGTATTTACCGTTGCTATTCTTCCATCAATTTCCGGAGTTCTTTCACCCGTTCCTCCGTAACCCCCATTACTGCACATATGGTCTCTACTGATATTCCCTTTTTGCATAAAACATCCTATAAGTTCTGCAATATCACTTCCATTATCTATGTTTGTATTAACAATATTTATATCGTATAAAACTCATACACCATGACCTCTGACTCGCATCCGTTATGATACTGAGGACATTTCCCGCATTTTGTCTGAAACGGCGCTATCTCCCTGGACACCACACGAAAACCTAACTTTTCGTAAAATCCCGGCACTTTTCCAGTCAGCCAGATTCGTTTAGCTCCCAGCCTCTCTGCTTCCTCCATAACCGCCGCTACCATCTGTTTCCCGTAACCCCTGCCTCTTTGTGCTTCTTCTACCGCCACATGGCGAAGAACGTATTCGCCGTTCACCTTACACAAGCCTCCTGCCGCCTGTCTGAGTCCCGATTCATCCAGAAGCTCAAAACAAGTAATCATGCCTTCCGGGGCAGGATCTTCTGGACTAATCTCAAGCCCCGAACGTACAAACAAATCTACCATTGAAAAATAATCCATTGTCTTTCGTATCATAGCACGTCCTCCTAATCTTCCTGAATCCCCAAGATTTCCGCCAACACCTCTATCATAATCTCATTCGTACAGGATTTCACATAACCCATCATATGTAAAGATATTTCATCCTGTTTCTGAGCCTCTGTGAGCGAATCGTCATGTTTTGTCTCGTCAATCAGTTTAATAAGCTGGGGCGTCAGTTCCTCATAAATCTCTATTGTTGTGTGTGTCACTAATTGCCTTAAATCCTCTTTCTTTACCGGTACCATCGTTCCTCCTATTATGAATGCTGTCTATAGCTGCATTCGTTGTTATACATTCAAATTCCTTACTTTAAAGTCTCTTTCTGCCTCACGCTTCTGGTCTTTCTTAGCAATATCCTGCCGTTTATCATAAAGTTTCTTACCTTTGGCAAGCCCAATTTCGACTTTCACCAGACTTCCTTTAAAATATACTTTTAATGGCACAATCGCTACTCCTTTTTCTTTTGTCTTTCCGAGCATCTTATTAATCTCGTTTTTATGCAAAAGAAGTTTACGTACCCGAAGCGGATCTTTATTGAAAATATTTCCTTTCTCATAAGGGCTGATATGCATACCATAGATAAACATTTCTCCGTTTTCTATGCGGATAAATGACTCCTTGATACTACATTTTCCCATACGAAGGGACTTCACCTCTGTACCATGAAGGGCGATGCCCGCCTCGTAGTTTTCCAAAATAAAATAATCGTGATATGCTTTTTTATTATTTGCAATCATCTTCCCATTTGTCTTTGCCATCACTCTTCCTCCACCTTTTTTGCAATTTCAAAATCTATCGTTCTAGTCATGCGGTCTGTATCAATCACTCGGACACAGATTCTCTGACCTAATTTGTACGTCTTAAGGGTATGAATACCAACCATCTCATGGCGTTCTTCTATATAGTCGTAGTGATCATCGGTCATATTTACCACATGAACCAGACCTTCCACTGTATTTTCCAGCTCTACATACATCCCCCAACGGGTAATGCTGGAAATCACTCCCTCAAAACACTCTCCAATACGTTCCTGCATATACTCAACTTTTTTAAGCTTGACGGTTTCACGCTCTGCCTCCTCGGCCCGCCGTTCTGTTTCACTGGAATGTTTTGTTACTTCCGGCAAAATTTTATGATAATGTTCCTGTTTTGCATTATTCATACGTCCCCGAAGATTATCTTTGATAATCCGATGGATTTGAAGATCCGGGTAACGGCGTATAGGGGAAGTAAAATGTGTATAGTAGCTTGCCGCCAAACCAAAATGCCCTGTATTTTCCGGGGTATATTTTGCCTGTCTCATGGAGCGCAGGGCAAGACGGCTGATTAAAGCTTCTTCTGGTGTACCTTCCACTTTTCCCAATAATTTCTGCACTTCTTTCGGACGAATCTCATTTGCCCCTATGTGCATAGAGTAACCAAAGTTATTAATAAACGTGGCAAGGGCATGAATCTTTTCCTCGTCCGGAGCTTCATGTGTACGATATACGAACGGAATCTCCTGCCAGAAATAATCTTCTGCCACTGTCTCATTGGCAAGAAGCATAAAATCCTCAATTATTTTTGTCGCTGCATTTCTGTCATAAGGTTTCAGATCAATCGGTCTCCCGTTTTCATCAAGAATCAGCTTTGTCTCCGGGAAATCAAAATCAATAGAGCCTCTCCTTTTTCTCCGCTCTCTCAGTATACCAGATAATTCCTGCATAAGTTCAAACATGGGCACAAGTTTTTCATATTTTTTACGCTCTGCTTCGTCATCATCTGCCAGAATCCTTTTGACACTTGTATAACTCATTCTCTCTGTTACATGAATTACTGTCTCTGCAATCTCATGATCAATTACTACGCCTTTCGAATTCACCGTCATAATACAACTAAGTGCAAGACGGTCTTCTCCTGCATTTAAAGAACAGATTCCATTAGACAAAATATGCGGAAGCATTGGAATTACGCGGTCTGCCAGATACACACTAGTACCGCGGTTATATGCTTCTTTGTCAAGAGCGCTGTTTTCCTGTACATAATTCGTCACATCTGCAATATGCACACCGAGAATATAATTTTCTCCATCCCGCACAAGAGAAACCGCATCATCCAAGTCTTTGGCATCCTCACCATCAATGGTCACCATCTGCCAGTTACGGATGTCTTTACGCCCGGACATATCTGCTTCACTGACCGGTTTTGACACACGTTCTGCCTGATTGAGAATTTTCTCAGAAAATTCTACCGGAAGCTCATACCCTTTCACAATAGACATAATATCCGTACCCGGATCATTAATGTGACCGATAATCTCCTCAATGACGCCTTCGGGTTTCTGTCTATCGTCTCCATAAGAAGTCAGCTTCACAACTACCTTATGGCCATTCACTGCTCCTTTGGACTTTTCGATAGGAATAAAAATATCTTTTAACATTTTCTGATTATCTGGAAGCACAAAGCCATAGTTCTTACCTGGTTTCATCTGATATAATCCTACAACCTTTTTCATACCCCGTTCAATAACACAAGTAATTTTACCCTCCCGGCTTCTTCCATCCGGCTCTCTGATAATTGTAAACTCTACGGTATCGCCGTCAAACGCACCATTCGTATTCTCCTCAGCAATAAAGATATCCGGACTTCCATCCTCCTGAATGATAAAACCAAACCCTCTGGCATTCGCCCGATAAACACCGGTCAGACGCTTTGCCTCGCCCTTACAGTATTTTCCTCTCTTTGATAAATATATCTTGCCGTCTGCCTCTAAGGACTCTAATGTCAAGCGCAAATCATCCCTTTTTTCTTTCGGAACTTGCAGAAGCATCGCAAGTTCTTTAAATTTCATAGGTGTATATAAACTGTCGCACATCAAATCATAAACCACTTTTTTTCGTTTTTCAAATGTCTTGTCCAATTCTCACAAGCCCTCCTGTATTGTATATAGTTAAATGATAAAGGACACTCCTATACAGGAGTGTCCCACTGTTTTTGTAAATTAATACTTCTTACGCAAATACTTTTAAATTCAACACTGCTGCCAGTACAATAAACAGAACCGCCAGAAACTTCGTAGACTTTACAAGCGCCCCTTCCATGGAACGTCCTTTATTCTGTCCCCAATAAGAATCTGCCATACCTCCAATCGTTCCAAGTCCTGCAGACTTACCTTCCTGTAATAAAACGATAGCAGATAATGCGATACAATCTATTGCAAATATAATCATTAAAACTGTTTTTAAAATCTCCACTTTCTACACCTCCTGCGAATAAACCACTGTTATTCTATCATAGGTACATCAATATGACAAGTAGAAAATCTAAAAATGATTGTAACTATATCCGAACTACTGAAATGGATTTTCATACTCCGCTACTTTCCCCAGATGTTCCTCAATCCTCAGCAGTTGATTATATTTTTCCACTCTCTCAGACCTGCATGGCGCTCCGGTTTTAATCTGTCCGGCATTAAAAGCGACGGCAATATCTGAAATGATCGTGTCTGCCGTCTCTCCGGAACGATGGGAAATGATTGTCTTGTATCCTGCATTTTTGGCCATCTCGATAGCATCAAAGGCTTCTGTCAATGTACCAATCTGATTTACTTTCACTAAAATTGCATTTGCCACCTTTTTCTTAATTCCTTTTTCCAACCGTTTTGTATTCGTCACAAACAAATCATCACCTACAAGCTGTGTCTGTATTCCAAGTCGTGTTGTCAAAAGCTCCCAGCCATCCCAATCGTCCTCATCCAATGGATCTTCGATAGATACAATTGGAAATTCTTCCGTCAATTCTTCATAATAATCAATCAATTCTTCCACAGAACGGACTACCGACTCTCCTTTCATCTTCCCTTCACCTTCAAACACATATTTTTTGAATTTGATGTCGTAAAGCTCAGATGCAGCCACATCCAGCGCAAGGCTAATGTCTTTTCCCGGCTTATATCCTGCCTTTTCCACTGCATTTATAATAAACGCAAGCGCCGCTTTCGTATCCGGAAGATTAGGCGCAAACCCTCCCTCGTCTCCTACCGCGGTACTAAGTCCCTCTTCTTTTAACAGGTTTTTCAGCATATGATAAACCTCCGCACACATACGTAAACCTTCCTTAAAGCTTTCTGCCCCTACCGGCATAATCATAAACTCTTGAATATCAATAGTATTATCCGCATGTTTACCCCCATTCATAATGTTCATCATGGGTACTGGAAGCTTCTTTGCATTCACACCTCCAAGATAAGAATATAACGGTATTCCGAGCGCTTCCGCCGCCGCTCTTGCCGCCGCCATGGACACTCCAAGCATAGCGTTCGCTCCCATATTAGATTTATCTTTTGTGCCGTCAATCTCTAACAGAATCTCATCCAACGTCACTTGATCGAAAATATTTAAGCCGATAATCGTCGGTGCAATTCTTGCATTGACATTATCTACCGCCAGCTCTACGCCATCCCCTCCATATCGTTCTTCTTGATCCCGAAGCTCTACCGCTTCAAACTGTCCGGTAGAGGCTCCGGATGGCACACTTGCCCTTCCACGAAATTCATCTCCTGCCAATACTTCTACTTCTATCGTCGGATTCCCTCTGGAATCTAAAATTTCTCTTGCGTATACGTCTGTAATCGGTAAATATTTATACATCATTTTCCCCTTTCTTTTCCTTGCTCTATTCACAGTATGTTCTTTTTTTACATTTCTGATACGCTGTAAAAATGACAATAAAATTTGTCAAAATCTATTGACAAAGAAAGTTGTCATGTGCTATATTAAACATGACAAGAATAATTGTCAAAACGCAAATAAAAATTGTCATGGCAAAACAAATTTTATTCATTATTATGTGATAGATTGGAAAGGAGTATTAATTATGACAGAGAGAAATTTAAAAACAGTTACATTACAGGGAAAAATTCAGACAGTGAAAAAACAAAAAGGAATGCAAATATTTCAGAATATCACACTCGTTTTCTTAGCATTTTTGTGGATAGGGTACGGATATGCGCTGTTCTGTGGAAACAACCATAACATTTCAAGCTACTCGTTATCCATCCTATTTTTCAGTATCTTAAACTGTAACGTGTTATTTACAAAAGAAAAAGCGGCTAACAACGTATTAAACATTTTGGCAAAAACAGAGGGAGTTCTGTTCTTCGTATCCACTATATTTAACATTATTCAACTGATTATAAAATAGTAACTATTCAGCCACAACAACTCGAGTTTCGACTGTTATACAGTCTTTCACGCTGCTTGTGCAGCTAAAACTCTCGTTTATGGCTAAGCGCCATATGCTGATGATATCATACAGTCTGTTGCAAGCAAGCTTGCACATCCTGTCTGCTATATCAGCGCATGGCTGAATAGTTACACAAAATAACTAAAATGAGCAGCAAGCCATTCCGTTTGTTGCTCATTTTTAATAAATTATATTCAAAGACTAGGATACAACCAATCCCTCCGCTTTAATCACACTAATCACCTGATCTACGTATTTTGCACAGAGTTCGTCTGTTGCCGCCTCGACCATTACACGAATTACCGGTTCTGTACCGCTCTCTCTTACAAGGATACGTCCATCATCGCCGAGCGCTTCCGCTACTGCTTCAACTGCTTTTGATACTTCCGGATTCTCCCTGGCAGTCTGCTTATTTGCAACGCGCACATTTTTAAGAAGCTGCGGATAAATCTTCACTTCTTCCGTCAGTTTTCCAAGTGTCTGCTTCTTCTCCATAATCACTTCCATCAACATCAGAGAAGTTAAGATACCGTCTCCGGTTGTAGCATGTTTGCTGAAAATAACATGGCCGGACTGCTCACCGCCAAGAGAGAAATTATTCCGTACCATATTTTCATATACATATTTATCGCCTACTGCTGTCTTCTCATATTTAAGCCCTACTTTATCACAGGCTTTATAAAGTCCCAAATTTGACATAATCGTCGTTACGATAGTATCACCATTCAAGCGTCCTTGCTCTTTCAAATATTTCCCACACACATAGAGTATTAAGTCGCCATCTACTATATTTCCATTCTCATCTACTGCAATACATCTATCGGCGTCTCCGTCGTAAGCAAAGCCCACGTCCAGACCTTTCTCTTTCACGAATGCCTGCAGCACTTCAATATGTGTAGAACCGCAATTCGTGTTAATATTCGTTCCATCGGGTTCATTATTAATGACATATGTTTTTGCTCCAAGCGCGTCATAAACGCTTTTTGCAATAGCAAATGCACTTCCGTTCGAACAATCCAGACCAATCTTCATATCCTTAAAAGAGCGGGTGGCAAGAGAAATCAAATGTCCGATGTAACGGTTTCTTCCTGCCGCATAATCCACAGTACGTCCGATATCCTCCTTTTTTGCTAGGGGAAGCTCCGAACTCTCTCCGTCAATATAAGCTTCAATCTTCTCTTCCACCTCAGCCTCAATCTTATGCCCTTTTCCATTAATGACTTTAATGCCATTATCATAATATGGATTATGACTTGCAGAAATCATAATTCCACAGTCAAAATCTTCTGTTCTTGTCACATACGATACACTCGGCGTTGTCGTTACGTGCAGAAGATATGCGTCCGCACCGGAAGCGGTAAGTCCTGCCGCCAGAGCATACTCAAACATATAACTGCTTCGTCTTGTATCTTTGCCAATTACCACGCGTGCTTTACGCTCTTGCCCGAAATACCATCCAAGGTATCTTCCAACTTTAAAAGCATGCTCAACTGTCAATACTTCATTCGCTTCTCCGCGGAATCCGTCTGTTCCAAAATATTTTCCCATAGTCGATTCTCCTTCACACCGTTTGGCTTATTTACCATTTTTTTTGCACAATCGGTTATTTACATTTTTGTATTATATAATTTTTTTACAAAAAATGCAACTGGAGATACAGTATTTTTCCATTTTACAGTAGCAGTTCAGCCATAGCCGGTAAAATGAGCGAATTATGCTTGCATAAATGAGCGCCTTTTACTGACTATGGCTGAACTATTACAGCTCTCATATAACTATTTGTTCAAAATACTTCTTGCAACATACAATCCATTGGCGGACGCCTGCTGCAATCCACGAGTGATGGAGGCTCCGTCCCCCATGGTACGAAGTCCTTTAATGCTCGTCTCGAATCTATCGTTTACAACCACTTTGTTAGAATAGAATTTTACTTCCACGCCGTACAGCAGCGTTTCGTCAGAGGCAATACCCGGCGTTACTTTATCAAGCGCCTGAATCATCTCGTCAATCGCTACCATAATGCGATGCGGAAATACCAGTGATAAATCTCCCGGAACAGCGTCTTTTAATGTCGGTGTAATATTATTACGCATCAAGCGTTCTTCCGTTGTCCGTCTTCCTCTACGGAAATCACCGTATCTCTGTAACAAGATCTTGCCATCACAAAGCATATTTCCAAGCTGGGCAATATGTTTGCCATACTCGATTGGAGACTTAAATGGTTCTGTAAAATTCTTAGATACAAGAAGCGCAAAGTTAGTATTCTTCGTTTTCATATCTTTGGATTTATAAGCGTGTCCATTGACTACTGCCAGACCTTCATCGTAATACTCTGTCGCCACCTCGCCGGATGGATTCGTACAAAATACTCTTACTTTATCATCAAAGGTCGGCGTATAATAAACCAGTTTCGCTTCATAAAGCGTCTCGTTAAGCTCTTTCATAATTTCATCGCGGACTTCCACACGAACACCTACATCTACGGTTCCATTCTTTGTCTCAATGTGATGTTCTTTACAAATATGAGAAAACCACTCCGAACCCTCGCGGCCGATACCTGCCACAATCTCCGGCGCATAAAATTCTTCCCCTTTATCTGTCACAACACCTTTCGCCACACCGTCTTCTACAATGATATTTTTCACCATAGTCATAAAACGAATGTCTACACCACTGTTTATAAGGTGCTCCTGAAGCCTGGTATAAATCTTATACCCCTCTTCCGTTCCAAGATGACGAATCGGGCATTCTATAAGCTTCAAGTTCGCACGAATCGCTTTTGCACGAATTCGCTCAATGGCACTGTAATCTTCCAATCCATAAACTTTCTCGTCCGCACCAAACTTTAGATAAATGCTGTCCGCCTCATGGATTAGTTCGATTGTTTTGTCATAACCAAGAATTTCCGGCAATGTCCCGCCCACATCCGGCGACAGGGATAATTTACCATCTGAAAATGCTCCCGCTCCGGCAAATCCTGTAGTAATCGAACAAGGCTGACATCCCACGCATACTTTCGTCTTTCTCTTCGGACACTGTCTCTGTTCAATAGAACGTCCCTTTTCTATCATCAACACTTTCATATCCGGCTTTTGTCTGATCAACTCATAAGCGCAAAAAATACCGGACGGTCCGGCACCGATAATAATTACATCATATTGATTCATATATTTACTCTCTTTCTTTGAGGACGCAGCATTTTACTACGTCCTCAATTACATTTTATAGTTATCCGATTAATGATGAAACAGTCTTAATCCTGTAAATGACATAACCATATTGTATTTATTACAGGTGTGGATAACATTGTCATCTCTCACAGAACCGCCCGGCTGAGCGATATATTTTACACCGCTCTTATGTGCGCGCTCAATATTATCACCGAATGGGAAGAATGCATCCGAGCCAAGACTTACGTCGGTCAGTTTATCAAGCCATGCTCTCTTTTCTTCTCTTGTAAATACAGCTGGTTTTTCTTTAAAAATATTCTCCCATGCACCGTCTGCAAGTACATCCATATAATCCTCTCCGATATAAAGGTCGATTGCGTTGTCTCTGTCCGCCCGGCGGATGTCATCTACAAACGGAAGATTCATTACTTGAGGAGACTGTCTCAGCCACCAATTATCTGCTTTAGAACCGGCAAGACGTGTACAGTGAATTCTGGATTGCTGCCCTGCGCCGATACCGATTGCCTGTCCGTCTTTCACGAAACATACAGAGTTAGACTGTGTGTATTTTAATGTAATCATGGAAATGGCAAGATCAATCTTCGCCTGTTTGGTAAGCGCCTTATTATCTGTCACAATATTGGCAAAAAATTCTTCGTCAATCACCAGCTCATTTCTTCCCTGCTCGAAAGTAATGCCAAATACTTCTTTTCTTTCTAGCCGCCTCGGTACATAATCAGAATTAATCTTAATAACATTATAGTTTCCGTTTTTCTTTGCTTTTAAAATCTCCAACGCCTCCGGCTCGTATCCCGGTGCAATCACACCGTCAGAAACCTCTCTTTTAATGAGTTTCGCCGTATCTACATCGCAGATATCGGACAGTGAAATGAAATCGCCAAAAGAAGACATTCTATCCGCCCCTCTTGCTCTTGCGTAAGCGCTTGCAAGTGGAGAAAGACCACCCAAATCATCCACCCAGTAAATCTTTGCCAGCGTCTCGTCAAGCGGAAGTCCTACTGCCGCCCCTGCCGGAGATACGTGTTTAAAAGAAGTTGCTGCCGGAAGACCTGTCGCTTTCTTAAGTTCGCTCACTAACTGCCATCCGTTAAATGCATCCAGAAAGTTAATATATCCCGGTTTGCCGTTTAACACTTCAATCGGAAGTTCTCCGCCATTCTCCATGTAGATTCTGGACGGCTTCTGGTTGGGGTTACATCCATATTTTAATTCTAATTCTTTCATGTTCTCCTTCTTTCCCAAGCTGACTACTTGTTTTTATTCACAATCTTTGTCTCATAAGTACCTGTGGCAATGTCAATATAGCGCACGAATAATGACACTTTGTTATCCTCATTCAGACTGCTCCAAAGCATATCTGTAAATTCCTCCATACAATCCGGAATGGAAATCAGCTTCGGTTCTCCCTCAAAACTTGGCAGTGGATTGCCGTCACATTTGTATGTATGAATAAAATGCCCCTCGCCTGACGCCGGATTTTCATAAGCAAATGTATAACGGTGACAACTGTCTGCATTTCCATTGCTGCTCTTTAAAATGGACATTGCATAGTTGTATTTCCCATTTTCAATATGCATGATTCCAGAGATTCTCGGTGTATAGTTTGGCGCATCCGGCTCAAACTCTCTGCTTCTCAATGACTGTTCAAACGTCATCTGTCTGTCCATACCTTCATAAATCGTATCGGTCTGGTCTCCGTTTGTAACAATTGTTTTATTACCAAGTACACGTACCGGCGCATAGATAATAAGGCTCGGATCAGTCAGTTTCGCCGGATCGTGCGCCTGTGTGCGAATCCCCTGTCCATCTTCTACAAATACGCGGTTGCGGCTGTTCTCACTTCTTCCCATAATAAAATAAGCAGTTACAGCTTTTGTTCCATCTGCGCTCCTGCCTATAATAATTCCGCGTCCCGGATATGAATTACTTTTCAGTTCTCTTTCAATTGATAACTTTTCCATGAATCTGTCTCCTTTTCCTTGGTTTGACTTGTTCCTGTTCTTTCATTATATATAAAAAAGGCAGTGTTTACTAGTGTTATTTGCATACTTTTGTTATAACTTATTTGTTACATTCCTCTTTTACCTGCTCTCCCGGTTTTACGATTCGACGCACCCACTCTTTTTTAATCTCCCAGATATTGCCGCACACGTTGAAAATCGTCCAGTTATCAATCCGAAATGCACGTTTCCAACTCTCGCGGATTCTTGCCGCTTCTTCGGGATATTTCCCTTTATACCGTCCCTCAAAGAACTCAAATCCATTAGCAACGCCAATATCTTTCAAGTGCTGTTTATATGCTTTCTCGTCTTCTTCATCATCAGGAAGATAAATACGGTTCAGCACATAATCCCATTTTACATCATCAAAATACATCACCTGTTCTTCCGGTACTTCCAACACATAAACTACCGTTCCCGGAATCGGCTTCAAACAATTGTCCGGACTTATGGAACACCAGATAGGCGCATGGACATCATCTGGTTTCGGCACACGTTTTGCGGCCTCTTTCGTAAACCAGTCATAGCTTTCCATAAAGAGTGGGGCAATATCCCCAAAGTGCATTTCCACATATGCGCGGTGATTCATAATACGTCCGTCACGCTCTAGCTGACGCAAGGTTTTATCATTTTGACGGGTATATAGTTTCACTGTTTTTTCTGACATAACAAAAGCCCCCTTGTTATTGATAAATTTGTATAATTATAAAACTTCCGGCCCCAATCTCGAACCTCTACCCATTTATTTTTTATTCATCATACCATAATAACGTGTAACAGAAAACCCACTTAAGATTTTTTAGGTGACTATTTTCTCATTATGTTATATAATTTCAGTATAAATATAGGAAATTTCCATGAATATATTTTGCAGAAACTTACAGCGGCTTGCAAACAGAAAGGAGACAAATTATGGGAAACTTTACAGGAAAGACAGTCATTATTACAGGTGCAGGACGAGCAGTTCTGAGTGATGGAAGATGTGGCTCCATCGGATACGGAATCGCAACGGCATACGCAAAAGAAGGCGCTAATCTGGTAATTACAGGACGCAATGTCAAAAAACTAGAAGGCGCAAAGGAAGAACTGGAAGAGAAATATGGAATAAAGGTGCTGATTCTGCAAGCCGATGTGTGTGCAGATGCAGATAACAAAACCGTCGTAGAAAACGTAGTAAAACAGACCGTAGACACCTTCGGCGGTATCGATGTGCTGATCAACAACGCACAGGCATCTGCCTCCGGCGTAACACTGGCAGACCATACAACAGAGCAGTTCAATCTGGCAATGTATTCCGGTCTGTACGCCGCCTTTTATTATATGCAGGCATGCTACCCATACCTTGCAAAGAGCAAAGGTTCTGTTATTAATTTCGCTTCTGGCGCCGGCTTATTTGGAAACTACGGTCAATGTGCTTATGCGGCGGCAAAAGAGGGCATCCGCGGTCTGTCTCGTGTAGCCGCCACCGAATGGGGCAAGGACGGCATCAATGTCAATGTTGTCTGCCCGCTTGCATGGACCGCACAGTTGGAGCAGTTTAAAATGGCATATCCCGATGCATATGATAAAAATGTTCACATCCCTCCTATGGGACATCTGGGAGATTCCGAACTGGAGATTGGCCGCGTATGCGTACAACTCGCTTCACCGGATTTCAAATACATGACAGGCGAAACTATCACCCTGGAGGGCGGTCTGGGCTTAAGACCGTAGCGGATCCCCCGTCCAGCTCTAAAAACACCACGAGGTGCTGATTCACCTTCAGCACCTCAATCACATCTTCGCATCACTACGCCTATAATTTCTCTATCTCTACGCACTTCCAGCACTTTCGCTGTATTTCCATTTTTGTTCCATAGTCTTTCAAGCTGTAGGTTAGCAAGCCGCCATATTTTTGCTTCTTCTTTTTTCTTATCCGTTTCTTCTGCCAAAACACTCAGCCATTCTTCCGGCACTTGGTTCACCCCTAAAGCCGCCACGAGGTGCTGATTTACCTTCAGCACCTCAATCAAATATTCCATATATCCGGGTGGAAAGAGGGTTTCTCTGGAAAGATACAGTTCCACTTCTCCCGCTCCCGTACCGGTAACTTTTTCTACTACGTCCGGTGCAAGAATACTAAACTCGTGCCTTTCTCTTTCCATATGCTTCGCCCCTCTTTTCTGTCATCCCGTTCTTCTTGTGCAAAATCGTAACTCTTCAGCAAAAACCTAATCCAGTCCCAATGTACTCCTTACAGTTTTCAAAGATTTACGATACATCATATATTGGTAAATAGCTGCCAGAACAGAAGTTACAAGAGCAATTACCATAATCTTTCTCTCATAGTCTAAGAATACTTTATCATTTCCCCACAAAATCATATACTGATACCCCATCGCTACTACAATACCAATAATAGTAGAAAGCACATACACTTTGGAAATCTGCTTTTTCAAAAGCCATCTTCTGTAAGATTTATCGGCGCCCAGTTTCTTAATATCCTCGAAAATCTGTGCATTACTGCCACCCACATCCTGACTTCTGGTGTAACCGATAATTCCTACGGCGGCGAAACAAATCACAGACACATAGATAAACATCATAAAACGTACTGCATTTCCAAGAATGGTCTGCTGATCAAGAAGTGGTGTGAGAAGTGGTTTGTACAGCCAGTCCGTAGATTTCGCAGGCATCTCAGGATCAACAATCGCCCCTATCATATCTTCCTCATTGATCTCTTTATCCCATGTCTTCTGTTGTGAATTATAATACTCCATCACATCCATATTCTCGGACATTCTGAGTACAAATTCCTTGTATAGCTCTGTGGCAAATGCAATCTCATTCTTAGAATCTTTCGTATCAAACAACACCTGTGTACCCATTTTTTCTGTTGGCAGTCCTTTTGAAAGTTTGAGGTAATCTTTGTCATTTAATACCACTCTTGCATCTTTGCCAAGTCCATTATTTGGTGTAAGAATTAAAGAAGTATACTCTGTATTCCCCTTATAGCTAAGTTCCATTTTCTCACCATCGGCAGCGTAGAGCGCACTCATGTCATCAAAAGAAAACCATGTACTTTCCACACTGTTTTTCGACTGAATCAGATAATAGCCGCCCTGTGGTATATCCAGTTTATTACCGGTCAGCTTTTCATAATTGGAAGCGCTGATACAATCATATTCAGAGTAAGTTTCATAAACATCTTCTGTTATGTTACCGTCATCATCAGCGTTACGCTCCACACCATTTCCTACGATGGAAGCATATTCTGTCTCTCGGTAATTCTCTACTTCTACATTATGCTTTTTCGCCAGTTCATAAATCTCATCTTTTGCCGGCTCTTTTGCATCATTTAGATACCGGTAAGAATAATCATCTTGATAAGCCGCTTCTGTTGCGGCCTGACTTCCTGTCATAGACGGCACATAAGAAATAGAGTACAGACCGCCCACAATAAGCAAGGTAATAACCAGCATATTTTTCACAATAGAACTTCCCTGGAACTTTAACATTCCGTAATTTAATAAATTGTTATAATATTTCTGAGGATTCCGTCCTCTCTGGTGACAGGAAACCGAATACACCAAAATCCGATACAGACCAATGATTGTCAACAGATAAAATCCATTTGTCCAACCGCCAAGAACTTTTCCTGCCGCCTGTGCTACAATAATGGATAAGAAATATCCAAGAAATATTCCTGCAAAAGTAAGGATAAGACCGGAAACCAGATAGCTCTTTGTCACAGATTTACGCATAGGCTCCTGTTTTCTCTGTTCGTTGATAACATCCATAATATTCGTCCGCTTCATTGCCTGCCTTGTAAGGACTATGGCAAGCAGAAGAAGCAAAAGTCCATAAACCACAGAACCTACAATACTTATAATAGAAAAGCCAAATGGAACGTCATTTACACCTTCCGTAATCATCTCCATCATCTTTCCCACAATCAGCGCCGCCACACCGCCGCACAAGATTCCCTCCAGTACATAAACACTGATCATTCGGGACATTTCTGTAAAAAGAGCGCCGGATAACATCCCTTTCTCCGCTCCAAGCGCCATAAAGATTCCAATCTCACGACTTTTATATCTGAGGAACCGTCTTATTGCATACCACACAAACATGGTACATCCTGTCACTGCTATTCCTAAATTTAAGTATGCCATTTTCCCAGTGTCTCCGCCTTCCGGCATTGCTCTTTGCGCCAGCGGAGAATACATCATCATCAAATAAGAAGATACCAGCATCATGGCAAATACCACGCAAAACTGAAACTGTCTATAGTCTTTTTTATTTCTTTTTCTAAGTCTGCTCCAAAGTACACTAAGCGTCATCTTACTCACCACCATTCAAATCTCTTAATACATCCAATAATTCTTCCAAAAAGGCTTTACGGTCTCCCTTGTTCACAAGGTCTGTGTACACCGTTCCATCCTTCATCACAATCACACGATCACAGTAGCTTGCAGAAAAGCTATCATGTGTCACCATAAATGTTGTGGCATTTAACTCTTTCTGCGCCTCTAAAAAGGCGCCGATAACTGCCTCACTGGAACGGCTGTCTAAGTTTCCCGTAGGCTCATCTGCCAGAATTAAGAATGGATCGTTCATCAAAGCTCTTGCTACTGCTGTTCTCTGCTTTTGCCCGCCGGAGATTTCTGCCGGAAATTTATTGGCAATCTGATCGATTCCAAACATACTAAGAAGCCCTTTTGCTTTTTGCTCCATTACTTTATAGGACTCTTTTCTGATTACTTTCGGTACACATACATTTTCCATAATATTCAGTCCATCTAACAACATAAAATCCTGAAATACGAATCCTAACTTTTCATTTCTTACTTTCGCAATCTGTTTTTCATCCAGCGCAGATAAGTTCACATTTTTCAACCTTATTTCTCCTTTATCATAAGGAATAAAGCAAGAAATACAGTTGAGAAGCGTCGTCTTTCCAGAACCGGATGGTCCCATTACCGCTACAAATTCTCCCTCTTCCACTTCAAATGATACGTCCTTTAACACTTCATATTTTGTCTTTCCCGTCTGGTAACTTTTATACAAATGCTCTACTTTTAACATCTTTCCCTCTCCTTTTCGCCTTTGTTTTAACTGATTCTTATTGTAAATATTTCCGGCACTTTTTTCTATCTTTCTCCATGTCAAGTTTGACATTTTAATTGTAATTTTTGGTACACTTTGTTATAATCGGAACGTACATTTATACAGAAAGGCATAATGACATCATGTTAGAACTTGTACTTTGTGATGATGAAAAAATATATCGAAATGATCTGAAAAAGATTCTCGGCACAGACTTAGAACTGTCGGGAATCGATTATCGTGTAACCGAATTTTCCTGTGGGGAGGAACTCCTTGCAGGCAGTTCCAACAACGGTTCTCAGATCATTTTTTTAGATATTGAGATGAAAGATTTAGATGGTATAGAAACTGCAAAAAAACTGCGGGCACGTAACAGCCATGCCGTTATCATCTTTGTCACTTCTTATCCGGACTTTGTATTTCAGGGTTATGAAGTGCGGGCGCTCAATTATATTATGAAGTCTTATAAACCGGAAAAAATCATAGAAGTCTTGCATAAAGCAATGGAAGAACTGGAAGTTTCAACGGAAAAATATTATGTAGTCGAACAGCGTTCCGGCACGATTCGGATTCCTCTCAGCCGGATTCGTTATTTTTCCAGCGACAAACGGCTGATTCACGTAGTCACCGATACGGAAACGTATGAATTTTATGGCAAGCTAAGTGACTTAGAGACAAAATTATCCAATGCTTTTGTGCGTATTCACAATCGGTATTTGATTCATTTGAAATACTTAAATGAAATTCAGGGCAGCCAGGCTATCGTAGACGGAGAGGCCCTTCCAGTGAGCAAGTCATGCAAATCTGCGCTCTCCATTGCATTTGCCAAATTCATGCTCCATTAATAGATCTTCTTTTTGCGAGGTATTTAGGATGTTTTCTTTATTTTCTTTAGGTAATATAGAAATGGTAGTTACAACATTTATCAGCTTCTTTTTTGGATATACATTATTCTTGGTAACGAAAAGTTTTCTTACGCCAAGATGGACGCATCCATTTGTCTCTTTCGTAATTATATGCCTGTTGTTCTGCTGTGCGAACATTGTTGTGTATCCAGAAGAACTGACAGGAACTACAAGCTTTTTCTTTTGTTTTATATTGATTTTGATGGTATTTTTCAAAAACAAATGGTATTTAAAGCTATCTGCGGCAATTTTAATCTTCCCTGTAGTTGTTTCCATAAATTATATTTTACAGGACATCGGTTCTTTAATCTGGCAGTTCGTCTATAACGAACAGATGTCTGATATTGAACAGACAGTGCTGCATACCATTACTTTAGCCTTACGTATTCCGCTTTGGTACGGTATCTACCGCCTGATTAAAAGCTGGATTCCTTACACAGTAAAAACACTGGTCCCCCGCATGTGGATGGTGCTTGATCTGGTGGCGCTGACGTCTTTTGTCGGAGTCGTAACCGTCATCCATCACACAAATACAATTGTCTCCTACACTGCTTATCCGGCCTGTATAGCCAGCATTATCACCACTCTTGGATGCTGCTATCTTTGTACATACATGGCCAAAACCGTACAGGCAGATATGGCGCTTGAGACCATTCAATATCAGCAGTCTTATTATGAGGAACTGGAACAAAACCAACAGACCATCCGCAGGCTCCGCCATGATATGAAAAATCATCTGAATATTATCGGTACTTTTCTCCGAAATAAAGAAACTGATAAAGCAATACAGTATTTGAAAGACTTAAATCAAGAGTTTACATCCAATCTTCGAGTATATTGTCCCAACGGAATCGTAAATGCGATTTTAAACAATAAAGAGCAGATTGCTCTGGACGCCAATATTCAATGTAATTTTCAAATAGACCTTGCACAATCGCCAAATATTGAAGATGTGGACTTATGCTCAATTTTGGGAAATACGCTGGACAATGCCATTGAAGCGCTCCGGAAGATGCCGGAAATCTCCAAACGGTCGCTGGCTGTGAAAGCCAGATATACCGATGGCTTTTTCAGCTATGAAATCAAAAATGCAAAAGTAAACGAGATTGCCATAGATCATGGACAGTTTATCACTGATAAAACAGATAAAAGATCTCATGGAATCGGGCTTCGAAGTGTGAAAAATATTGTGGAAAAATACGGCGGTGAGATAGATATTTCTTATACGAAAGATACCTTTACCGTAACAATAATGATACAAGATAATACGGTAAAATAACGGCTGTCATTTTAATGACAGCCGCCGCATGTTCCACAATCCCCGCTGCAATGGCAGGTCTTGCCCTTCTTTTTATCTCTGATAATTTTGCTAACTGCCAGAACA
Organism: uncultured Dorea sp.; assembly: GCA_910578495.1. GTDB lineage: Bacteria > Bacillota > Clostridia > Lachnospirales > Lachnospiraceae > Dorea_D. The sequence goes on from CAJTRE010000002.1 coordinate 85,704, forward strand.
ATTCCTCCGGCAACTAATAATCCTACTAAAATTGTTGCAAACATCGTTTCCTCCTAAATCAATCTCTTACTCCATTGATAATGTTCCATATCTACATGTCCATTGACAAATTTCACAGCCACTTTTCTACTATTTTAGTAGCTATGTTTTTCCGAAATGCCTCGTCATGTTCTACAAATATCATCGTTGGTTTATATGCCAGAATCAACTCTTCTATCTGGATTCTGGACAATACATCAATATAATTAAGCGGCTCATCCCACACATAGATGTGCGCCTGTTCGCACAGACTTCTGGCAAGCAGCACTTTCTTCTTCTGTCCGGCGCTATAGTATCTGACATCCTTTTCAAATTGTTCCCGTTTTAAATCAAGCTTACGCAATATAGACTTAAATAAACTTTCATCAATCTCCTTTTCCTTAGCAATCTCCCTCAGACTGCCTGTTAAGAAAGAGGTATCCTGAGACACATAAGAAAGCTTGATTCCGCTTCCCACCTGGCAAAAACCTGTGTAATGAAGTTGTTCCTTCAGCTTGGAAACTTCGGCTGGCTGCATGGTGTCTTTCTCCCCGTTTCTGCTTGCACAATCCAGAATAAATTTCAACATACTGGATTTGCCACAACCGTTCGTCCCTGAAAGACAGACGCGGTCTCCCTGACGTACTTCAAAACTAATGCCGCCGCACACTTTATTTTCCCCATAGGAAATGCTCACATCCTTCACTTCCACTAAGCGGTCTGTGTGATATTTGAGCGGATACAACTTAAGGGTGTCTGCCGTTTCTATATTTTTCAGAAGTTTAGATTTATCCTCTGCCGCCTGCTGCCTTCTGGCTTCCAATGTCTTGGAGCGTTTCATCATCTTTGCAGCTTTATGTCCGATAAACCCTCTATCCGGACGAAGTCCTGCCACCCGCTGTCCTTTCTTACTTTTTTCAACTTGATCAGACCATCCGCCTGCCTGTCTTGATGCCGCTTCTAAACGCTTTACTTCTCCCCTTAACTTCTCGTTTTGCACCATTTCCATATGATCCTGCGCCTCTTTATTGGCATACCATGAGGAAAAGTTCCCTTTCTGCACTTCAATATTCATCTTATTAATAGACAAAATATGGTCTACACAACGATCCAAAAACATACGATCATGAGAAACAAGGATAAACCCTTTTTTCTTATTCAGATACTCAGCCACTAACCGTCTTGCATCCGTATCCAGATGATTGGTCGGCTCGTCAATCAGTAGGAACTTATGATCCCCAAGAAATAACGCCGCCAGCAATACTTTCGTCTGCTCCCCATGGCTCAGCGTGGAAAATGGACGATACAGAACTTCTATATCCACCTTCAAAAGATTTAGTTCCTTGAATAATCTCCACTCCTCCAGCTCCGGCAATTTTTCTTCCACCACTTCCAGCGTCATGCGCTCCTTATGCTCTACCGGGTATGGAAAATATTCAAACGTGACACCAGACGATATCGTCCCCTGATACTCATATTTCCCGAGAAGAAGATTCAAAAACGTCGTCTTCCCCCGCCCGTTTCTCCCGGTAAAGCCAAGTTTCCAGTCCGTATCCAGTTGAAAGGATACATTTTCAAATACATTTTCGTAGCTGCCCTCATAGGCAAACGTCAAATTCACAACATCTATCAGTGACATATGCATACCCCCCCCCAAACAATCCCATATAATACAAATAACCACAGGAAAGTTACTTCCTGTGGTTTCATACGCATACACACGCCCTGTCTCCAAGTATCCTAAGGCGCTCTCTACTTCTATATCTGTATTCGAGTCTATGTCTGAATGAATCCTTCACTTTCCTGGTTCGCACAACAAAACAAAAACGGGAGTTTTTCCGTCTTTCTCTCATTATGCAGTTCAATTAACGATTAGCAAGAAATAGTCTTCATCCTTTCATCTCCAATTCTTATATATTCTTTTTCATAGAGAGAATATCATATATGGAAGTTTTGGTCAACCTATTTTCTTATGCTTTAATTGCCCAGCGCATCTTTGTAGAGCGGGCGCGTCCATTTTTCACACACTCTTCTGCGGATGGACGAATGACATCTTTACAGATTGCTTCGTATTCTCCGACTTTATAGAATTCTTTAAAAGACTTCTTTACCAGACGGTCTTCACCGGAATGGAACGTAAGAATTGCCGCCCGTCCCCCGGAGTTTAACACGTGAGGAAGTTTCTCTAAAAATTCATAAAGCACTTCATACTCTTGGTTCACATCAATACGAAGCGCTTGGAAGGTACGCTGACAAGATTTCTTCACCGCCTCTTTCTGCTCTCCTTTCGGCAGGAAAGATAATGCTTCCTCAATTACTTTCTGAAGATCCGTTGTCTGCATAATCTCCTCCCCCTGTCTTTGCTTTCGGATTACGACTTCCGCAATTTCTTCTGCATAAGGTTCGTCTGCATTTTCAATCAACATCCCTGCCAGTTCTTCAAACTCTATGCCCTTTAATCTCTCCGCCGCACTGATTCCTTTCTGCGGATTCATGCGAAGATCTAACGGACCGGCAGCTTTATATGAAAATCCTCGGTCCGGATTATCAATCTGCATAGATGACACTCCAAGATCTGCCAAAATAAAATCAAATTTCCCTGTTTCTTGCACCAGTTGGTCAACATCTCTAAAATTCATTAATTTTACAGTCAGAATATCCGAGCTGAAGCCCGATTTCTCTAATCGCTCTCTTGTCTTAGCCGACTCAATCGGATCTACATCCAGAGCATAGATATGTCCTTGTCCGTTCAGACATTTTAGCATCTCTTTTGTGTGCCCGCCATAGCCAAGTGTTGCATCAAGCCCGGTCTGTCCCGGCTGTATATTGAGAAAATCCAAAATCTCTTTCACCATAATAGAGATATGCATTCCCGCCGGTGTACTTCCCTTGGCAATAACTTTAGAAATGGTATCCGCATACTTCTCGGGCTGGTGCTCCTTGTATTTCTCTTTATAACTTCTCGGGTGTGTGCCCGAATAACGCACACGCCGTTTATGCTGTTCTGTTTCCATAACATCCCCCTTATAATCCCTATGCTCATTCACATAATTTTTCATCATTTCTTTGTATTTTGTTCCCTCATATTTTAACATTCCAAAGACTACTTGTAAATCTGTTTAAAAAGTGCAGGCACTTTTCGGAACCTTTTACTAATAATCAATCCCTTTTCTTTTGTAAAATACATGGAACACCACATATCCCACTACTATCCATGCAATACATACTGCAAATGCAATCACATTATCTTTTCCAAACAGATCTTTACCGTTTACTGCTGATAAGAACATGGTCCGAAAAGAAGTAGTCGGCACTAATACAGCAATCTTTGTAATCACTTCATTCAATCCGGAAAATAATGGTGGTATCATTATAATCAATAAAAGCGGTGTACTAATTGTTCCTGCGGAACTTTGATCTTTTGCCAAAAGTCCTGTCACTGCTCCAAGAAAGGAAAGTCCAAAAGACGCCAGCAATACCGCTGCAATATATACAATCAGGTGCTCCGCCTCTCCACCTGCCAAAAAGAATATAAGCAGTGCATCTATAAGCGTAAGTACCAGACAAACTTCCAGTTTTGCCGCCAGAAATTCTATGCCTTTTACATTCGCCAGCATAAGGGAACGAAGTGTGTATTTTTCTTTCTCCTCAGCAATCATCATAGGAAGAATGGTTGCCGGTACTATAGCAATAGACATAATAGCACAAAGCTGTAACACATACGCTCCATCCATGCCGATCATATCGCTGAATAGATAATTATAAAGCACACAGAACAGTACCGGAATTGCCAGTGACACCAACAGGTTTTTGTTCATCACACAGTTTTTAAAATCTTTCTTAATCAATGTATTTACAATACGCATATTCATCTTAATTTTCCTCCTTTGTCAGCTTCAAAAATACATCCTTCAGACTCGGCTCTTTAGAATGGATAGTCTGAATCTCTCCCACATCTTTTAAAACTTCTATCATACTTTCTCTGTCAAGAGACGTCTCGTATTTTCTGTCTTTTGTAACGATTTCCACCCGCTTTTCGGCATATTTTAATTTCAATTCTTCCGGTTTTCCACTCTCTACAATACTGCCATGATTCAAAAATGCGATACGGTGGCACAATTCATCTGCTTCTTCCATATTGTGAGTAGTCAAAAATACGGTCGTTCCTTCCGCATTTAACTTCCGAATCAAGTCTCTTACCTCTTCTGCCGTTGCCGGATCCAGATTCGCCGTCGGCTCATCTAAGAACAATAACTGTGGTTCGTGAAGAATGGTTCTCGCAAAAACCAATCTCTGTTTCATACCCCTGGATAATTTTTCTACTTTTTTCTTTTTTGCATCCAAAAGCTCTACCGCCTCAAGAATTTCTTTAATCCTGTGTTTTTTATTTGTAATTCCATAAATATCTGCAAATATTTCTAAATTTTCATATACACTCAATTTCTCATACAGTCCGCTCATATCACTCATAATTCCGATTTGTTGTTTGATATTCGGAGAAAATGGATTTTCTCCCAGAACTTTCATAACTCCTGCATCACTGTGAAGCTGTCCTGTCAATAACTTTAATGTCGTTGTCTTTCCTGCCCCGGATGGACCAAGATACCCGAATATCTCTCCCCGTCTTACTTCCATATCACAGTCTTTCAGAGCTGTCACATTTCCAAATGATTTTGTAAGTCCGTTTACTTCAATAATATTTTTCATGTCTGCACCTTCCTTTGTGTTGTTTCGTTATCCTCATTATACGTTTTTTCCTATAAAAAACCATATATTTTCGATGAATGGAGCATATGAGAGGATAAATGGAGTCAAAAAAAATCTGTCTGGAGACAATTGTTCCCAGACAGACTACGAGTATCCTCCTCAAAATATCATTTTCTTTTTCTAAAGCTAACCAAGAATCGTTCCGTTAATGGATATGGTGGTTACTTGTAACGGCAAAGACTTTCCACTATCCTCCAAGGCTTTTTTCGTAACAAACTCAAGTCCGCCGCAGCATGGGACTTCCATCCGAAGTACGGTTATACTCTGAATGTCATTACCGGCAATAATCTGTGTAAGTTTCTCGCCATAATCTACCCCATCCAGTTTCGTACATCCAATCAGCGTAATCTTGCCCTGCATAAACTCCTGATGCACGTTCGCATAAGCATAAGCTGTACAATCTGCCGCAATTAGCAGGTCTGCCCCGTCAAAGTAAGGCGCATTCACCGGGACAAGTTTTATCTGGCATGGCCACTGTCCAAGCTGAGAGGACACCTTCGCTGCCTGTGACGCATTCTGTTCTTTCTTCCTTTTATTTTCTGACACTGCCTGTTCATCATAAGCGGCTGCTTCTCTCTCCACGAAAGTAATCGCCCCTGTCGGACATTCCGGCAGACAGTCACCAAGACCGTCACAGTAATCATCCCGGAGAAGTTTGGCTTTCCCGTTCACCATTCCAATCGCTCCCTCGTGACAGGCACTTGCACAAGCGCCGCATCCATTACATTTTTCCTCGTCAATTTGAATAATTCTTCGTATCATATATGTCATCCTCCTGTTATCAGAACTATTTGTTCTTGCATCTTACAACCAGAGTATATTATAATTAAAACATAAATTCTGTGGTTATAACCACGAAATGAGATTTTTATGAAAAAAATTCAAACACTATTATTTCAAAACATTACGGAAAGCGAATGGGACGATATGTGCGCTCAAAATTGTATGCGGACGCAGTATTTTGGTAAAAACGCAATCATCTTCCACATGGGAGACATGATACGGGAAATCGGAATCGTCCTGTCAGGAAATATCAATATCGAAAATATAGATCTTTGGGGAAATAAAAGTCTTCTGAACAACATCTGCGCAGGACAGCTTTTTGCAGAGACTTATGCTCTTTGCAAAGAACCTATCATGGTAAATGCCATCGCCGCCGAAACTTCTGAGATACTTTTCTTAAACGCTGATATTCTTACGGATTTCCGGTACGAAAACTGCTCTTGGCATATGAAGATTACAAAAAATATGCTCCACATATTGCTTCAAAAAAATATGGCGCTGGCAAACCGTATTTTCTGCACTACTCCCAAGACCATCCGGGAACGGCTGCTCATTTACCTGTCCTCAGAATCTTCCAAAGCAAAAAGCACCACGTTCCAAATTCCATTTAACCGGCAAGAGCTTGCCGATTATTTAAATCTGGACCGCAGCGCTCTTTCAAAAGAACTGGGGAAAATGCGTGACGACGGCATTCTCCGGTTTCGTAAAAATCAATTTACACTGTTTGATATTTGAATCCCGCCCTTTTTCTTATATATCACTATCCATGCGATATAGCCGGCCGCGCTCCACAGAGACCATACGACTACGGATAAAACTATTTCCGAAGGTCCAACCGTTACACCGGACACCATCGGATAAAAAACACTGGTCAGAAGTGTTGTCGGAAGCACTTTAGAAAACACTCCCAACCGTTCCATTTCTATGGAAAACACCGGAACACACATCATAAAAAGAACTCCAAATGTAGCATAGACATTTGCGCTGTTTTTATCTTTCGCATAAAGCGCCACAATTCCTCCAACCGGAAGCAGTGCAGCCGTAATCAGAAAATTAAACACTTGATATATGGGAAACCATGAACGCTCTGGTCCACAAAAAAAGAAGACAACTGCACTGCACAAAAGTTCAAGAACAATTACAGTCAAGGCTTTTGACAGTAAAAATAAACCATCCCCGATACCGCTTCGTTTTAACACCGCCAGCGTCTGATTTTCTTTCTCCTCGGCTATGATAAGCGGAAAGACGCTCATAGGCAGTATAGCCAGATTAAAAAATGAAAACATAGATGCAATATATATACCGGCGTTTTTCATCATGTCTGCGCCTACCAGATAATAAAGAATCGGACAGAAACAAACGGATACTGAAATCATCAAAAGAGATGTTTTTTCTGTCAGCGCATTATAAATATCTTTTTTCATCAAAACAAATAATTTCTTCAACTGACCGCCTCCCTAAAACTCATACATGCTCTTTAATTTTTGAATCTTTCCCTTACTCAAGGGAATATCAGTTTTCTCATACTTGGCAAGCTTTAGAGAATAGGAATTTCTCGTCCATTTCACAAGTTCAGTCACTTTCTGCATATTGACAATGTAAGAACGGTGACAACGGAAGAAGCCAAAATGAACAAGCTTTTCTTCCAGTTCGCTCATCTTAAAATTCCCCATATACCGTTCACTCTGCACATACACATAGACCTGCCCGTCATGGGCTTCCGCATAGTCAATTTCTTCTGGATTAAATAAAAATGTTTTCTCTTGATATGTAACAGAAATCTTACTAATCACAGGAAGTTCCGGGCTATCCTCAGAGGCCTCCATTTTATCAATACAATTTATCTCACCATTCACAATCTCATAATGGCTGCCGGGGCACAGACAAGTATTTCGATGAGAGTGTGATATTGTTATCAATTTCCGATTCCCTCCTGCCAGAGACTCCATCCAGCCAAGAAGCAATTTCCGGGACTTTTCGTCTGCTTCCTCCAATGGATTTATGATTAAGAGAATCGACGGCTTCCTTAAAAGTTCTCTGGCAATGCCGATTCTCTTTTTCTCTGTATTCGTACATTTTCCAATTTTCGTCTTTAACAAATCAGATAAATGCATCTGTTCCACCGCTTCAACCAGCGTCTCCTTCGTATCTTCCAACTTTGCAAAAAAATCCAGATATTGCCGAACCGTCATATTTTCATACAGCCCATCCTCATCATCCACAATACCTGCCATACTGTCCATATCCTTTATAATGTAATCCGCCTCTCGGCGTCCACCTTCAAAATGAATTAAATTTGTTTGCTCAAATATCTCTTTTAGTCTGTCTTTCATCATCTGCCCGCTTCCAATTCGTCTCTCACTATAGGGAATTTTTCATTATTTTAGCACACTGTATATTTGATGACAAGACAAACAGGCAAATTGATATGTTACTGAAAATGTTACAGTGTTTCTACATATTCTTCCAGACAGACACCTTGCTTTTTCATCTCTTTTGCGGCTTTTTTCCCACATAGCGATAATGCCATGGCTCATCGCTGATTCCTGTAATATCTGCTTTTTCCGCAGTATATCGTTTAATGAAACCATACTTATCTGCATGTTTTGAAAGCCATGCGTAAACTTCCTCCTGAGAACATACGGAAGTATCCGCATTAATATCTACACTAAGCCCTAGCTCGTGTTCACTCGTTCCCTGAACCGCCACATAATCTCTGGCTAGCTTTTTCGCTTCACTTTCTGAATATCCGTCCTTTTCATATGCCTCGATTTTCTCATCCATGATCTGCTGCTGTTCTTGCTCTGTCCGATACCCCTCTCTTACAAATAGCTGTAATCCTATGCCTCTTGCATCGTTGAACATCTTCTGGAGCATAGGATAGATTCTGGAATCAATTTTTTCTCCATTGGATAATTCCCAAAATCACTAATGCAGCACTGAGAATAGTTCTTTTTAAGAGTTGTTTCTGCCTTTGTCTTTGTCTCCGTCTTCTCATATAATTTCACCTCATCGTATTAGATTTTTATAATCTGTATAACGATGAGGCGTTCCAAAAAGTCAGTATATTTTAAAAATTTAAAACTACGTTTTATATCGCTATATCCCGCAGTCTTTTCCGACACTCTCTATAAGCAGGAAAGTATGTTTCTACCTCGCACCAGAATTCTTTGGAATGGTTCATATACCGGCGGTGTGACAGTTCATGGACAACTACATAATCCAACAATTCGTCCGGCATGTAGCATAATCGATAATTAAAATTCAAATTCCCCTTGGCACTGCAGCTTCCCCAGCGCGTTTTCTGATCTCTCACAGAAATCCTGCCATATGTCACGTCCATCTTTACGCTGTAATATTGTACACGCTCCGCAATCCTATCTTTCACAACCTGGCGCTCACTTTGTGATAATTCCTCAAATGATGGAAATTCTATCGTGCTCTTTTTCTGCTGTCTTACTCCAACTAACCTGACTTTCTCGATAATCCATTTTTTATGAACGTCAATAAACTTTTTGATTTCTCTGTCAGATAAATGTTTTGGAACTCTTGCAAGCACTTCCCCTGTGGGCTTTACTTCTAACCCGATAGTTTTTCTGTCAGAACGTTTGATTTCCACAGAAATGTTATTTCTTAATGAAAAAATCTTGTATTGTGTAATCATACGCTCTATCCTTATAAATAAAATTTGTTTTCTTTCCGCCCTTCACAGGCTGTTCCAACTTTCTCAATCAGCCCATTTACATATTCTTCTGCCACACTTCTGCATTTCTTCGGACAAATAGTAATACACCGCATACAACTAATACAGACAGTTTTGTCAACTGTTCGTCCATCTTTTGAAATTGCCTGTACTGGACACCGGACTGCACATGAGCCACAATTGGTACAAATATCCTCATCTACAAAAATCGGAACGGTTATACCATGCCATTCTTTGTACGGCTGATTTCCCGGAAACTCTGGTTTCTCTATCTTATCACCTTTTAACTTCTGAATAATATCCATGCCAAACTGCCGAATCTGCTCTTTATCTAAAGTATCCGGCCACCCCTTACCATAGATGTGCATAATATTATGCTCTGTAACAACTGCACAGCCTCCAATAACTTCAAAACCATTTGCACAAACCACATCTGCTAATTCCAACAATGCGTCTTCAAATGCCCGATTTCCAAATGTCACACAAACAACTGCCGGAGTCTTTGTCCCCTGTATTTTTTGTATACGCTCACGAGCAGTCTGCGGAATTCTGCCCCCATAACATGGTACTGAAAAAACGCAGACATCCTCTGGCTCAATGTTAATCTCTTCTGTAATATCCTCGCATAAATCAATCACTGTCTTTTCTCCGTCAAAGACTTCTATCATCTGCTCCGCCACCGTCATGCTTGAGCCTGTTGGGCTAAATGTAATGTTGTATATCATCTTGAATTTCCTTCCTTTCATCTCTCTTACAGCATCATCCCCATAATGTAATCATCATAATAAACTCCATTCAGCAAGGTAGAATGTTTAATATATCCTTCTACGACAAATCCCAATTTCAAATACATCTGTACTGCTTTTAAATTATCTGCCCGCACATCTAGTCTCATTTTAGTTGTAATTCCATTTTCCCGTACCCAGTCAGTCACTTGATGTATCAAAGAAGTACCTATTCCTCTTCCATGATATTTTTTTGCAACAACGATTCCTAGTTCTGCGATGTGTCTTGATTTAATCTTATGACTGGAAGTAATCGTTGAAAGACCTGCAATCTCCTCTCCATCCATCGCCAATAGCATTGTATTCGTTTTGCTGCCTTCAAAACTTTGGAGCAACTCTGCCTGCTCTTTAACATCCAAAGCATATTCATCTTTTTCAAAGCTCATATAAGTTGTCTCTCCTCCAACCATATTAAAAAATTCAACAACCTTTTCTGCATCTTGTTCCTTTGCTGTTCTATAAATGATATTCTCCATTATCTGCTTCTCCTTATAAAAACAATTTTCGATAAATATGTTCATCCTCTTCTTTAAATACATTAAAAATCACTCTCTCAAGTTTTGATTTCCCCAAGTATCTATCCACCGTCTCTACCGCAATCTGTGCCGCCAATTTATTCGGAAAATGAAATTCTCCGGTGGATATACAGCAAAATGCAATGGATGTAAGTCCGCTTTTTTCTGCCAGTTTCAGACAGCTTAAATAACAAGATTTCAATTCTTCTTTCTGTTTTTCCGTCACCTCAACACCTACAATCGGCCCTACCGTATGAATGACGTGTTTGGCCGGAAGATTATAGCCCTTTGTAATCTTGGCTTTTCCCGTAGGCTCTTCATGTCCCTGCTTTTCCATAATCTGTGCACATTCATTGCGAAGCTGAATACCTGCCGCTGAATGAATCGCATTGTCGATACAGCCATGGCATGGAACAAAACACCCGAGAAGCTGACTGTTCGCCGCATTTACAATAGCGTCCACCGAAAGCCTTGTAATATCTCCACGCCATAAAGAGATTCTCTCTACATTTTTAATGGTTGTACACGCATATAAATCACCGATTACCGGAATATTCTTTAACTCTACAATCTCTTTTTCTTTTGTCTCTTCACTTAAAAGTTCGTCTTGTATATTAAGATACTCTTCGGAAATTCCTCCTGGAAAACGTACATTCATAAGACTTCTGAGTAGTCTTCGTTTACCGTCATAATCATAAGGCTCCTGCAGAGTGTCATAGCTTTGATTTTCTCGTTTTAAATACGAAATTAAACTATCCACTCGTTCTTCTCTTGTCATACTCTACCCCCCCTGTTATATTACAAATACTTTTTAATAACTGCGTATGCTTCATAAAGTTCCTCATAGTTCATCCGGCAGTTTGCCGGACTTGTAGACGGCAGATTCACTGCGGCAATTCCAGTGGACGGATAACAGTATTTCTTATATAGCTGTGCAGCCTTTGTCCCTGTCGTAAACACTGCCCGTACATCGGAATGTCTCAAAATAAGGTTCATATCATTGGGAATGGGATTTCGGATACTGCTATCCTCTGCTCCTTTAATCTCACATCCCGCCAACACATCCCACACAGCAATTTTATTTCTGAGTGCAAATGCGATCTTATCTTCTTTCGTCTTGGGCAAATTCTCACCGCACACATCGGAAACCACTTTCCAGAATCTATTTCTTGGGTGTCCATAATAAAATCCGACTTCTCTGGATTTTGGCGACGGCATGGTGCCAAGCATTAATATCCTGGAATCTTGATTGTAAATCGGTTCAAAATCATGTGTCACTCGTTCTAATTCCATAAAAAACCTCCATGTCATACACGATAGTAGTATAACATGGAGAGAAGATTTACGATATATATTCTAAAATAATTTGCCGCGCATTTTATTCCAAATATTTCCCTGCACATATTCATAGGCTCTGTCATAAATAAACAAACCGATTTGTCCTGCCGCAATGACGATAAACAGCATATTCATGGGAATCTCTCTTACGAATAACAGCTTCTGTAATCCGCAGACCATCGGAATATACATGACATTAAAAACGCTATATTTGATAATCCAGAATAAAACGTCCTTGTTTGCAGTTCCTTTCAGTTTTCCGAGCTGACGAAAGGAAATCTCATTTAATAAAATATATAGTCCCATTATCCCATAAGAAACAATGTACAATTTATTCGGAGACACCAGAAAACCCAGCAGGACTCCTGCAATATAAAATGCCGCGCCTGTTCCTACATTCGTTTCTCTAATCACGATCCCTACAAAATAGGACGCTGCAGCAAGTAAAAACAATGTGTTCATTTCAATAATACTTCCCAGTGCAATACATACAATGGTAAATGCAAGCATAAGCCCCGCAAACGCCATTTTTTTAGCCTTTACATGCATGAACAAAGATCGCCTCCCATACATTCACACAAAGTATCCGCAATCCAAAGATCACAGCACAGATTTCCGGTTCCACAAGGAGATGACTGATTTCCGTAACCGCCGCCATAAGGATTGGATTGATAACGTCTTGTATTCCAACTAAGCTGACTTAACAACTGACGATATTGTACATTATTCGGCTCCATATTACATGCCTGCGACGCATGCTCTTGAGCAAGAACATTATTTCCCATTCCTGCATTTGCAGCGGCGCTCAAATAATACCATTCTGCATTTCTATCCGGCATACGGTTCAGAAGGTTTAAAGCGTCATGGAATCTTCTGTTATTAATGAAGTTATAAACAGCCTGACGCTCTGTACTTGTATTCTGTCCGGCGCCCGACTGCTGATAACCGCTGTTTCCTCCATAACCATAACCGTAGCCATAACCGCTTCCACCGCCTTGTTCACGTTCTTTCATAATCGTATCATAGGCTTCCTGAATCTCTTTGAATTTCTCTTCCGCAAGGTCGGCCAGCGGATTATCTACATTTGCATCCGGGTGATATTTACGGCTCAAATCTCTATATGCTTTCTTTATCTCGTCATCTGTTGCGCTCTGTGATACCCCAAGCACATCATATGGATTTTTCGTCATAATTATAATTCCTCACTTTTCTGTTCGTGTAATTTGCGATAACGCTTCCAAACACCATCATATAATATATTCCGTAAAATGTCTACGTTTAAAACAATTGGAAGCTTCTCAAATTCTGCGGTACATTCTCCCAGCATCATACAAAGTATCTGGCGGCTTCTTTCCTCATAGTCTTCCTTTTCTGCAATAGATTTTAACGGATTATAGCTGTTCTTTCTTATGTCCTCTTGAAGATCATCATAAGCATCCATAATATAAATATATTTCCCAAGGTAAAATGCCATGCGTCTTAATGTGCCTTCCCAATGGTCTTTTTTGTAAATAAAAAATTCTGCCATCAACCGTCCAAAGCACCCCGCCGGTTTGTCAATCTCAGCCGCATTTTCCTTTTCAAAAGCTGCCAACGCTTTCAATTCTTTCTGAATCACTTTACTTTGTCTCGGATATTTTTTAACCGCCTGTTTTACTCTTCTTCTAAGAGCACAGGTTCCGAGAAAACCGGACACTTTCTTTTCATCCTGCCAGTCGTCTTTCAAATGATAATATGTCAGAATCAAATTCAAATCTGCCGCATATTCCGTAATTTCATTTTGCAGAATGGACTGCTTCTTTATTGGATGGACTTTACAGTGACATCTTTCCTGTACCGTCTCGCTCTCATAGAGCGAAGTCAGAAGTATAATCAAAAATGTCATATCATAAGTCAATGTCATCTGACCTAAATGCCCGTATTTTTTTCGCAGAACCTGACACAGTCCACAGTAATAAGATTTATATTTTTGAAAATCTTTCACTTTCAGTTCCGGCTCATGTGCCGTCACATAACCAAACATAGATTTTTCTCCATTTTCATTTATGATATAGCATTATAACAGATTTTCACAAAAGTGTGTTAATTTCTTTTCAATTGCCTATTATTTTTCCATATGCTATACTTTCTATAGTCGTACTGATCACAAAGGATAAAACCTGCGTGAAAAGGCGTACAGATTCAATGAACAAGATAATATATCATGATCGGGAACCTGACGCCTAAAGTGTCAGGTTTTTTAAGCTTACACGTGATCGGGATGTTTTCTGACAAAACTGAAAATATAATACAGGGCAAATTTATGACAAACTTAACATTATTAATAGACAAACTAAATACCAATCAGACTCTCACCAAAGAAGAATGGACAGCGCTTATTTCCGGACGAAGCGAATCCCTTGCTGAGTATCTGTTCTCACTTGCCAGAGAAAAACGGCACCACTATTATGGGCACGATGTATATATTCGCGGACTGATAGAATTTACTAATTATTGTAAAAATGACTGTCTGTACTGCGGCATCCGAAAAAGTAATAGAAATGCAAACCGTTACCGTCTGTCCAAAGAAGAGATACTTTCCTGCTGCCATGCCGGATATAACCTTGGCTTTCGCACATTCGTCCTGCAAGGGGGAGAGGATGGATATTATACAAACGAGCGGACATGCGGCATCATCCAGAGTATCCGTAAGGATTTTCCCGACTGCGCCATCACCCTTTCCATCGGTGAAAAAAATTGGGAAAGCTATCAGAAATTTTACGAAGCAGGAGCAAACCGCTATCTGCTTCGCCACGAGACTTACAATCATCTTCACTATGCCAAACTCCATCCACCGTCTTTGACAGCGCAGACCAGACAGCAATGCTTGTGGGATTTAAAGAATATCGGTTATCAAGTCGGAACCGGATTCATGGTAGGTTCTCCTTATCAGACAGCAGAACATCTAGCGGAGGATATGTTATTTATCAAAGAATTAAATCCTCAGATGATTGGTATCGGGCCATTCATTCCACATCATGACACACCTTTTGCAAAGGAGACTTCCGGTACTTTAGAACTTACCCTTTTTATGCTGGGACTTCTTCGATTAATGCTGCCGAAAATCTTACTTCCCGCCACCACTGCCCTTGGCACGATTCACCCACAAGGGCGGGAGCTTGGTATTCTTGCCGGAGCGAATGTCGTCATGCCAAATTTGTCACCTACAGATGTGCGTAAAAATTATATGCTCTACGACAACAAACTCAGTACAGGCATAGAAGCCGCCGAATGCAGAACAGAACTTGAAGAACGAATGAAATCTATCGGCTATCAGGTCGTCACCGCAAGAGGCGATTCACTCAATTAGACACTTACTAAAATACAATTCAGAATATTTTCAAAGGAGGAATCTATAATGTATGATGTTAATTCAAAACACGCAGATGATTTTATCAACCACGAGGAAATCTTAGACACTCTTACTTATGCAGATGAAAACAAGAATAACAAAACTCTCATTGAATCTTTGATCGAAAAGGCGGCGCTTCGCAAAGGCCTGCCTCACCGAGAAGCTTCTGTACTTCTTGCCTGTGACGATCCGGAAATGAATGAGAAAATCTTCCGTCTTGCCGAGCAGATTAAGAAAGATTTCTACGGAAATCGTATCGTGCTTTTTGCACCGCTCTATCTCTCTAATTATTGTGTAAATGGCTGCACTTACTGTCCGTATCACCTAAAAAACAATCATATTGCCCGCAAGAAACTTTCACAAGAGGAAATCCGCCGGGAGGTTATCGCACTTCAGGATATGGGGCACAAGCGTCTGGCGCTGGAAGCCGGTGAAGATCCGGTACATAATACAATGGAATATTACTTAGACTCTATCAATACCATTTACAGTATTAAACACAAAAACGGAGCAATCCGTCGTGTAAATATTAACATTGCGGCTACTACTGTTGACAACTACCGTCTGCTAAAAGAAGCAGAAGTCGGCACTTATATTTTATTCCAGGAAACGTACCACAAAGAAAGCTACCTGAACCTGCACCCGACAGGCCCAAAACATGATTATAATTATCATACTGAAGCTATGGATCGTGCCATGGAAGGCGGTATTGACGACGTAGGTATCGGAGTATTGTTTGGTCTGGACAAATACCGTTATGAGTTTGCAGGACTTCTGATGCATGCAGAACATTTAGAAGCGGCTTTTGGTGTCGGACCTCACACTATCAGCGTACCAAGACTCCGCGATGCGGATGACATTGACTCCAGTTCATTTACCAATGGAATCGACGATGATACATTTGCCAAAATTGTTGCCTGTATCCGGATTGCCGTACCTTACACCGGAATGATTATCTCTACCCGCGAAAGCCAGGCTACCCGCGAGCGCGTACTCCACTTAGGCGTTTCCCAGATCAGCGGTGGTTCTAAGACAAGCGTGGGCGGCTACTGCGAGCCAGAACCAGACGACGAGAAATCGGAGCAGTTCGACGTTATTGACAACCGTACATTAGACGAAGTTGTGCAGTGGCTTATGAAGATGGACTACCTGCCAAGTTTCTGTACCGCTTGTTACCGCGAGGGGAGAACCGGAGACCGTTTCATGTCTCTTTGTAAGAACGGACAGATTCAAAACTGCTGCCATCCAAACGCACTGATGACATTACAGGAGTATTTGATGGATTATGCCACTCTCGAGACAAAACGAATCGGAGATATGTTGATTGACAAAGAGGTACTCAATGTTCCTAATGAAAAAACACGTCAAATTGTACTGGAGAATTTAAGACTGATCCGCGAAAATAACAGAAGAGACTTCCGCTTTTAAGGAGAATGACTATGAGTTTAAATAATACACCGTCTGCGGAACGTACCCACATCGGTATCTTCGGCAGGCGTAACGCCGGAAAATCCAGCCTTATCAATGCTTTAACAGGTCAAAATCTGTCAATTGTATCAGACATAAAGGGAACAACAACCGATCCCGTATTAAAGGCAATGGAGCTTCTTCCTCTTGGTCCTGTAGTAATGATTGACACTCCCGGACTGGACGACGAGGGGGAATTGGGAACGCTTCGTATTCAGAAATCTTATCAAATATTAAACAAAACAGACATCGCCATTTTAGTCGTTGATGCCTGTGTCGGCATGACAAAAGAGGACACCGATATTTTGAAGCGTATTAAGGATAAAAACATTCCTTATCTTATTGTACTGAATAAAATGGACAAAATAAACGGCTCTATTGAAAACACTCAAATTCCTCCGGAACATTTACTTGCCGTCAGCGCTGATACGGGTGAAAACATTCACGAACTAAAAGAAAAGATTGCCTCCCTCGTACCGTCCGAAGATAACGGACGAAGAATTGTGGGGGACTTGATTCGTCCCGGTGATTTTATTGTACTTGTTGTGCCTGTTGACAAATCTGCACCGAAAGGTCGGCTCATTCTGCCACAACAACAAACCATTCGTGATATACTGGATTCAGATGCCACTACAATTGTGGTAAAAGAAAATGAACTGGAAAACACGTTAACAAAACTTGGAGCGAAACCTGCTCTCGTAATTACAGACAGCCAGGTCTTTTCCCAAGTAGACGCTGTCACGCCAAAGGACATTCCTCTTACGTCGTTCTCGATTCTCTTTGCCAGATATAAGGGAAATCTTGAGACTGTCGTAAGCGGAGCTAACGCTCTCGAATCACTGCAAGATGGCGATACCATTCTCATTTCGGAGGGATGTACCCACCATCGACAGTGTGAAGATATTGGCACTGTAAAACTTCCAAAATGGCTGAAAGAATACACTGGTAAAAATTTAAATTTTGAATTTACCAGTGGAAATGAATTTCCGGCTGATCTTGAAAAGTATCGTCTGATCATTCACTGTGGCGGCTGTACGCTCAATGAGCGGGGGATGAAATACCGCTTAAAATGTGCCGAAGATGCCAGGGTTCCAATAACAAATTATGGTACTGCCATCGCGTACATGAAAGGAATACTTGATCGAAGCATTCAGATATTTTCATAATAAGCTAAGATAAATCCCACATAGCTGTCATTTTCAAAATTAACAAACTATGTGGGATTTTGTTATATAATCTACTTACTCTATTATGCCCTTTGTTAATCCTTTCAAGGAATGCCTCCTTAGATACATTAGTCTGCGTTACTTGCCGCAATCTTAACTCTGCTCCACAAATCTCCCAACAGCTTTTTCGTTTCTTCGTTGTACACGAAGACTTCATCATTTGGGTGACCGGTTCTCGGCATATAGGCGTCAATGCCCTCATACTCCCCACCCTCACCGTAAAGATCTTCCATAACTTCTTTGTTTGCGGAAGTATAACCGATATAACTGGAATTATCATAAGCTCCTTCATAATCACTCGCAAAATTAATAAAAGCATGAGCAAGCTCCGGATTCTTCGCATTTTTCGGAATTACCATAGCATCAGACCAAAGATTCGTTCCGCTTTCTGGAAGATAATAGCCCATATTTTCATTTTCTGCCATAACATATGCTGCGTCTCCTGAATAAATGAGTCCCAGCGCTTTTCTTCCCTGAGCCATATTATCAATGATCTCATCGGTCACAATCTCTGTTTCCATCGTTTCTACACACTGCACAAGCCACTCATAGGCTTCCTTGATTTCCTGCTCGTTTTCCGTATTCATGGAATACCCGAGATCTTTAAGCGCCATCATAAAAGAATCACGCTCTGAATCATATAAGTAAACATCTCCCTTATACTTCTGATTCAAAAAAATTCCAAATCCCTCTTTCTCCAAATCTTCCAGAGACACTTTCTCTTTGTCGTACACAATCCCAACCGTTCCCCAGAAATATGGAACCGAATACTCATTGTTCGGATCATAAGGGAAACCTTTCACGTGATCTGATATTTTATCCAGACAATCTAATTTGTCGTGGTCTAATTTCTGTAATAACTCTTCTTCTATAAGACGCTGAATCATGTAATCACTTGGTACTAGGACATCGTAGACCTCTTCATTCGCCACCTTAATATACATCTGTTCATTGGAATCGAAGTTTTCCTGCACCACTTTCGCTCCGGTAGCTTTTTCAAACTCACCGATAATATGTTCTCCAGTGTATTCTCCCCAGTTATATAGTTGAAGCGTCTGCCCTTCAAACGGTCTTTCCTCACTGCCGCCGCTAAAACGCACTACTCCAATGACTACGACAAGAACAGCCGCCACAAGTACGCCCGGAAAAACTTTACGCTTTCCTATCGTATCCTTTCTACTTCGTTTTGCCGCAAAAACAGGAGCTATGTTGATAACCAGCAGTATCATTGTAATAATTGCTACCATCAATGTGGACACTGCATTGATACTGGGATTCACCCTCTTACTCATGGTGTACACCATAATACTTAAATTCTTCACTCCGCCGCCGGTCACAAAATATGAAATAATAAAATCATCCACCGACATCGTAAATGCAATCAATGCACCAGAGACGATTCCCGGCGTAATCTGCGGAACGATAACTTTTATAAGCGCCTGCCATGGTGTTGCCCCAAGATCCATCGCCGCATCTGCAAGATTCGGGTCTAGCTGCTTGATCTTTGGCATAACTGATAACATTACATATGGAATACAAAATGCAATGTGAGCGAGAAGCATTGTCATATACCCTTTTTCTACTTTAAAAGTAATAAAAAGCAGCATAAATCCAATGGCAGTCACAATTTCCGGATTCATCATCGGTAAGTTGTTGACCTGCTCCATAATATTACGAACAATTTTTTTAGATTTACTAAGTCCAATTGCCGCAATCGTTCCGATTACCGTAGAAATGACAGTAGCTAGAAGCGCCACACTAAACGTTGTATAAAGCGCCTCCATCATATCCTGTGATTCCAGCATATGCTTGTACCAGCGCAAAGAAAATCCGGTAAAACTTGTCAGAGATTTTCCATCGTTAAATGAGAAAATAATCATGTATAAAATCGGCAGATAGAAAAATACCAGCATCAGAACGATCAGTATTTTCCCAAAAGGTCTTTTTCCATTGTTGCGCATGACTATTCCTCCTTTCCGCCTTGATTATGAATCTCAGCTTTCCTTACCGCCATCATAAGAAGCATCATCACAACCGCCATAATCATAGAAATCGCACTTCCGAAGTTCCACTCTCCGACAGTAATAAACTGGTTTTCAATCATATTTCCAATTAAGAAATACTGCCCTCCCCCCAAAAGTTTCGGAATAAAGAATGCACTTACGGAAGGCAGAAATACAAGCGTGATTCCATTGATAATCCCCGGAACAGATAAGGGAAGCGTTACTCTTCGAAAAGTCTGTATAGGGCTTGCCCCAAGATCTGCACTCGCCTCCAACAGCGAATTGTCCATCTTACTTAAAGACGTTTGAATCTGTAAGATCATAAACGGCAGACAATTATACACCATGCCTAAAAGTACAGCTCCTTCTGTATATAAAAGTTCTGTATTCCCAAGTCCGAACATTCCAAAAATCTTCTGGAGAATACCGCCGTCGCTTAACATTCCAATCCATGCGTAAGTTCTTACCAGCATATTAATCCACATAGGAAGTGTAATGCAGAGAATCAAAATATTCTGTGTCTTTTCTTTGCTCCGCGCGATAAAATACGCCACCGGATAACCAAGAAACAGACAGATTATCGTCGTCTTAACCGCAATTACAAGGGAACGCCAGAGAATTAATAAAAAGTCACGGTCGGTGAAAAACTTAATATAATGCTCAAGCGTAAACGAAAACGGGATAATGCTGTTGCCCTGCTCCATGAAAGAGTATACGGCAATCAGTCCCATAGGAACTACCAGCATTAACACCGCCCATATAATATATGGCACAGCCAACTGTGAAAATTTCTTCATTAATATGTCACCTTAGACATTACATGAATGTCTTCCGGGAAGAATGTCAGGCCGACCTCCTGACCTTCCTCTGAGTAATCCGTCGTATGAATCTTAAACTCCCGTCCTGTAGTAGAAAACGTGATTGGGTATATCCCCTCTTTTACATCCTCCGACTCAAAATCATAGTCCACGCTAATATCTACGCTCTGTTCTTCATCGCTTAGTTTCCATCCTTGTGCACCCGCCCATGTTTTAAGGTCTGTATCAAGCGCATGAGATTCTACAATCTCGTCTACAGTTTTAAAGAAATTAAATGCCATAATCGCTTCATTTGCTTTCTCGTTCTTTACAAACGGCTGATCTACAACGATAATCATACGTTCAATGCTCGTACCGTTTGCCGTCGTAAACGTAACCGGATACTGTCCCTCTTCTTTGGACAACTCATACTCTACTTTTGCGATAGAAACATAATCATCGCTCTCTACCTCCCATGCTTGCGCATTGGAAAGGGCGATAATCTCTTTATCGTCCAAATTTTCCACATCATCAATATCCACATAGAAGTTGCTGGCGCTGATCTTCTCCTTACCATCTTCACTGGTCACATCCTGATTGCGGATTACACGCATATTGACAGTGACTGTCGTACCTGGAACCGTCTCCACCACAATCTCATAATGAACGCCTTTAAACAACACACTCAACACTTCTCCTGTCATCTTGCCGTCTTTCACGTCAACAATATCAATATCTTCCGGACGGATGACAACATCTACTTTCTCTTTCTCCTTAAACCCAAAGTCTACACAGTCAAACACAATATCGTCAAACTGTACTTTATAATCCTCCAACATAACACCTGACAGGATGTTGCTTTCTCCAATAAAGTTTGCCACAAACCGATTGGACGGTTCATTGTAAATATCCTGCGGGCTTCCCACCTGCTGAATCTCGCCGTTTTTCATAACAACGATTTTATCTGACATCGTAAGAGCCTCTTCCTGATCATGGGTAACAAAAATAAACGTAATCCCTACCTCCTGCTTGATTCGTTTTAATTCGTACTGCATTTCTTTCCTAAGTTTTAAGTCAAGCGCTGCTAATGGCTCGTCCAGAAGAAGAACTTTTGGCTCATTTACCAATGCTCTCGCAATTGCCACTCTCTGCTGCTGTCCACCAGATAACAAAGTCGTATTTTTATCTTCATAACCCTCAAGGCCGATAAGACGGAGCATTTTCATTACTTTCTGATCAATGACGTCCTTACTTACTTTCTTGATTTTAAGCCCAAAGGCAATATTTTCATAAACACTTAAATGCGGAAACAGCGCGTATTTCTGAAACACCGTATTAAGTTCCCGCTCATAAGGCGGTTTCTTGCTGATTTCCTCACCATCAAAAATAACCTTTCCTTCGTCTGCGTCCAGAAATCCCCCCAGTATTCTAAGCAGGGTTGTCTTTCCGCAGCCACTTGGGCCTAACAACGTTACAAATTCATTCTCGTAAATATCCAGATTTATTCCTTTTAAGACAATCTGACTATCAAAGTTTTTCACAATATTGCGAAATTCTATAATTTTCTTTTCTTCCATCTTGCATCTCCTTTCCTTTTCATCGTCCGGTATCTTATTTTTAAAACATTGGCGGCGTTGTAATCCACAACACCTTCACTTCGCTGTTTCCATGATTATACAGATAGTGGCTTTGCCTTCCATCTAAATAGAACGTTTCTTTCGCCTTTACTTTATATTTTTTATTGCCCTGTACAATGGTAACAGTCCCTTCTAACACATAACCAAATTCTTCCCCTTGATAGGCAGATAACACATGACTCTTTTTCTTAGGATACAATGTCAAGAGAATCGGTTCCATCTCGTTTTTCTGTGCATTTGGAATCACCCATTCAATCTGATAATCCTCCTGCTCATCTACAAAGAAATCTTGTGTTGAAAACACAACCTGTTTTTCCTCTTCCTCACGAAAGAAATCCGACAGATTGCTTCCAAGCGCCTCCAATATATCATCTAACGTGGCAATACTCGGTGTTGTTAAGTTCCGCTCCACCTGTGACAGAAATCCTTTGGTAAGTTCACTTCTCGATGCAAGATCGTCCAACGTCAAATCGTTCTGCAATCGCAGTTCTTTTAGTTTTTTCCCTATATCCACCTGACCGCCTCCACTTGTTTAGTTTTATTAAACTTTTCGTTTTATTTATCGAACACGTTAATTATACAACATTTTGGAAGAAATGCAATGGATAATGGAGAAATTTATATATCTTTTGTTTGTAAAAACTCTTTTGCATTTAAATGAATAATCCCATCTCTTGAGAAATCCATTTTATCCATAGAAATCACATACTTAGGATAATTATCTGACACATGACAATATGCCCCAAACTCTCTATTGATAACTGCTTCGTCATACAAATAATATGCAACTTGATAATATTCTCTTTTTCCGTTTTTTAACGCCACAAAATCAACTTCTCCATTTGGAATCTTTCCCACATACACCTCATACCCTCTGTTCAGCAATTCATTATATACAACATTCTCTAAAAGAGCTCCCATTTCTAGCTTAAATCCACTGTTGTGAATTCTTCCTAATCCCAAATCTGTCAAATAATATTTATCCAATGTAGTCAATATCCTTTTAGCTCGAATGTCATACCGCTTTGCCTGACTTACAATTAAAGATGTTTGGATATGTTCCAGATAATTATATAATGTCTGGGTACTGACCGAACGGTCCACACTTTTAAAATATTTTAATATTCCTTGAGAAGAAAATGTCTGAGAAGGATTTGCCATCAAATATTCCATAATACGGTTTAATAGATCAATATCTTTCGCCCCTGTTCTTTGTACTACATCCCGAAGAACGATAGAATTATATAAATCTTTCAAAAATATCCTGACTTCCTCTTCGCTTTTCATAGAAAACCTTTGAGGCATACCTCCCCAGTTCAAATATTCTACCAAATCTTCGTCACTGGGTTTCTCAATCTTTTTAATCTCACTGTATTCCAAAAAAGAAAACGGCGCCACTCGAAAACTTACATATCTCCCCGACAACAGCGTTGCCAGTTCCCCCGACAATAATTTCCCATTAGAGCCCGTAATAAAAATACTCACATCCCAAGTTGCCCGGAACGAATTAATTACCCGCTCAAATTCTGTAACCATCTGTATCTCATCAAAAAATAAATAATACTTATCTTCATTCTCTCTTCTTTCGCAAATGTAATGATACAATTTTTCTGCATCTGTAATATGAGAATATTGAAAATCCTCAAAATTAATATATATTATCTGTTCTTCTTCCACTCCATTGTACTTTAATTCTTCTATAATCTGATGTAAAAGAACCGACTTTCCAGAACGTCGTAATCCAACCAATACTTTAATTAATTCACTGTCATAAAATGGGCGAATCCTTTTTAATATCTGCTCCCGTTTAATCATTCTTGGCACCTCCTTGTTTTTATACTTTCTAAATCGCTTTCTTTTTATGCTTATATAATAGAATAAGCACACAAAAAAGTAAAGTTATTTTGATGTATCAAAATAACTTTACTTTTTTGTCTATTTTTCTATTACCTTTCCGTAAACACAGAGATTATATATATTCTCGCCTTTTACCACTGCATGTTTCAAAACACCCTCTAATTCAAAGCCATTTTTTTCAAGAACCTTAGCTGACGCAGTATTTGGTTCATAAACATTTCCTGTAAATGCAATCTCACAAATCTCCCGAACTGCCTCCGTCATAATTCCCCGCCCCCAACTGTCTGTTGCAAGCATATAGCCAATCTCTGCGTCTTTGCAGCGTACATCTATCATCTGCTCCACAGAGATACTTCCAACAACCTCTCCATCTACAGTAATTGCACGAACAACTCCATCTATACCATCACGACCTGCCACCATCGAAAGCCACCAATCCGCGTCTTCCTCTAGATATGGAAAAGGCATATTACCTCTCAGATATGTCCGGTCCACTTCATTGCAAAGCTTCATTAAGTCTGTTTGATCTTGCTGCGTCCATTGTCTCAATTCAATCTTCATACTGCAATTCCTTTCATAATTTCTCCAATCGGAGCTGCAATGGCAAGTTCGGCGCGTACTTCTTTTGCCGTAGCGCTCTTATTAATAACTACCAGATGTTTCCCCCGAAAATTATCAATAAATCCCGCCGCCGGATACACCACTAGAGACGTTCCGCCTATAATCAATGTGTCTGCTTCTTTAATCGCCTGAATACTGTTCTGAATTACTTCCGAATCTAAACTCTCTTCATATAAAACCACGTCCGGCTTAATAAGCCCTCCGCACTCACATGTTGGAACACCTGCCGCCTGTTTTACATAAGCGGCATCATAAAACGCTCCGCACTTCTGACAATAATTGCGGTGAATACTGCCATGGAGTTCCAACACTGTCTCACTGCCTGCCGCTTGATGAAGTCCGTCAATATTCTGAGTGATAACTACCTTTAATTTTCCTGCTTTTTCAAGCTCTGCAAGTTTGAGATGTGCAGCGTTCGGTTTTGCATCCAAAAACATCATTTTATCCTTATAAAATTCGTAAAACGCTTCTGTATTCTGCCGAAAGAAACTGTGACTTACAATTTGCTCCGGTGTATATTTATACTCTTGCTGATACAGTCCGTCCGCACTTCTAAAATCAGGAATATTACTTTCCGTTGATACCCCTGCACCGCCAAAAAACACAATGTTCTCACTGTCATCAATAATCTTCTGCAAACTCTGAATCTCTGTCTCGTACATAAGCTGCACTCTCCTTTTACTCACTATTTTTATCCTCGCCCATCACTATAGTACATATCAAAGATTACTCCCTTTACTATATCCTTTAAAAAACTCCGTCAACGCATCCAACATTTTCATCAACACAGGAAGTTCCGTTTCATCTAACTTCTCTAAAATTGCCTGTGTCATCCGCTCATGATAATCCTCATGATGTCTGTATGCCTGCTTTCCTTTCGGCGTCAGTTTCACATAGACTACTCTCCGATCCTCGTCACTTCGTTTCCGCTCCACATATTTTTTATTCACAAGACTGTTCATAGCAATAGTGAGAGAACCTACCGTAATATTCAATTTCTTTGCAATGGATGACATATTGCCGCCCTCACCCATACCGATTGCTTCGATTACGTGCATATCGTTATTGGAAATATCTTTAAATTCCTCGGTGATAATCGCCTTTTCTTCCAGCTCCCATATTTCATTAATCAAATTGACCAACGTATCGTTGATGACTTTGTATACATTTTCCATTCTCTCGTTCCTCTCGCCTGCCTGCAATACTTTTTATACCTGAGTATAATTATCTTACTTTTTGACTCTGGTTGCAAGGAGAAAATAAAATTTAAAAATCTGACAACAAATGTCCTTGCACCGTCTTGTTGTGATATGCTAAAATATTTTTAGAGCATTACATTTCTATATTCGATCGATTTTCGCATCTGAAATCCTTTCGCCGTCAGGCATTCATTAGAAATCTCATGCTTACATCCCATTAACAAAGCAGAGAGGTTTTAAGATTGACGAGAAGTTACCATATAGACCTCTTGCACAACTAAATAAGGAGGAATCTATATGACAGATACCAGAATAAGTGCCTTTCCAGAGGCAAACAGAAGCTACAAATCAAGACTTTTCGAAATGATTTACAGTGAAAAGGAAGAATTATTGGAATTGTATAATGCCATACACGAAACACATTATGATAATCCAGAACAATTAGAAATCAATACGTTAAAGAATGCCATTTACATGTCCATGCACAATGACGTTTCTTTTATTATTGATTCACAGTTACAGTTATATGAGCATCAGTCTACAGTAAATCCTAATATTCCACTGCGGGCACTCATGTATATTACAGATTTGTATTCCGTTCTTACGAAGGACGAGAATTTATACGGTGAAAAACGAATAGAACTGCCAACACCGGAGTTTATAACCTTTTATAACGGCATAGACACCGTTCCAGATTCTGAGGTTATAAAATTGTCCGATGCCTATACTGTAGATAATGGAGCACCGTCTTTAGAATTGAAAATGACCGTACTAAATATCAATCCTGGCAACAATCAAGAATTAAAGAAAAAGTGTAAGACACTGAATGACTACGCAATCTATACGAGTCTTGTAAGGGAGTATGCAAAAAACATACCCCTGCGAGAAGCAGTAGAGCGTGCTATTTCCGAATGTATTGAGAAGGATATTCTGGCAAAGTTTTTGACAAAAAATAAAGCGGAGGCGATAAAAGTGAGTATATATGAATATGACGAAGAAAAGCATATGAGACAGGAGCGAGAGTATAACATGAAGAAGGGTGAGATAAAAGGAATTGAAAAATCAAATGCTCTAATTCTTAAATTATCTGAACTGGGACGGACAGATGATATTATTAAAGCCGCAGCCCATCCAGAATATCAGCAGGAACTATTTGATGAGTTCGGATTATAAGTAAAATGGGGGAAGCATACACTTCCCCCATTTTACTTATAACTGCTAAAGATATTCATTACTTCACTTCCGCACGTCTATATACTTGATATAACACCGGAAGAATAAGCAGGTAAAGCACTAAATAAACCGGAATCAAGAACTCAAATAACCCCATAATCTTTCCACCAATATCATAAATTAAAAACTGGTCCAGCTCTTCGGTCATTCTAAACATTATATCCGGAAAAAAATTAATAATTTTTGAAAACAACGTAATTCTTCCTAAAAACATCGGCACACAGGATAATACAAATGCTGTTACAATACCCATTACAGATGATCGGGACTTTGCTGACACGAACATCGCTACTGTCAGAATAAACAAACTACCTATATATCCACCTAATACAACCACGAAATACTCTTGAATAAATGTAAAGTTATACATACTCTTCCAGTTCACAAGCTGTATGGGAACATTGGCTCCCCCAAATCCTAATATGCCAAGTACCATTAATGTATACATCAAAATTGCTCCCCAATAAACAATAGTTGTTACCAAAAATCCTGTCTCTACTTTTGCCAACACAGCTCTACTTCTCCCAAATTTCGTGGAAAAGAAAATGGAATCTGATTTATTTATATATTCATCCGAAAAAATACCTGATATAAAAATTCCTATAATTGCAACCAAGATACAGAGCAAAGTAGGAATAATCTGGGAATCGGATAACAACGCTATCCATCCGGCTGCATACTCATAATAAAACGGCGTTTCCAAATCCTCCCATCGTTGAATCAAAAATTGTTTTTCTTTTTCAGTAAAACCAGCTCCCTCTTCCTCAATCCACTCTTCTAAAGCTGAAACTCTTTTTTCATAAACTCCAACTTCGTTTGTGCCGTCTAACGTATTTACTTTGTAATAGTCATACTCTCCAAATCCTACAATTGCCATATTTACCATTTCCCTGACAGGCAGAAACCCCTGTGTTTTAGCAAAAATCTTGTCCTGCTCCACTATCGGCAGCGCATCCAGATTCCCGGCTTCTGCATTTATTTTATGATTCTCACTGACAATCTTTTTTAACACATCTTCAGTAAGTTCACCTTTCCACTCATTCTGGTCTTCTCGGAGCCTTCGCGCCGCAGACAATCCAGTAATTTTCTTACCATCTTCTTCAATATATTTCACATCATTAATCGTCAAAAATCCACCAATTACTACCATCAATAACAACACCAGCATCGCAATCTGATTCACACGTTTTGAAAATACTTTCTTAATCTCAAATTTCAACATAATCTGCCCCCGCCTTTTCTCCAAAGTAATATAAGAATACATCCTCAAGGTTCGCCTCTTCCAACACAGCCTCTTCCATCGGTTTTTCTTCGGAAATAATCCGAAGCTCCACGCCGTACGCCTCTGATTTCATATTTGCAACCTTGTACTTTTGCAAATAATGAGTCACGTCATTTTTCTGCACGAAACATTTCCACACATCTTCCGACATAGTTCCTATCAACTCTTCTGCGGTTCCCCGATGCATAATCTGTCCGTCTTTCATAAGCAGAATCTCATTGGCAATATACTCCACATCTGATACGATGTGAGTAGATAACAGTACCAGCCGGTCTTCCGCAAGTTCACTGATCAAATTACGAAAACGAATACGTTCATTCGGATCCAGTCCCGCCGTCGGTTCATCCAGTATGAGAATTTTCGGATTATTCAACATTGCTTGAGCGATTCCCGCACGACGTTTCATACCGCCGGATAATTTCTTCATCTTCTTGTGTGCCGCCTTTTGAAGTCCTACGCCTGCAATTAACTCTTTCACTCTCTTTTTCGCTACAGCCGGGCGAATTCCCTTAATAGCGGCAATATAAAGCAGATAATCCTGTACCGTAAACTCTGGATAATACCCGAAATCTTGCGGAAGATACCCTAATATTTTCCGATAATCGCTATCCATTTTAAAAATGTCTTTTCCATCACAAGTAATGATTCCATCTGTCGGATGGAGCAAGGTACAGAGCATACGCATAAGCGTAGTCTTTCCTGCACCGTTCACTCCCAGAAGTCCATATACTCCATTTGTCATCGTAATATCTAAATGATTTACTGCTGTAAAATCGCCAAATTCTTTTGTCAGATTAGTCACCTTTATTTCCATCTGATTTAACCTCCCAACATTGTTTACAATTATGCAAAGTTTTATAAACAACAAGTGCAAAGAACAATACTGCCATTCCAAAAAGCAACACCCACACCGGCGTAATAATTGCGGTATAAACCTCTTCGCTTAAAGTAATCATCCACCACGCCGCACTCCACACGAGACACAGTACAATGGACGTTATCTCGTTGACTGCGTGTTTATTACACAGTAATCCAAAACAAATACATGCCGTCACTGCCATCGGGAACAAAAATTGTATGAGTAAATCCATGAAAGTAAACTGCATTTTCCCATGTAAAACGATACAAAATATCGTCAAAAGAAAAATATCTACAATTCCAAACAGCAGGATTCTTGCCGCATAAATTTGTCTTAAGGAATAATAAGAAGCGGCTTCTATTTCCATACAGTGGTTGGTTCTGTTTTTCCAAAGTTCCGGAATAATAAGTACCACAAACAATACGCCTGCCACTCCCATACTTCTCTGTACGAAAAACTCGTGATCCATTCTCGGTATACTAATACCTACACAAACGAGAAGAAGCGTCTGTAATATCCACCATCTTTTCTGTACCAGTCTCGCCTGTATCCACAAAAATTCCCAATAAGTAAGAACTTTTAACTGTTCTTTCTGGTAAAAGGTATCCTGTGATTTACGAATCGTATCCATAATCTTATCTTCTTTCACCGGAATTTCTGTTTGTTTTTTGTAGTCCTTCATCTTATCTTCCAGTCTCATAAAAGCCCTCCTTTCCCAAATATTGTTCTAATTGTTTCTTTGCTTGTTTCAATCTGTATTTCACCAATGATAAGCTTATCTGTAATACACCTGCAATCTCCGAAAGTTTTAACTCCTGGAAATAATACAGGATAATAACTTCCCGAAACTCCTCCGGCAAAGCCCGAACCGCCTCTTCCACAATTACTTTATTTAACACTGAATTTTCAGGACTATCATCAGACGGTGCATTTCTTTCCAAATCTTCTCCTTCTGTCGGAATGTCCTTTTTCTTCTTGTAGTAATCTTTACAGAGATTTCCTGCAATGGTGTATAAATAATTTTTCGTCTTACCCTTATAATGGTAGTCAGACAATTTTGCGAAAAAGTGCAGGAATGTTTCCTGTGTCAAATCTTCTGCGTATTCTGTACCGTAACAGTGACGATTACAATAACTTAAAATTTCTTCATAGTATTTATGCACAAATCTGTCAAAAGCCTCATCATCGCCTTGTTTCATCTTCCGTATTAAAAGAAAATCAGTATCCACAAAATCCTCCTTTCCCATCATAATTTAAGATGTATGGTATTTAAAATGTATAAGCACTTATGTCATTCTGACAGGTATAACGAATGAAGGTTTTAAAAAGATAGTAGAAAATAAAATTTTTTATATTTTTTTGCGCACAAAAATAACCGCTTCGTTCACACCCTGGGGAAACAAAACGGTTATCAGTTAAATGATATTTTATGCCCTTCCATGGAAAGCTGTAACTGTCCCGGCACGAATAGCAGTAATCATCTCCCTTAATATTGTCCTATCATGCGAATTCTCCTTAAGGTACTCGTTAATCTTATCCTGCCATTTTTCACGTACATTCTTCGCATAATCTGACATTTCCTTTTTAGAGGCACCTCTTTTTATCATAGCGTCTGTAGCCATCGCTGTCTGCTTCATTATAGAAAACGCAGCCTTTTTCTTTTCATCTTTTTCTGTCATAAATTCTGTATAAGTATCCAACCCCTTATTTAAATCAGCATATTCCTGCTCTGATAATTCTCCGGTTGCAAATGCACTGTCAATTTTTTTCCCAATACCGCCCAAAAGTTTGGCAAGCTGTTCCATACTTAACCCGTCAATAGAAAATTCAACTCCTGGAGGATATTCTTCCGTCATAAGTGAAGCTAATTCCTGTGCCTTTTCAGAAACGTTATCACCTGTAAATTTAACAAAATCTTGCCGTCCCCTTGCCACAAGCGGACTATCTAACTCATACCCTATATTCTGACCAAATTGTGAATCAATCGGTACTTCACCGCTGAACTCAACATGGTCTAAAATCTTGTCTTTTATAGACGCTGACTTC
>CAJTRE010000002.1:117240-131081 GCA_910578495.1 uncultured Dorea sp.
AATCGAAGTATCTTTTAAGCCATTACCCTGATTAGATATATTCAACTCCTTAACCCATCTGTTATTTACTAACGCATCTGGGAATCCCGATAAATCTCCCGTAATTACTGCCATGTCAGTTCTCCTTCCTGTATCCACTGCTAAAATTTACGTTATTTTCTTTATAATATATATCGACAGACTTCTTGAAAAAATCACTCCAATCATTTCTTTTTCTGAGTTTTAATACTTAAATGATACCAGATTTGTTCTAAGTATTACCCACAATTAAATCATAACTCTCCGCAATCATCCTTTTGATTTCCTGCTCTGGAATTGTTCCATCCAGAATAATAGAATTCCAATGTTCTTTATTCTGATGATACGCTGGTATAACAGACTGATACATATCTCTCCACATATCCCGCCACTGCGGATGCACTTTCACATTCACCCAGATATTTCCCTGTCTTTCATACGTCCATGCAAATGCTTTCTTGTTCTTTCGATAACGCAAAAGTACCCAATTATCATCACGAAACGGCGTATCCGCATAAGCATTCGGAAATGTCAGACCATAATTCAAAACCTCTTCCCGTCTTGTCATAGAACTAAAACCTCAACCGCATTTGATACCACACTGCATTTCCATGTGTGGACTTCTCCGAAACTCCCTCTGATTGAAAACCAAATTTCCCATAATAGGAAACTAATCTATCTTTACAAGTCAACACAAGTCCTTTTCTTCCTTGCTCCTTGGCATCCGAAATTGCACGCTGTATCAACGTGCCCGCATAGCCTCGTTTCCGATAATCCGGCAGTGTATTTACTCCAAAAATCATCTGCCAATCTCCCGTTTCATCGTGCATATCTGCTTTTTCATACATTTCATCTGTCAAATCTGATTCATCTGTCACAAATCCATCAACAAATGCAATTAATTTATTGTCCTTAAACAATAACCAGAAATGATTTCCGTAATACTTTAAACGTTCCGCAAATTCTTTCTCTGTAGCCGCCTCTGCCTTCGGAAAACATTCTGCTTCTATAGCAGTAATATCTTTTAAATCATTTATTGTCGCAGTTCTTATGTGCATATATCATCCCTCGCTCTTTTTTACTATTCTTTCCAACTCATTGTATACTCTTTTTCTCCGGTATGGGAATCTTTTCCTGTACTTTGAATCACAAACCCTTCTCTCTCATAAAACTTCACCGCCCGGATATTTTTCTCGTAAACACTTAATTCCAACTGGTTCTTAATAGTTTTTACATAGTCCAACAGTTGTTTCCCAATACCATTTGACTGTATATTTTTCCGCACAAAAATTCCAGCAATATAATCCTTATTCAGCCCCACAAATCCTTGTATATCCTGTCCACTCTCATAGACATATATTTCTGCCTGCCCAAACATTTCTTTTACCTTTTCAAAATTATCCCTCCAATACTGTTCTGGAACAAATTCATGGGCGCAAATATTTGTCTCCAGCCAAAGTTCTGCCACTTTATCAATATCTTTTTTCTGTATTTCTCTAATCATAATTTACTCCACAAATGATCTGCTCATAATATAAAATTCATCCTGGCTTGGTTTATGTTTTTTCTCCAGTTTTTCCAGAGTATCATCATATGCCAGCGCCTCTTCTTCATTGACTGCCATAACCGGGCTGTCAGAATAAACCCATTTTCTTCCATCCA
The DNA here is from genome assembly GCA_910578495.1 of uncultured Dorea sp. Classification (GTDB taxonomy): domain Bacteria; phylum Bacillota; class Clostridia; order Lachnospirales; family Lachnospiraceae; genus Dorea_D. The sequence continues at coordinate 118,921 of CAJTRE010000002.1, forward strand.
GTGTATCCGGCACAAGCTCTTTCACCATCATTGCCGATGGAAATTTACCATTTTCAATACAAACATTATATAACTTGCAGCATTTAAAACCATGACACACATAATTCGCTGGACTCCCAAATAACACAATTACATCATACCCCAGTTGAACCGCTCTTTCAAAAGAGTGCTCCAACAACTTTTTTCCATAGCCGATTCTCTGGCAATCCGGATCGATACAAACCGGCCCCAGTGTGAGAACTTCCTTTTCTTCTCCGGCTTCATCTACTAATCTGGCTTTCGTATACATCACATTTCCAATAATTTTCCCCTCTTCTTCAAGTACAAAATCCAGTTCCGGAATAAAATCCTCATGCTCTCTCATAACCCTTATTAAATAGTGTTCTACACAGCCCGGCATTTACATATTATAAAACGCTTTTCTTGTCAGTGTTTCCACCTTAGCATAATCTTTTTTCTCCTCATTTCTAATTAACATAGATATACTCCTTCTTTATATCACATTTTCTATTCATTGAAGCTATTATAGCATTAATTGTTCTCGGCCGTCAAAAAAACAAGTAAATAACAGCACTTATACCCTTTCGCACCGTTGGGAACGAAAGGGTATAAAAGATAATAAATTATTTAAAGTTTTTGCGAAGTAATTCCATATACATTACAAGGCCTTCACACATCACCGGATCCAGAACTGGAATCCCTGTGACCGCTTCTAACTTAGGAGCAATTCCTATCGATGCCATACCGGTACAGGCAAGTGCTATAACATCTGCTCCGTTTTCTTTCAGGGACTTTGCTTTTTTACAGACAGCGTTCCACCCTTTTTCTCCTTGCAGATCCAATGTACAATGTACTCCATCCGGAACTGCATTGTCAATCAGACGTTCTTTCAGCACTTTTTTATAATTCTCCGGCGCATCTTCAATGATTCCCAGTGTATACACTCTTTCTCCATAACGAAGCGCCATCAGCGCGGTGCTTTCACCTGCCCCAACGAGCGGAACAGACAACTCTTTGCGGATAAGATCAAGTCCGGGGTCTCCACAACAGCTTAAGATAACTCCATCTGCTCCCAGTTCTTCGAACTCCTTTGCCAGCTTTTGAATCTTCGGAATTGCTGCCGCTTCACTTGCTTCATCATGCACGCCTTCTGGCTGGTCGGGAATACATCTGGAAATTACCGAAAATTCCGGGAACCACGATTCCAGCAATCGACCATGGCGTTCACATTCTGCCTTTTCCTGCGTCACCACCCGGATGACGCCTATCATATATTTTTTTTCCATTTTACTCACCAAACCCTTGAAATCTTGTCATGCTTCCGTATAATTTTTGAATGCGTGCGTACTCTTCCTTATCGTAAAAATCACATATACCCTGACCGAATTCTTTAGCGGCTTCTATTACAAAACGAGCCGCTTCTTCTATATCTGTCGGTTGTGTTGCGCCTGTCGCACATCCCGGGACAACCGTTTCTGCAGTAATCGCAACACCTACAACCGGAGCACTTGTTGCAACTGACGGTTGAAGAATACTATTAATATGAAACAAATCATTTCCGTATGGAGTAATATCCTGCTGAGTCAATGCAAATACTCTTGGACGTCGTCCGGTTGTTATCTCCATAAGATCCAGAAGTCTTTCACTCACCCTTAAAATATAGCCTTCTTTTACCGTTGGAGAAATAAAGAATCCTCTTTCGTTTGCAATTCGGTTTCCTTTTGTTGTATCAATAGATAAGATTGCGTCCATTTCTTCCGTAACTTCATCTTGATTTACCTGATACATTTCAACCGGTGAACCCATAAATGGAACCGGCTCATGGGGCTTCGTTGGTGCGTCCGGACATACATGTGTAGATATGATTACATCACCTTGCAGACAATCTCCTTTCCTCTGCATATCAAGAAGCTTTGCCGCCGCCGTTAATGCGGCCAGTGCTCCATCTCCATCTGATACAAAGCCCACTCTTTCCGGTCTTGCCCCCAAACCGCCTAATCGTCCTAAAATTCCTATGGTCGGTGCTTCTCCGCCATTTCTTTTTCCGTTTTCTCCGGGAATCACAACTCTTACCATATGAGTAATGCCTTGATTTCCCTCTAAAGTATGTGTCTCTGCAAGGCAGTCAGGATTGATTCTTTTCAGATATTCAACTACACGTTCACCGTCTGCCTTTCCATCATCTAAAATATCGTATAAATCTAACATCTGTCTGTAAAGCATTTTTATTCCCCCTGTTTTGAATTCTTTTTATTAAATACCGGATATAATGTACAATTTAAAGTAAATGCAATAATAATTCCTACTACTGGAATCGGAATGGTTTCAGAAAGTTTCACCATAAATGGCACTCCAAAACCTGTCGGCGGATTCGACATGGTAAGTCCGATTAAAGCTGCCACACCCCAGGCAATCATCGCATTCCACTTCCAATTTGGAAGCTTGTTGTCCCGTATCAGACCGAAATCGTATCCTTTCTTATTCAGGATAAAGAAATCTGATGCCATAACGCCTGCAACTGCCGGAATTGTCGATGTCAAAATTGTCAGGAAATTCATATAATATTTCTGTACACCAATTGCAGAAATAACTGTACTTACAAGACCTACTATCAATGTCAGTTTCCAGCGTACATATGGAAATTTCCCGTTAATTGCATTGGATAATCCAAGAACAGAGGAGTACAGATTATTATCATTTGTTGTCCACTGAGCAAGAATTAAAACAATCGCCGCAATAATACCAAGCCCCAGCTTTGAAATCATGACCTCTACAACATTCCAGTTCTGGAACGCATATGTAAACAATGCTCCGAGGAACAAAATCGGAAGGTAGCCAATAAAATAGCCAAGCAAGCATCCAATCACAGAGTCTTTTGGTTTTTTAGAATATCTTGTAAAATCTGATACGATTGTAACACCTACCGCAAAGTTCCCTACCACTGCCGCTACGCCAACCGTCAATGGAATCGAAGCTTCTACCGGACCGGATGATATGATTTCAGAAAAAGGAATTCGTTTTAAAGTCATTCCCACCGCCACGATAGAAAGGATAAACAATAACGGAACCGCCACGTTTGAGAGCATTTTAATTCCTTTGTAACCGATGATCGCTGTCAGCATCATTGCTAACGCTCCCAATACTGTAAATATTGTCTGCGGTAATTCCGGTCCCCCGGTTTCTTTTACTAATGCGACTACCGTATTTCCAAACAAGTCTGCCTGAAATGCAAACCAGCCAAAGTTAGAAATCGTCAGTATTAATCCAAAAATTCGTGCCCCATTTGTTCCAAAACAAAACCTTGAGCCCATCGAAGAAGACAGGTGCGTCTTCGCTCCTACAACTCCCACTGCTGCCGCAATAATTGTCAAAATAACCGATCCAAGTATTGCTGCGATAACCATATCCCTAAAGCCAAGTCCGTTCGCAAGAATTCCACCTGTTGAAATTGCCGCCAGACAGAATCCACTGCCAATCCACACTGCTCCCTGACTCAGCCAGGACATATGTACTTCCTCAGGTACCGGAGTTGCTTCGTAGTCATTAAACTGTTCTTCTATCTTTTTATTCTTTTCCGTACTCATTTTCTAATCTCCCCTGTTTTAATATTCTGTATATTCTGATAACACTTTATAGCTGTCCGGTCTTCTGTCCTTTAAATAATGAATATCAAGGCGCGCCTTTGTAAGCTGTTCCAGATCAATATCTGCATACACAATCTCTTCTTTTTCTTCCTTGCTCTCTGCAATAATCCTGCCTCGCCAGTCAGCCACCTTACTATTTCCAAACATGTACAAATCATCTTCGCGGCCAAAGCGATTTACTCCCGCCACATAGAGCGTGTTCTCCAATGCCCTTTGTGGAATATTTAAATTCCACATATCCCAGTCCTGAATTCTCCATGCACTCGGCATAAAGATCAGTTCTGCTCCTTTCAGGGCAAGAATTCTTGCAACCTCTGGGAATCCGGCATCGTAGCAGATCATCACACCAATCTTCCCATACTTTGTATCAAAGACCGGAATTTCTTCTCCCGCATGAAAATAATAACGCTCTGCCGCCCATAAATGATGCTTTGAATAATCACCCAAAATTTTTCCATCATCATCAATCACAACCGCTGCATTATAAAATACACCTTTCACTTTTTTCTCAAGCGTAATCGGCGCTATCACATAGCACGAACATTCTCTTGCTGTTTTTTGGAGCTGTGTGATTGTATAACCATCAATAGATTCGCCACAATTATGGAACCCCTCGCCAATCAGTTGAAAATTATAACCTGTGTTAAACATTTCCGGAAAGCAAACCATTTTTGCCCCTTTCGACGCAGCTTCCCGTATCATCTCAACTGCCCGATCTGCATTTTTCTGAAGATCGCCAATCACACTTTGATATTGTATGAGAGCGATTTTAAACTGTCTTTCCATGAGCTTCTCCTCCTTTACAACCATTCCATTTCTGTTTCCAACATTGTATCATCTTCGCACTTCTACAGACAAGATTCATCGTGCACGAAAAAAGGTGCAACTAACGTTGCACCCTGCACATCTATTGTCAAGCAAATACTTTTATTTTTTCTTTGTCGTGGGCACATCGCCCACATAAGGCCGCATTTGTAATGCGATACCAAGTTGAAGTAATTGACGTCCGTCCGATAGATCCATTTCTGTCAACATTTCAATTTTTTGGAGTCTGCGAAGCAATGAATTTCGATGTAAAAAAAGCGCTTCTGCGGCTTTCGTCCGAATTCCCATATTCTCTACCAGCACTTTCAACGTATAAACTAACTCCGTATGGTGAATAGCATCATATTCCTCCAATACTCCCAAATATCTTTGGACAAACTCTTGTAAATAAGGATTCCCTCCATCTTTTCGAATCGCACGTTCCAGTAACACTTCCGACAAACACGCATACCCTTGGCTTCGTTTTCCGATTCTGCAGATTTCAATGACATCAGCCGCACATTCATGGGCGTGTCTTATTTCCAGATATGAAGCAACATCTTCTACAATTCCTGCCGTCACAACCATACCAACTCCTGCAAGAACTGCATTCTTCATACTCTTGACAAGTTCTTTTAAAACTCCCGTTTCTTTTCCACCCTGTAAAATGCAGGAAAAGCTGTCGCTTCTTCCGACCAGAACACCCGCATAACCATTTTTTTCTAAAACTCGTCTGAGTATTTTTTCTGTACGCTGCTTAATTTCTAAAATTTCTGCTTCCATCATATTTTCCACTTGTTCACGAAAACCATCCATATCCAATACAAACAAGCTGAATGGCGGTTCCGGCCACTTCAAAAATTTCGCACGATAAAACGCTTCTTTCTCTGATGGAATAATTCCAAGAACAAGCTCTGTATAGAAATTAGCCTGCTGATGCCACAATTGCTCTCCAACCAGCTCTTTTGATGAACTTTGTAATTCTCCGGCTATCACCCGTCTCACTATTGGTTCCGTAAGGCTGATTGTCGGCATCTCGACCGGCATTTCAAAAATAGGAATCTCCAGTTCTTCTGCCCGTTCCAATACACTCCGGGAAATTTCTCCGATAAATCTTGTTTTCAAAGCAAGCCCGCTTCCACTTTTATCCGCCAGCGCTTCTACAACCTGAACTAATGCCTCGCTGTTATCTTTCAAAGCATACCCTGTCGTCACCAGAAATTCTCCCTGTTGCAGCCATTGCCTAATATCCGGTATTTCCATTGAATCGACACAACGTATCACCCGATTCAATCCCTTTTCTCCCGCCAACAATTTACATTCCTTCAAACCTCCAAAGGTGCGAGCCTCATTAACCGTTAACTGCATCTCTTCTATTTGCCTCCTAAAAGACGTTGTTTTCTTCTTTTTAACATTACTCTTTATTCTATACTGTTCAAAATATTTTTACAAGAAAACATTCCTACATTTTACGAAATCTCTGATAACGCTTCTCTATCAATTCCTCTCTTGACATTGAATAATATTTTTGTATAAATTCGCTGATTTCACAAGTTAACTGACTTGTTACATCTTCTATATTCTCTACGATATAGTGCGTTGGTTCTGCAAACACTTTTTCCACAACACCCATTTCTTTTAAGTCTGCTGCCGTAAGTCTCATTACTTTCGCCGCTTCTTTTGCTTTTGTACTGTCTTTCCAAAGAATGCTTGCGAATCCCTCCGGTGATAAAATAGAATAGATCGAATTTTCCAGCATCCATACTTCATCCGCTGTAGCCATAGCAAGCGCTCCGCCGCTTCCGCCCTCTCCTATAATAATAGAAAGAACCGGGGTTTTTAAACCGGACATTTCAAATATGTTTCTAGCTATTGCCTCGCCCTGACCTCGCTCCTCTGCTTCTAAACCACAGAAAGCTCCCGGCGTATCTACAAAGCAAATCACTGGTCTATGGAATTTTTCCGCCTGCTTCATAAGACGTAATGCTTTTCGATATCCTTCCGGGGACGGCATGCCGAAATTATGCTCAATATTTTCTTTCGTACTTCTTCCTTTTTCCTGTGCGATTACAGTCACCGGAATCCCTTGAAACCTTGCAATGCCTCCGACAATCGCTTTATCATCTGCAAAATATCGATCACCATGAAATTCTGTAAACTCTGTAAATAAAGCCTGAATATAATCACTTCCCACCGGGCGGTCCTTCATTCTGGACAATTCTACTCTATCCCACGCATCTGCATCTTTTTGGTTTATATTGAAGGATTCTTTCCGCGCAGTATCGCATTTTGCACCAGTCAAATCTTGTACGTTGATTTCCTTTGCCTGCTCATGTATTTTCAAAATTTTAGACAACGTATCTTTAAGCTGTGGACGCTCTACAATTCCATCTATAAATCCATGTTCTAATAAAAATTCTGCTCTTTGAAATCCCTTTGGAAGTTTCTGCCCGATAGTCTGCTCAATGACTCTCGGGCCGGCAAAACCTATCAGTGCTTTGGGCTCTGCCAGGATAATGTCCCCCAGCATAGCAAAACTTGCGGTTACTCCTCCGGTTGTCGGATCTGTGAGGATGCTTATATACAAAAGTCCTGCTTCACTGTGACGCTTAATTGCCGCAGAAGTTTTCACCATCTGCATCAGCGACACGATACCTTCCTGCATTCTGGCTCCACCGGAACAGGCAAATATAACAACCGGAAGTTTTTCTTCGGTTGCACGTTCTACAGCTCTCGCAACCTTTTCGCCCACGACTTCTCCCATACTAGCCATCATAAATCGGCCGTCACAAATACCAACTACCGTTTCTGTTCCGTTGATTTTCGCTTTTCCGGTCACCACAGCTTCTTCCAGGTTGGTTTTCTCCTGTAACGCCTGAATCTTTTCTTCGTAACCTTTATACTTCAATGGATTTCTCGTCGTAAGCCCTTTATCCCACTCTTCAAATGTTCCTTCATCAGAAATCATTTCGATACGACGATATGCATGCACTCGAAAATATCCACCGCATTTCGGACAAATATAAAAATCTTTCTTTACATCTTCTGTAATAATAGCTCCACCGCATTTATTACATTTTCGAAGCAGCCCCTCTGGTACTTCCGGCCTTTTAGAACTGATTGTAAAATGATTTTTTCTCCCAGTAGAAAGTCTGGTCTTTTTGAACACATTATCTAATTTCATATTTCACCTTTTATTCCTATAATCGTTCAATAAATTCAATATCAATGTTGCCGGACAAGTAATCCGGATGATTCAAAATCTCATACTGATAATCTACGTTAGTGTCAATTCCCTCAATAACGACCTCTCCAAGAGCAGTCTGCATCTTACGGATTGCCTCATTTCGATTTTTTGCCCATACAATCAGTTTCGCCACCATAGAATCATAGTATGGCGGAATTGTATATCCACTATAAATGGCAGAATCAATTCGAATGCCTTTGCCTCCCGGCAGATACATATCTGTAATAGTTCCCGGTGACGGACGAAACCCTTTCTCTGGGTTTTCCGCATTGATACGGCACTCAATGGCATGACCGGTCAGCTGTACGTCTTCTTGTTTAAAGAGAAGTTTTTTCCCGGATGCAATACGAATCTGCTCTTTAATCAGATCAATTCCTGTCACCCACTCTGTAACCGGATGCTCTACCTGAATGCGTGTATTCATTTCCATAAAATAAAAGTTCCCATTTTTCTCCAACAAAAACTCTATGGTTCCTGCATTTACATAGTTGGAAGCTTTCGCCGCTTTTACTGCTGCCTCGCCCATCTTTGTCCGCAACTCTTCCGAAAGTGCAATTGATGGAGATTCCTCAATCATTTTCTGATGATTACGCTGAATGGAACAGTCACGCTCTCCAAGATGAATAACATTTCCGTAACTGTCAGCAAGAATCTGGAACTCGATATGTCTCGGCTGTTCCACAAAATGCTCGATATACATGGTATTATCGCCAAACGCCATCTGTGTTTCCTTCTGAGCGGTATTAAAGCTCTGCTCAAATTCCTCCGGCGTCTGCGCCACACGCATTCCCTTACCGCCTCCGCCAAGAGCCGCTTTTATGATAACCGGATAACCAATTTTTTCTGCAATTTCAGCGCCATCTTTGGCCTCATAAATTGCTTCCATACTTCCGGGAATAACCGGGACTCCTGCCGAAATCATAGTATTTCTGGCTTCCTGTTTATTTCCTAATTTGGCAATAACCTCTGAACTCGGGCCAATGAACGTAATATTACATTGCTCGCACAGTTCCGCAAATTTGCTATTTTCAGATAAGAAACCAAAACCCGGATGAATGGCCTCCGCACCTGTTATGATAGTTGCACTTATGATGCGGTCCATGCTCAAATAACTCTCACTAGACGGTGCAGCTCCAATACAAACAGCTTCATCTGCAAGTTTTGTGTGCAGCGCTTCTTTATCCGCCTCCGAATATACAGCCACCGTCTCAATCCCCATCTCACGACAGGCACGAATGATACGAACGGCAATTTCTCCGCGGTTTGCAATCAATACTTTCTTAATCATGTAGTCTCACCTATCCAATCATAAATGTAAGCTCTGCTGTGGCCGTCACTTTTCCATCCACACTGGCTATAGCCTCACCCACACCTACCGGGCCTTTGACTTTGATAATTTTCGTTTCCAGTTTCAACTTATCGCCAGGTGTTACTTTACCTTTAAATTTACATTTATTAATAGCTCCAAAATAAGCAATCTTTCCCTGATTTTCTGGTTTACTTAAAATCGCAACTGCGCCGACCTGCGCCAAAGCCTCAATCTGAAGAACTCCCGGCATCACCGGTTCCTGCGGAAAATGTCCGGCAAAAAAGTCCTCGCGGTATGTCACGCATTTGTATCCTACCGCATACTCGCCTGGCTCGTAGTCTTCAATGTAATCCACAAGAAGAAATGGTGAGCGGTGAGGAATGATTTCTTTGATTCCGTTAATATCTAAATGGTTCATAATTACATCTTTTTCTCCTTTTAGGGTGTATTTTTCGTTTACTTCACACGAAACAATGGCTGTCCATATTCTACCGGCTGACCATTCTTTACAAGAACTTCTGTGATGGTTCCATCGTAATCGCTTTCAATATCATTCATCAATTTCATAGCTTCTACAATAGCCAAAGTTTGTCCTTTTTTCACAGCAGTTCCCACTGTAACGAATGGTTCTGCATCTTCGTACGGCGCAGCGTAGAATGTGCCTACAAGCGGAGATACCACAAGATTACCTTCTGGCGTATCTGGTGTCACAACATCCATGTCCACTTCTGGCCTATCTAGTGTCGGTTTCCCTTCTTTTTTGCTTAATTCTAATTTGACGCCTTCTTCTTCGTATTTGAAGTCTGTTAATTTTGACTCAGACACAGCGCCAATCAACGTAATCAGATTTTCAAATTTCATCATGTTAATCCTCATAATTTAGTTTTCAAATTTCTTCAACAGCAAAGTTGCATTGTGTCCGCCAAAACCAAGGGAATTGGTAAGGACATAATTCACATCTTTTTCTATCGGTGCGCCTACGGCGTAATTTAATGTACATTCTTCATCTACATTTTCTGTTCCCATAGTCTGGTGAATAAAACCTTCCTCAATAGACTTAACGCAGACAATAAATTCTACACCGCCTGCTGCTCCCAGCAAATGTCCAATCATAGATTTTGTAGAGTTAACGACAACTTTTTTTGAAGCTGTCTCTCCAAGCGCCAGTTCGATTGCTCTTGTCTCAAATAAATCGTTATGATGTGTACTGGTTCCGTGGGCGTTGATATAATCTATCTGCTCCGGCTTTACGCCTCCTTCTTCCATAGCAAGAGACATGGCTTTTGCAGCGCCGCTTCCATCCTCTGCCGGAGAAGTAATATGATAAGCATCTCCGGTAGCGCCGTAGCCTGCAACTTCAGCGTATATTTTCGCCCCTCTTGCCTCCGCATGCTCCAATTCCTCCAGCACAACAATTCCGGCTCCCTCTCCAAGAACGAACCCGTCCCTGTCTTTGTCAAATGGAATGGAAGCCCGCATAGGATCTGTTGCTTTTGATAATGCGGTAAGACTTGTGAATCCTGCCACTCCTGTCGGACAGATACAGCTCTCTGTTCCACCTGTCAGCATAATATCAGCATCCCCATACTGAATGGCACGAAATGCGTCACCGATACAGTTAGTTCCTGACGCACAAGCTGTCACTACGTTAGTGCATTTTCCGCGAAAACCAAGCTGAATAGAAATATTTCCTGCTGCCATATTGGAAATCATCAGCGGTATCATAAGTGGATTGGCTCTAGATGGACCTTTTTCCAAAATCTTTTTGTACTCTCGCTCCACTACCTCTAAGCTTCCGATTCCAGAACCTACGATAACACCTGCGCGGAAAGCATCCTCTTTTTCCATGTCCAGACCAGCATCTTCACAAGCCTCTTTTGCAGCGGCAACTGCATATTGTGAAAATAATTCCATTCGTTTTGCCGCTTTAAAATCCATGCGCTCTTTTGCCACAAAATCTTTCACTTCTGCTGCGTTCTTTACTTTATAATCTTTAGTATCGAATCTCGTGATCTCACTGATTCCAACTTTTCCGGCTTTGATTCCGGCCCAAAAATCTTCCACCGTATTCCCGATTGGTGTCACCGCTCCCAGACCGGTTACTACAACTCGTCTTTTCATATTTCCTGTCTCCTTATATACATAGCCCGCCATCTACATGAAGTACCTGACCAGTAATATATCCTGCCTCTTCGGACGCCAAAAATGCTGCCGCCGCCGCGATATCTTCTGCCTTGCCAAATTTGCAAAAAGGAATCTGTGCAATGGCTCCTTCTTTTACTTTATCGGAAAGTACCGCTGTCATATCTGTTTCAATAAAGCCTGGTGCAATAGCATTTACCGTAATTTGGCGGGAAGCCACTTCTCTTGCCGCAGCTTTTGTAAGTCCTATCACTCCCGCTTTGGAAGCCGCATAATTCGCCTGACCTGCATTTCCAGTAACACCCACTACAGAGGACATGTTGATGATTCGCCCGCTGCGCTGTTTTAACATCTGTCTTGTTGCAAAGCGGATGGTATTAAATGTTCCTTTTAAGTTTGTCTCAATAACTTTGTCAAAATCTTCTTCTGACATCTTCATCAACAGACCGTCTTTGGTTATTCCTGCATTGTTTATCAAAATGTCCAGACTACCGTACTCTTTAATCACGTTCTGAATGAATGTTTCGCATTTCTCATAGTCAGAAACATCACACTGATAGATGACTGCTTTTCCACCAGCGGCTTCAATCTCGTTTTTTACTCCCTCGGCTCTGTCTTTTGAACCATTGTAATTAATGACAACCATTGCTCCCTGTGAGGCAAACTTTAAGGCGATTGCCTTACCGATTCCTCTGGACGCTCCGGTTACAACTGCTACCTTACCTGTTAACATGTCAATTCCCCCACGACTTTTTCTACATCTTCCCATGCTTCGATGTTATATACCTTCACATCGCGATTAATTTTTTTCATAAATCCTGCCAGTGTCTTGCCCGGTCCAATCTCTACAAAAGTATCTACGCCGTCTACAATCATCTGTTCCACGCTTTGCATCCACTTCACAGATTCGCTGACCTGTTGCTCTAACAATGCCTTTGTCTCCATAATATCTTCAACTTTTTTGGCTGTTACGTTTGTATAATATGGAATCGCAAGCGGATGTAAGGTTACCTGA
>CAJTRE010000002.1:131091-156221 GCA_910578495.1 uncultured Dorea sp.
TTTCCCAATTCTTCCCCCGCCGATACTAAAAGCGGCGAATGAAACGGACCACTGACGTTTAACATTATCGTTCGTTTTGCTCCGGCTTCTTTTAATTTCTCTGCCGCTTCTTCTACCGCTTCTTTTTTCCCCGTAATCACAATCTGTCCTGTACAATTATAATTTGCGATGGTCACATCTTTGATATTGGCAATAACAGTTTCAATCTCCGCCGCCTCCATAGCCAAAACGGCGCACATAGCACCTACTCCTTCTGGTACTGTGTTCTGCATTAAAATGCCCCGCTTTCTCACCAGTCCTATAGCATCCATCTCGTCCATACCACCCGCTGCACAAATGGCACAATATTCGCCAAGACTTAACCCTGCCGTCACATCCGGCTTCAGTCCTTTTTCTTCCACGACTTTTGTTATGGCAAGACAAGTTGTCACCAACGCCGCCTGAGTGTATTCTGTAATATCCAACTTATCATTTGGTTCAAAACAAAGGGCTTTCATATCCAGCTGCAGCACTTCAGACGCCTCATCAAAAATCTTTCTTGCGCTCACACTTTTTTCATAAAAATCAGCGCCCATCCCGACTTTCTGAGCTCCCTGCCCTGGATAAATAAATGCAATTTTACTCATAAAAACCTGCTCCTTTAATTAGTGCGTCTGTTTCAGTTACTAATTTCTGAATCAGTGCCTGACAGGACATTTTCTCTTTTACCATTCCGGCAATCTGGCCTGCCATCACACTTCCATTCTTCACATCGCCGTCTACTACTGCTTTTCTAAGTCCGCCCAATGTCAACTGCTCCAACTCTTCAAAGCTTGCGCCACTATTTTCCAGCTCAGTATATCGTTTTGTCATGTCATTTCTAAGGGCGCGCACCGGATGTCCCGTTGTTCTCCCGGTCACTTTGGTATCAATGTCTTTCGCTTTGATAATGCGCTCCTTGTAATTATCGTGTACTTGAGACTCTTCCGTCACTACGAAATGTGTTCCCATCTGCACACCCTTGGCTCCCAGCATAAATGCTGCTGCAATTCCTCTTCCATCTGCGATACCTCCCGCTGCGATAACCGGAATATTTACAGCGTCCACAATCTGAGGAACTAGCGCCATAGTTGTACTTTCTCCAATGTGTCCGCCAGCCTCACAGCCTTCTGCCACAACTGCATCTGCACCGCAGCGCTCCATTCTCTTTGCAAGGGCTACAGAAGCAACCACCGGAATTACTTTCACGCCCGCATCTTTCCACATTTTCATATATTTCTCCGGATTACCTGCACCTGTTGTCACAACCTGCACGCCCTCTTCTACAATGACTTTCGCCACCTCATCTGCATAAGGGCTCATTAACATAATGTTGACTCCAAATGGTTTATCTGTCAGTTTCTTTGCTTCCCGAACCTGCTCTCTTACCCACTCGTCCGGAGCACTGGCCGCACCAATCAGACCAAGACCACCTGCATTTGACACACCTGCCGCCAGATGATACTCTGCTACCCATGCCATACCACCCTGGATGATTGGATATTCAATTCCTAGTAATCTGGTTACTTCTGTCTGCATATGTAAATCAACTCTCCTTTCCCTTACTGTAAATGGTTTTATTGATGTTCCTCAATATAAGCCACGACTTCTCCTACTGTTGTGATTTTTTCTAAATCTTCTGTTGAAATTTCAACTTCAAATTCTTCTTCCAGTGCCATAACCATTTCAAATAAGTCCAAAGAGTCCGCTCCTAAGTCCTCTTTAAAAGAAGATTGCTCTGTAATAGTTGCTGCGTCTACTCCAAGATTTTCTGCTACTAATTCTTTGATTTTCTCTAACATTGTTTTGTTCTCCTTTTCAATACAAATATTTTTACCATTCTAAAATACTGGCTCCCCATGTAAGCCCTGCTCCGAACCCTACAAGTACCAGTTTTTGTCCGGACTTTAATTTTCCCTGACGATTCATCTCATCCAACAAGATTGGAATGCTGGCTGAAGATGTATTCCCATATTCTTGAAGATTCATTGGGAATTTTTCCAGTGGTTCTTCTAACCGCTTTGCGACAGCTTCCACAATCCTCTTATTCGCCTGATGTAAGATGTAATAACTAATTTCCTCTTGTACCACATCATTTACCGTCAGAACTTCTCTCACAACTTCCGGCACTCGTTTGACTGCAAACTTGAACACCGCCTGCCCATCCATCTGCATAAAATGTTCTGCACTGAGAAGTTCCTGTATATCCGACGCTCCTGTCAGACCATTTCTCTCATAACGGCTTTTGCAGGTAAGCGCCATCCCTTTTGCGCCTTCCGAATGTGTCACCGGAAGGTACGGTTTTCCTTCTTTTGCCTTTAACACCACAGCGCCCGAACCGTCACCAAACAAAATACAAGTTCCTCTGTCCTTCCAGTTGGTAATGGTAGATAAACTTTCACTGCCGATAACCAGTGCCGTCTTATAAACTCCGCTTGTCAAATAAACCATTGCCGTATTGTAGGCAATCACAAATCCCGTACACGCTGCACCACCGATATCAAAGCAAGTTGCATGAGTTGCACCTATGGCTTTTTGCACTTCACAAGCCGTACAAGGAAGCACTACGTTGGAGGAAATCGTAGCTACCAGAATCAAGTCAATTTCTTCGGCTGTTACTTTTGCATTTTCAAGCGCCCGTTTTCCGGATTCCACCGCCATAGATACTGTCGTCTCATCTTTGATAATGTGACGACGCACTACACCTGTCCGTTCCTGTATCCACCCGTCATTGGTGTCCACCAACTTCGCTATATCATTGTTGTCCATTACCCAGGCAGGTGTATAAGAACCTGTCCCGCATATTACTCCAGTCATTTTAATTCCTCTCGCTTATTTTGTTTGTAAATTATTTTGACTTTTAAAATATATATCCTCAAAAAATGTTTGTCAAGCATTTTGAATATCAAAATATATTTTTACGTAACTATTCAGCCATAGTCGGCAAAATAAGCGAATCATGCTTGCATGAATAAGTATTTTTACCGACTATGAGCGGAGCGCCTTATGAGCAAAAATAGCTGCGTAGATGTGTAATAGTCAAGTTAGACCCCTATAATTTGGAATCTAACCATATGAATATAAAAATTAACTAAATGACATTGGTTCAGAAATATCCATATTGAAAAACAGGGACACTGTCCGTACCCCTTTATCTTACTTTACGTGTTGTGCCACAGCCGCAATACTGGTAATCCACATAAGACTCAGTCCTTGTTTCGTAGATATCTTCATCCCAGAAATGGCTTTAAGATTATATCACAAAAAAGAATTATTCCTTCCTTGTGTTACTGATACACCCATGATAAAATAAGAAAAACATTAAGCGAGGAATGAATATGATAAATTTGCAAGATAAATCTTATTGTCCAACTCTGGACGAAATTAGTTCGTATGTCAGAAACCCTGTTTTTATGCAGTTTTGTACTGAAATTATGAATCACTATAAATGCAGCGAGAAAATAGAATTTAGCGCCTGCAGCTTAGAACCGGGCTGGAATGTAAAATTTAAAAAGTCCGGAAAGACTTTGTGCACCATTTACCCAAAAGAAGATTATTTTACTGTAATGGTTGTGGTCGGAAGAAAAGAAAAAGAAAGAGTAGAAGAACTGCTCCCCAACTGTACGCCACAAATCCGAGAAGTCTATGACCGCACACAGGAAGGCAACGGGCAGCGATGGCTTATGATTGATTTGGAAGACCAAGACGAGGTTTATGACGGTGTATTCCGTCTAATTCAAATTCGCAGAGACGTATAAAGAAAGGACAAAAATTATGAAACTAATGATCGCATCCGACATCCATGGTTCTGCTTAT
The DNA here is from genome assembly GCA_910578495.1 of uncultured Dorea sp. Taxonomy (GTDB): domain Bacteria; phylum Bacillota; class Clostridia; order Lachnospirales; family Lachnospiraceae; genus Dorea_D. The sequence continues at coordinate 134,926 of CAJTRE010000002.1, forward strand.
TATTGCCGTAAAATGATAGAATCATATGAAAGAGAACAGGCTGACCGTCTGCTGATTCTTGGCGATATTTTATACCATGGTCCTAGAAATGACTTGCCGAAAGACTATAATCCAAAAGACGTCATCTCCATGTTAAATACTATGAAACAAGAACTTCTCTGTGTGCGTGGAAACTGTGATACAGAAGTTGACCAAATGGTTTTAGAATTTCCGATTCTGGCTGATTACTGTCTGCTTGGATTAGGCGGCCAGACGATTTTCGCCACCCATGGGCATCAGCATAATCCTAAGAATCTGCCTATGTTAAAGGAAGGAGATATCCTCTTAAACGGACATACCCACATCCCGGCAAACCAGAATATGGGTACGTATACTTATATGAATCCAGGCTCTATATCTATTCCAAAGGAAAACTCTGCTCATGGATATATGATTTATGATGACCGTTTCTTTTGGAAAGACTTGGATGGAAATGTATTAGATATTTAAGTTAGGGGAATATCATTCGGATATAATAACTGCTCCTAATTTATTTAGACGCTCTTTCTCTTGTGCAGTAAAAATCTTATCTGTGATCACTCCGTTAAAATCGCCTAAGTGATTGATTCTTGTCATGGCCTGCTTTCCAAATTTAGAAGCATCCACTACTAGATATGCTTTCTCACACCGCACAGGAGTATAGCGTTTCAGCCACATCTTTGTCTGGGTTGGCGTCATCACTTCAAACTCATTATTGATACAGGCAGCTCCAAAAAATCCCACATCAAATTTAAAATCCTCAAGCATCTGTGTCGCATACCGTTCAAACATACTTCCCGTCTCTTTTTGAACCCTTCCTCCACAGACAAATAATTCCACTTCGCTGTCCTTTAATAACTGCGCAATTTCCAAATCATTCGTCACAACAGACAAATCTTTCATACCTTTCATATGCTTTGCAATCTCATAAGTCGTTGTTCCGGCATCTAAGAAAATGGTATCTCCTTCTTTCATATAATCCAGGCATCTTCTTGCCAAACTCTCTTTTTCTTTCTTATGGCTAATCTGCTTATCTGCATACAGTTCTTCTTGCTTTGCAACTGCGCCGCCATGACATCGCTCTAATTTATTTTCTTCCTCAAGTTTTACCAAGTCTCTGCGTATTGTCATCGAACTAACCTTGAGTTCCTGAGCAAGTTCTTCTACCTGTACGCTTCCTCTGCGCATCGTCAGTTCTACGATTTTTGCCTGTCTCTCTGCCGCCAACATCTTACAATCCCCATTCCTTTGTCCATAATTTAAACATCTTACATAAACCAGCTCAATGATAAATGCAAAATATGCAGTGAAAGTATTACCCCCACTGCATACATTTTATCCTATTACATAAAGATATTCAATACTAAGACTTCTACTACACCAACTGCCCATGCGATTGTAGATGTAACAGACCATACACGCAGCTGGTCTTTCGCCTCACTTACTCCCAATGTTCTGTTTACAACCCAGAAATAACTATCATTAAAATATCCAAAGAACAGAGAACCTACACAACATGCAACTGCTCCAAGGAATGGATTGGCGCCTGCCGCTATAATAATTGGAGCAGAGATACTTGCTGCAGTTGTCATTGCAACTGTTCCTGAACCCTGAATAAATCTCATTGCGGTAGAGATAAGAAGCGGCAAAATAACAATTGGAATTGCTGTCTGTGCAAGTCCTTCTGCCATAAATGTTCCAAGACCAGAATCTTTAATAATCTGTCCAAGAGCACCGCCGCCACCAGTTACCAGCATAATAATACCTGCAGACATCATTCCTTTTTCCATCTCAGAAATTGCAGTATGTCTGTCTAAGTCCTTGCCTAAGCCAAAGATTGCTACCACTAATCCAAGTCCTACTGCCACGATTGGCTGCCCTAAGAATACAAGGATTTCCATAGCCCCCGTTGTTTTACCAAGCGCTGTCGCTACTGTGTTAATCAGAATCAGGATGATTGGAACAAGAAGCGGCAGGAAGGAAGCAAATGTTCCCGGAAGGTCACTACTCTCCATAGAAAACGCATTGTCATAATCCGGTTCCTGATAAGGCATCTCTACAACTTCTCCCTCATCATTTGGAATACGGTAATATTTCTTTGACAAAACCATTCTGGAATATGCAATACATGCAATTGACATTGGAATGGCTAATAAAATTGTCATAAGGATAAATTTACCAACATCAATTCCGAAGATACCACATACGCCAAGCGGGCCAGGTGTCGGCGGAACTAAGGAGTGTGTGATAACTAATCCGGCAGCTAATGCCACTCCAAGACCGATGAATGATTTCTTCGTAGCTTTAGAAATTGCTTTGGCAATCGGTGCAAGTACAACGAATCCGGAATCACAGAAAATCGGAATGGATACGATAAATCCCGTTAAAGCCAATGCCTCTTCTTCTTTCTTCTTTCCAAAAAGTTTTAGAAATGTTAAAGCCATTCTCTTGGCCGCTCCGGTCACTTCAAAAATCTGTCCCATCATAACACCAAAACCGATGATGATACCAATACTTCCCAGAGTTCCTCCAAAACCTGTCGTAACTGAATTAATAATACCAAACGTTTTTCCGTCTTCCAGAGTAATATTTACTAACGGCATCCCGCCAATCACGCCTACAAGAATCGTACAAATAATCAGCGCCAAAAATGCCTGCACTTTTGTCTTTAATACTAAGAATATCAGGACTGCAATACCAATTGCCAGACCAATTAACATTCTTTCCCCACTAAGTCCGTTTACCATTACATAACCTCCTCTTTCTCTCTAATGTTTCTTTAATGTTACTTCGTAAAATTAGGCGCATATTTCGCAGCTAATAGAATGGCTTCAATCATGCTGACAGCGCTTACAATATTCTTTCCGGCAATGTCAAATGCTGTACCATGATCTACAGAAGTTCTAAGAATCGGCATACCATTTGTAATTGCTATCGTCTTCTCAAAATCCAATGTCTTTGTCGCAATATGTCCCTGATCGTGATACAGAGATAACACACTGTTATATCTCCCCTGTGCCGCCTGATGGAACACAGAATCCGCTCCAATTGGTCCTGTCACGTCATAGCCCTCTGCCTGTAATTCCTCAATTGCCGGAGTAATTTCATTGACCTCTTCCCATCCAAAAAGTCCATGTTCTCCGCTGTGAGGATTAAGTCCGGCAATCGCCATCGTTCCATCCGTCACGCCAAGCTTTGCAAGCGCTTCTAGACACCGTTTCACATAATCTTTGATTCTTTCCTTGGTAATCATATCAAGCATTTCTCTTAACGAGACATGCCTTGTCAGGAAAAACACACGCATTCCATTTGTCTCGAACATTGTCAATGGATCTTCCGTCCCTGTCAGTGCTCCAAAAATCTCTGTGTGTCCAATAAAATGAATATCCCCGGCTCTCAAAGATTCTTTGTTGATTGGTGTTGTCGCAACAGCATCAACTTCTCCTTCATTAGCAAGCTCAATACTTTTTGCAATATATTCATATGCGGCTTTTCCGCACATTCCATTGATCTTGCCAAACTCAAATCTGGCCATGTCAATATTGCCTAAGTCAATCAAATTTAAAATACCTTTTCGATAATCTCCTTCTTTTGGAGTTGTCACTATGTTGACTGTCAGATTCGTCTCCGTAATCTTAACTGCATTCTCTACAATCGTTTTATCACCGATAACAATACAGTCTGCCACATCAAATACTTCCTTTGATGCAATTGCTTTTACTGCAATCTCTGGACCTACTCCTGCCGGATCTCCGATTGGTACTGCGATTAGTGGTCTTTTCATAATAATTCTTCCTTTCTCTTTTACTAAATCTTAAATATATAGTTTTTCTTTCAAATACGTAATACAACGGTTGACAGCATCTCTTCCGCCCTGACTGCCGCCTTTGGTAATAATGTGAATACCGTCGAATTCCCCTTTTAGGAATTGTCCATATGCCGCCAGCGGAAGCACTTCGTCTCTCAAACTAAGTCCCGCTGTCTGGAATCTGCCGCATACGGAAACGGTTACGTCACCACCACTGGTATACAAGCCTTTAAATGTTGGCTCTGACTTAAAAATACGATATGTAATCTCTGCAAGTCCACTGTTAATCTTACCAGTCACCTCATCAAGAGAACATCCATAGCGCTCCATATAAGGTTTAAAATCAATTCTATTCTCCGGATAAATTCCATCTCCCGTCACAGTAGATACAACATTGCGTTCACACTCTGTAAGAATCTCCTTCGTAACTCTTGCAATCTCCTGCTCTCTTCGTTCTTCCCCTTCCAAAAGTTCTCTTGTATTCACGAAAACATTATAGGTTCTCTGTGAAAGCCACAATTCTTCCATCTGAACTTTTGTATTCGGGTTCACACTGCCTACCACAGCCAGAATCTTATTCTTTTCTCTCTTCTGTGTCGGTGCAATCAGCTTTCTTGACAGTGTTGCTGTAAATACTCCGGGATCCACTGCAACTACAGGAAGTTTGCTTGTAATCACAGCATCTGCAATCAAATCTAGATCTTCCTGTGTCACACAATCTATCGTTAAGATTCGACATCCCTCATTTACCCGTTCTTTCATCAAATCTGCCAAATAATGTTTTCCGTACATTAAGTCCTTCATGAAAATAGAACCGACTTTATACTTACTCTGCTGTTCAAAAAGTACAGAAACTTCCGAGCATTTTACAGGCGTCTTTGGATCAATGGCAATATTCGTTTTATGAAGCGGTATTCCTTCTACCAACATATAACCGCCTGTCACGACTCTTCCTGATGCCGGAAAACAAGGCGCTGCGATTGCCACATAATTTTCTCCCAGACAATCAAGCATCGCATCCGTCTCACTTCCCAGATTTCCTCTAAGTGTACTGTCAATTCGCTTAGAGTATATTTTCACTCCATCATTTTTTAATAATCTGCACACATTATATACTCGGTTATAGGCAACCTGCGCCTCTACTCCTCGACTGTCTGTAGGATAAAGAACACAATCACAGTCTGCAAGTATAGATAATTCAATTCTTTCGGCATTCATTACGGTGTATGCTTTATAATTCATTTTTTTCAGAAGTACTCCTGTGGCATTTGCTCCTGTCAAATCATCTGCTATCACAACACACTCTGGCATAGGCAATCCCCTTTCACATTCAAACATTTTATGTTTGTTTATGTTCATATCGTACTTCAAATGTTCATATTTGTCAATTAAAACTATTGTCAATTATGTTTTTCTACTAATCGCACAATTTTTTAGTTTGTTTTTGTTCGTTTTGTATAATTGATCACTTTTTTATCAATACTTCTACGGCTTCTTTTAATGTCGTAATCTCCCCTACATTTCCGGGGAATATAACGTACGGTGTAAGAGGAAATTTACTCTCATTTCCTGTCTGCCATACCGGAATTCCTGGTCTAATCTGTCCCAATACATTCGCCTTTTGCACTGCCAACGCCTTCGTTCCTACATCGCTCGAAGTAATACCTCCCTTAGCAATTACAAAACTTGGCGTAACACTGAGTCTTCCCACTAAAGATTGAACTGCGTCAGAAATTTTCACAGACAATCTAAGTTCGTCCTCCTTGTCTCCAGTATCTGCTGTAATTAAGTCCCTCGTTGTGTAGCAGCATACTGTCTTCCCAGCTTTGATACACGCTTCTTCTTTATCCAGACATCTCTGTACCTCAGCTTCAAATGCAGCATCATCTTTGACAAGTGTTGCATCCAGTTCGATAGATTCAATATCTTTCAATTCCTTCAAACACTCTACTTGCTTGGTTGTCTTGTCTGTATGTGAGCCAACCACGACGATTCCACCGTTTGTTGTCTCCTTTACCACCATCTGTTCTCTTTCAAGAAGCGGCTGGTCAGTAACTGCTCCCATTACTTTCACAATGGCAGCCGCAGTACGAAACATGAACACTTTACCTTTGGCCATGGCGCGGTAAAGCGCTATGCAAAATACCTTTACATCCACGTAATCGACGGCATTGACGATAATCTTGTTAAAATCTTTCACTTCCATAAGCTGTGCTTCGATTTTGTCAATATTTACGTTTCGGATATCTTCCAAAGAAATACAAGTTACATCTTCTGCCTTGTATGCACCCTTGGTTTTCTCTTCTATATACTCAGGCATTGTCGCCGCAATATACCCAAAAGTCTTATCCTTGGCAAATTCAGTCTCGTTAGCTGGTACTAGTTCTTCACCATATTTCACATAATGTACATTATCGATCGTGAATCTTCCACCTTCTTTAAAGAACGGGCACATAATCTCACCATCTATAACTTTCCCTGTATTCTTCTCATAACTTTCTTTCAGAAGTGTTGTCTCAAGAGGATAATGTCCACGAAGGGTACTATCACTTCTACTGATAAAGATGTATTCTTTTCCCCTCTCTTTTGCCACTTCATCTACGATTTCCGCAATTTCATTATGTGCTTTCGTCGTCTGTTCCACAGTAAATCCTCTGGAATTGGTCAGTACATAAAACAGATTATTTTCTTCTTCAAATCCTTGACGTATACTGTCTTTTGTCCAGTTAGTATACACCGAAATATCATGTACGGTCTGCACTCCTGTCGGATCATCGTCAAGAACAACTATCTTCTTGTTATTTGCTTCAATTTCCTTTTGAAGAAGCGTATCTACCTTTGCCTCATTAATTTTTTTATAAGAGGTTAATATATCTGTATGAATTGCCATCTTCTTCGCCCTCCTAAGTTTTGCCTAATCAAACTTCTTTACTTCTACGTCTGCCAATTTTTCAAAATACTGTACAATTCCGCCATGATCGTCTTCCATGTGTCCATGAATTTTAAGACTCTGAAGAATCTCATAAAGCTGCGCTGTGTACGGAATGGGGACATCAATAGAATGTGCAGTATTCACTACATTCTTAATATCTTTATGGTTAATGCGGATCGGTCCGCCAGGTTTGAAGTTCCGTTCTACAATCATTGGAATCTTTGCATCCAAAACAGCGCTTCCTGCCAGTCCCCCTCTAATTGCCTCGTATACTTTCTGCGGATTGGCTCCCGCCTTTGTTGCAAGTACAAATGCTTCAGATACCACTGCAATTGTATTATTTACGATGACCTGGTTCGCAAGTTTTGTAACACTCCCGCTTCCAGAACCGCCAATCAATAAGGCAGAAGAACCCAAAATATCAAAATACTCTTTAAAATCATCGAAGTCTTTCTCATCTCCGCCTGCCATAATTGCAAGTGTTCCAGCAATTGCTCCCGGCTCACCGCCAGATACAGGCGCGTCAATAAAGCCGACTCCTTTTTCTTTCAATCTGTCATAACACTCCTGAGATTCTACCGGAGTCACAGAACTCATATCACACACTACGCTTCCAGCTTTAATCGTAGAAGCAACACCACTATCTCCAAATAAAATTGCTTTCGAGATTGCTCCGCTTGGAACCATAATAATAATTCTCTCACACTCTGCTCCAATGGCTGCATAATCTGCTTCTTTCGCCCCAGCCGCAACTACATCTGCAACTGCTTCTTTGTTCAAATCTGATACAAGCAGTTCTACACCTGCATTCAACAAATTCTTTGCCATTGGTCGTCCCATAATGCCTAATCCAATAAACCCTACTTTCATTGTCTTACTTCCTTTCTTGTTTGTTTTTGTTTTCTTCGTATTAATTTGTTCTATTTCTTCTTATTATTAATCGTACTACATACCGGTATACCGGTCAATAGTGTTTCATTGATTTGCTAAGTTTCTACCTTTTCCATAATTTAAAAGAATGATTTTTGTGTAATTTACACAATTACTCAGCTCTATTGACCGTTTACAGTAAATATAGTAAAATATTTTCAATATTTATATTACTTATTTCGTATTTTTTTAGAGGAAGTACTTATGACACCATTAAATGAACAAGCATATCAACATTTACAAATGCTGATTATGACTCACAAACTATCCTACGATAAAATCTATTCTGAGACAAAATTATCCAAAGAGTTGGGAATTTCCAGAACTCCTTTTCGAGATGCCATTCACCGATTGGCGCAAGAAGGTTATATTGATATTATTCCAAGCAAAGGATTTACACTTCATCAGCTAACTTCAAAGGATATTATTGAAACATTTCAGGTCCGTTCTGCTCTGGAGTGCTACTGCACTCTTCAGATTGCAAAAAACGCAGAACAAGAACCTGTCAAGAAATTACTCAAAGAATTGCTAGATGCAACAGAGACATTAAAAGTAATTTTGGAAACTACGAAATCCATTAAGGATTTCTGTGAATATGATTTTCTATTTCACACAAAGATTATTGCATACGCAGAGAATGAACAATTTTCTTCATTATTTGATACCTTCAAATATCGTATGCGAAAACTCGCGGAACTCTCCTTAGCCCACGAGGGGCGTATGCTTGCTACTTACAGAGAACATCTGGCAATTGTTCAGGCTATGGAGCAGGGAAATGCAGCACAGATTTACGAAATTACTTCCAGACATATGGATAGAGCCCGCCTCATTAATATGGAAGACTTATAATACTATATTTTCTTTTTACAAATGTCCTGTAGACAGCATTTATCACAATATGGCTTCGTTCTGGCCGTACAGACATCTCTGCCATGATAGACAAGGCGGTGACAAAAATCGCTGCCTTCTTCTGGCGGAATAATTTTCCACAATTCCATCTCTACTTTCTTAGGCTCTTTGATTCCATCTACAAGTCCCATGCGATTGACGAGACGGATACAATGTGTATCTGTAACAATGGCAGGCTCGCCAAACACATCTCCCATAATCAGATTCGCGCTCTTTCTCCCCACTCCTGGAAGTTTCAAAAGCGCTTTAAAATCATTTGGTATCTTGCCGTCATATTCATCTCTTATCATCTTCATGCAGGCGCTGATATCCCTCGCCTTACTTTTTCCCAGCCCACAAGGTCTTACAATCTCCTCAATATCATCTACCTCTGCCTCTGCAAGTGCTTCTATGCTTGGATATTTCTCATATAACCCTTCTACCACTACATTTACCCTCGCATCTGTACACTGCGCCGCAAGGCGGACACTTACGAGAAGTTTCCATGCTTGGTCATAATCCAGCGTACATCCGGCGTCCGGATACTCCTGTCTTAAACGCTCTATAATCTCTAACGCCAATTGTTTCTTTGTCATAGTCTCCATCTCCTATGTATGCTGCTGATTTCCATCAGTCAGTTTCACTGTAATGTATTCATGGTGTACTGCTTTTAAATATTTCTCCACCATATCTTTTGTCTTCATTTTAATACTGGATGTGTTGATACATGGATGACATCCGAAATATTCCTGCTCCAAAAGCTCTTCGTCCACCAATAGCTGTACACGTTTACCCGGATCGAACATTAAGCCCATAACCGTTGCAGATCCCGGTGCCACATTCAAGTATTCTTCCATATACTCCCCGGAAGCAAAGGAAAGTCTGGATGTAGGTATCTGTTTTGATAGTTCTTTCGTCTGCAGCGCTTTATCCCCCGGTAATAAAAGAAGATAAAATGCTGTCTTTTGCCGATTACACAAAAATAGATTTTTACAGATCTTGATTCCCAATGTCTGGTCCACTTCCTCGCAGGCAGCAATGGTCATCACTGCTTCGTGATCCACCCTGTCATATACAATTCCCAATTCGTCCAGCAAATCATAAACTTTAATTTCTTTGTCTAACCGCCCTTTTGTATCTTCCGGACGTCCTTTATGTAATATCATGGTATCGTATTCTCCTTTATTGTCCGCTCATAACCCCTTTACTAAGACCTAAATATTATACCAAATCTTACGATAAATCACAATAAAAGAAGACAGACCGCTTAGAATCTGTCTCCATAAAATATTTTATGAGAATAATCTCTCTGTCACTTCCTGACCGGCCGGTGTTCCTGCCACTCCACCGATTCCTGTCTCTCTTAAAGAAACATCCATCTTATCGCCAACTTCTTTCATGGCATCAATCACCTGATCTACCGGAATCTTACTTGTAATACCTGCAAGCGCCATATCTGCTGCCGCAAGAGCATTGACAGCTCCCCCTACATTTCTTTTCACACATGGTACTTCTACCAGTCCTGCCACCGGATCGCAGACCAGCCCCATCAGATTTTTAAGCGCCATAGCACAGGCATGTCCAATTACCTCCACGTCTGCCCCTTTAATATGGCAGATTGCTCCTGCCGCCATACCAGAACCAGAGCCAATCTCTGCCTGACATCCACCGGATGCTCCTGCCAGATATGCACGATTTGCAATAATCTGTCCCAGACCTGCCGCAACATACATTGCCTCTATCATTGTTTCTTCCGGTACGTTGTATTCCCTGTAATATGTAACCAAAACTGCCGGGAGTACACCGCATGCTCCCGCTGTCGGGGCAGCAACAATACGCTTCATGCAGGCATTATTACATCCCATTTTCAACGCATTAGACATCACCTTTGCCATGAAATCTCCGCATAACGTATTGCCTTCCTGCTGATATGTGTCCATCAGTCCGCCTTCTTTACCTACCAGTCCGCCTGTAGATATCCGGTCTGCCTCATAAGCATCCAGGTTTTCCAGCATAGACTTCCACATACCTTCCATCTGTTTCCATGAACTTTCTTCCGAAACGCCTCTTTCCTGAGCGTCTTCAAGCTGAACCGCTTTCCAGAACGGAATTCCTTCTTTTTCACACCTTGTACGTGCTTCTTCCATTGATTGATATGACATACTCTTTTATATCCTCCACTTCCATTTAACCATTCGGATTCAGGAATTTCACGCGGATAATTCCCGGTTTACTTTCCAGATTATCAATTGCCTTCTGTGGTACTACCTGATCTGTCTCCACAACCATAACAGCAGAGCCGCCGCGCTTATCGCGGAACACCTGCATAGTAGCAATATTAATCTGATCTTCTGTAAGAGCCTCTGATACGTCTCTGATACGTCCCGGCTCGTCCACATTGCGGATGATCAGCGTATAACTCTCACCACTAAAATTCACATCAATTCCATCCAGCTTACATACCTTAATTCTTCCGCCGCCGATGGAATGTGCCTGTATTTTCATCGTTGGAACACCATCCGCCTCCATAACAATCTGCGCTGTATTCGGATGAGCCCCTTTGATGTCCTTGCTTTCAATAGTAAACTCCATACCTTCTTCTTTCGCAGCCTCAAAGCTTTCCGGAATCCGCATATCATCCGGCAGCATCCCCAAAAGTCCTGCAATCAGAGCCTTATCCGTTCCATGGCCTTTCCCCGTAGCAGCAAAAGAACCATGAAGATATACTGTAGCTTTCTTTGGCTGCCTGCCAAACAGTTGTCTTGCAATCAGTCCGATACGCGCCGCTCCTGCTGTGTGGGAACTGGACGGGCCTACCATAACCGGTCCTAAAATATCAAATATATTTCCCATAACCTTTTACCTCTCCTTTTTATTTTTGTCATATTTACTACGTATTATTATAACATGGTACCGTAACGAAAGACAGAAAAACTTCTGTCGAAAAGACAAAAGTTTTCTGTCCATTAAATGTCTACCAATCTACATATATATCTATCGTACCCTTTGCACAACCTGTATCATATACTTTTGCAAGTCCAAGAGACGTTCTTAACACAGTACCCTTTTTATGACTGGAACTGGATATACAAATATAATTATTTTTATCTCGGATCGTACCATCCTCGCCTACATGACGCCCCGGAATCTTGAGACCACCGCCTCTTAGAACTCTCTGAGAATACCACGTTTCTCGGCGCCCTTTGTAGTAATTCACACCCTTCCTTTTTGTCAGCACATGCTTTCCGGACGGCATTTTGTATCCGGTTTTTGCAGATTTTGCTTTGGACCACCCGGAATATAAGCGAATGCTCTTCCCTTGAGATTTTGCGTTTTTATATGTGCGTACCCGTACATAATATCTCTGATTCCCACGAAGACGTCCCAGTTTTTTGGTAATGCTTTTACTACCTTTTAAGGTTACTGTCTTAGTGTTACTGCTAAATCTTTTGTTTGTCGAATACTGAACCTGATAGCCGCTAATCTGTTTCTTTTGTGTCACCCATCTCACAGTCAAGGAATTATTCTTCTTTGAAATCCCGGATAATTTACTGCCATTCGGAACAATCTTAAAATACCTAATGGCTTTTCCGGTAAAATCCCCTTTAAAAGAAACAGTTACTGCGTATCTTCCTACATTTTTTCGTCCATTAGCATACTTCACCGTATAATGTGCCGTACTTACTTTTTTTCCTTGTCTATCTTTGACCACTACCTTAGGCGTCTTTGTCTTTCCATTGTATACATAACCGGAAGCAGAAAGCTTCACTGACGGAGTATATTTCTTCTTGCTGACAGCAGGTGTTTTAACTTGTGGTACATTTTCATAATTGGAGGATTTTTCTTTTAAATCTTTCTTTGTATTTTCTGAATCAAAGTTTCCAGGCTCTGGTTTCTCATTGGTGTCAATTGTCTTTTCACACTTTTCCCCCGTAGAAACACCGTCAATTTTATCTGTCGATGCAGCCTCGGGCGTTTTGTCTGATACTTCCACTTCCTGATTCACAGAGTTCTCCGGTTCTTGTGCCTCAGCATATACGCCAAGATGCATAAACATCACAGAGAAAAGAAGTATACCAAAACCTCTTTTTAACATTTCTTATAATCCTCTCCTTATAAACTCGGCCTCAGTCTTTCTGAAACCGATTGAAATTATATCAAACCCCCTTCATAATGTCAAACTTTTTTAACATTTTTGTAACATTTGTTACATTTTCAAATAAGCCAAGCAACAAATTTGGTTGTCCCATATAGTGAATTTGCGCACATCAGCTAATGTTTTGCATACGATATTATAAACAAATTATTACGATAAAGGAGAAGATATGTATCTTATTTTACCTGCAATTTTACTCCTGTTGATTCTATGTTCTTTTCTGTTTGTGTTCCGCCGGAAATGTATCATAAAGAAAATAAGCTGTATGCCCATTATTGATAAAATGTGTCTTTTAAATAAACTGCTTGCCCCTTTCGGATTCCAGTATATCTTGTCCCAGGATATTTTCACTTCCTGTTTGAGCGCATGGCAGAGAGACTACGGTTATCATCAAATTTACGACAAAAAAGCCCCGCATTTTAATATTGTTTTCGACTGCGAACCGATTTATTTCGACTATAACGGCTGCACATGGCTGTTAGAATTCTGGAAAGGACAATATGGAATCAATACCGGAGCCGAAATCGGAATCTACAAAGCTGACCGCATAATCTCCTGCCAGGAACGGGACCGCACACTGTTTCATACCGTAGAAGACTGTGAGCTTCCCAAATTTGCCCTGACGCTTATCAAAAACGGAGATCCTTGCGTTTATCTGGAACGTACTCACTGGTGGCTGACTGCATTTCTCATGGGAGATTATTCCGAACCTTGCGAACTGTGTGTCGAATACGATATTACATTTCCTTCTGCAAAAATGTGCGATGCATTTGTAAATGCGCTGCTTAATGCCGGCTATACGTCAGAATGTATATCCGCTTGCTGCGCTGCCGCATCTTTCACATTCAGCAATCCTGTTACTCCTCAGCCGGCAAGCTTACGTCCACTGCTCTGCCGTTTTGCTCAATGGAAAAACCGAATGTTCTTACGGCTTTACCGCTGGGCAACAAGACCATTTTGTCTCACCCTTGACCGGCTGCTGTATCTATATGAATATATGCCATTTGCATTCCGTCATATGATCTGCCTTAAAAACATGAAAAAGAAACGTCATAAAAGGAGAGCGCTCTATGGGGATTCAAAATCGTCTCAATAAAGCTTTTGAAAATGTTCCGGTTCTGCCTCTCACTGCACAGTCTAAATATATTTTAATCAGCGACTGTCACAGGGGAACCGGGACGTCCTCCGATAATTTTCTAAAAAATCAACACCTGTATTTTGCCGCACTTCAATATTATTATAAGCGGAATTACACTTATATTGAAATCGGAGACGGAGACGAATTATGGGAAAACCGCTCACTTACTCAAATTAAAGAAATACACAACAACACCTTCTGGCTGCTATCCCGTTTTTACACTGACAAACGCTTATATATGCTTTACGGGAATCACGATATGGATAAAAAGTATCCTCTCTTTTGTGAAACACATTTTACGACATATCCTTGCAGCACTTGTGCGATAGAAGAATTATTCCCCGGAATCGTCTTTTACTCCGGACTAATACTAAAGGACTGTGAAAATAAAAAGGACATTTACCTCACCCATGGTCATCAAGCGGACTTCTTTAACAGTGTACTTTGGAAACTCTCCCGTTTTCTCGTCCGTTATTTGTGGCGTCCCTTAGAAAATGCAGGTTTCCTCGACCCAACGAGTGCCGCTAAAAATAATCATAAAAAGAAACGAATTGAACGCTCCCTTTCCAACTGGGCGAAAAATTACGGCAACGCCTTAATCTGCGGTCACACTCACCGCCCTATGATTGGAAGTGCGGATTCGCCATATTTCAACACAGGAAGCTGTGTCCATCCCAGATGTATTACGTGTATTGAGGTAAAAAACCGATGTCTTACTTTAGTAAAATGGACCATGAAAACAAAACCAGACCGGACGCTTTATGTGGCTAGGGAAGTGCTGGCGGGACCCATATGTGTGGATGAAATGATGTAATTATACGTTATTTTTTACTATATCAGATATAATGATGTTGGGGGCAAAGCCCCCAACTATGATACCTGCGGATTGCTACAGCCATCTGCTCCAGAAAGGTCTATAAACCCGTTTGACCTGTGATATTATTCATGAATCACTTTCTCAATATCATCTATAGTAATACTGATCGTATCCCAGTCCTTGGGAGAACTTCCGACATCTACAATGAAAGCCTTATTTTCAAATGCCTCCATAACATCAGCTTCTCTTCCATCCTTTAGCAATACTCTGTCAAATTCTTTAATCACCTGCATTCTTAACCTCCTTAAGTTTGCTCTTTTCTGCCCCATTTTTTTATTTCTGGACATAAAAAAATGCCGTACACCTTAAAGTTTACGGCATTCCCTATTACTTAATTAATGCGGAGAAAGGGACTTGAACCCTCACAGGATAACTCCCACTAGAACCTGAATCTAGCGCGTCTGCCATTCCGCCATCTCCGCTGACAAATGATATTTTATCACAGAATGTCATGTTTGGCAAATACTTTTTTGAATTTATTACTATTTTAGGTAACAGTTCAGCCATGGCTGAACTGTTACCTATTTTAATCCGTAATATCCTCTTCTCTCATTCGTAATCCTGCCACACTGGTTACCGGCAGCGAAAATACGATTGCTTTCTCCTTGCTGTCAAGCCCTGCCTTTTCCATAATCGCTTTCATAATATCTTTTTTTTCTTCTGTTCTTGTCACAATAAAGATAATTTCTTTTTCCTCCGCCACTGATACCCCAAGGAATTTCTTTGCACTTTCCATACCCGTACCTTTGGCATGGATAACCGTACCGCCTCCGGCTTTTGCGCTTCTTGCCGCGTCCATCGCAACATCGATACTTCCCTGATTTGCAATTGCCACCACCAGTTCATACGTTGTCTCTCTCAACTTCGTCTCTTCCTCCTTCTCATACTCATGGTTCTGAATCAAATATTGAAGCACTTTTTTTCCTCCGATACTACTGAGCGGAATAGTAAATGCAATTCCTCTCCCAGGTACATCAATCTGCATATTGATAATCAGACCTCGTTTAATCTGTCTCCACATTTCATCCGTCACTACGGAAAAAGAAACCATTTTCTCCGCCGCCTCAAGTCCAAAATAATCAAGGACTTCACTGTTGGCTGTTCCCCTGCCGAGCGCTTCAAATACAACTGCCTGATCATTTTGATGAAAAAACTCACGTAGTCTTTGTTTCATACTTCGGTTGGTGATTGTCACCAGCATATATAATTTGCTCATACGACTGTTTCTCCTTTACAATTCAATAATATCGTAATCGCCAAAGTTCTCCAAAGGTATAATCGGAATCTCTTCCACCTCTGGTATATCTGCCTCTGCGCGTAATTCCTGCATACGATAAATTGCTCCGAGAACTTGTATGGTAATTAACGGCGTCATAGCAACCATGGCAACCACACCAAATGCGTCTGTTACAATATTTCCACCGGACGCCTGACATGCTCCCATAGCAAAAGGAAGTAAAAATGTGGCAGTCATAGGACCGGAAGCAACACCACCAGAGTCAAATGCAATGGCAGTAAATATTTTCGGAACAAAGAATGATAATACAATCGCACACACATATCCCGGAACGAGGAACCAGAAAATGGAAATTCCGGTCAAAACACGCACCATAGCAAGCCCTAAGGAAATGGCAACACCGATAGAGAGGCTCCGCCCCATAGCTTTTCCGGAAATTGCTCCTGATGTCAGTTCTTCTACCTGCTCCATTAACACATACACTGCAGGTTCTGCTTTTACAATAAAATAACCGATAATCATACCGATAGGAATAATAAGCCATGGATACGAAAGTTCCGCAATAATCTGTCCCAGGTAATTTCCTGCCGGCATAAACCCTACATTTACTCCCGTCAGAAACAGCACCAGACCAAGATATGTATAAAATATTCCAATCGTAATCTTTAATAAGACTTTCTTCTTCAAATGAAGAGAAATCACTTGAAATACTAAGAAAAACAATACAATCGGCAAAAGAGAAATCATCATCTCTTTCATATAATGTGGAATTCCCGCTGAAAATAAATTCCATAATTCCACAGAGTTATCGGCATCTGGAAGCATTGTCTGGGCATAAGAACTTCCTTCCGGATGATAGATGAGTCCAAGAATCAGCACTGCCAAAATCGGTCCTACCGAACATAACGCAACCAGACCAAAACTATCATTTTCTGCATGTTTATCACTTCGTACTGCCGAAAAACCAATACCAAAGGCCATGATAAACGGCACAGTCATCGGCCCTGTAGTAACACCGCCGGAATCAAAGGCTACTGCCAGAAAATTTTCCGGCACAAACACAGCCAGAATAAACACAACAAGATACAAAAAAACCAACATCGGCGGCAAGGCAATCCTGAACAACATACGAAGCACAGCCGCCACCAAAAAGATTCCAACACCCACTGCTACCGCCATAATCAGCATATGATTCGGAACTGCCGGTACTTGTTCTGCCAATACCTGCAAATCTGGTTCAGATATGGTAATAATAAACCCAAGAATAAAACAAAGAAGCGCAACAATTCCTGCACGATTTGTCTGCGTCAGTCTTGTTCCGATACGTCCTCCCATGGGAGTCATGGCCATCTCTGCCCCTAATGCAAAAAACATCATTCCTACGATAAGTAAGACCGCTCCAATAATAAACGCCAACAAGATTCCCGGCGGAACCGGAGCTATCGTAAAACAAAGCGCCAGCACAATTCCGATAATCGGAAGCACCGCTCCAAGCGATTCTTTTAATTTTTCCAGTAATTTTGTTTCGTATAACTTCAATATTCAACTTCTCTTTCTATCTAAATTTTATACTCTGTTTTATGTTCTATTTTATCCCCGGACTTCAATTCCGTTTACTTCCAAATGATCATCAATAGCAATCACAAGACATTTACGTCCGTCAATCTCTCTTGTCTCCACAAGGTCCGAACGCTCCGGATTCACCTTTACAATCACATCCGGCGTCTCTATCTGGAACGTCTTGGTGCTTGCGATATTCGAAGCAAGGAGCGTCTTTTTCTCACCCATCTTCATCTCAAAATCTTCATCAAAGGATTCCATCTTTTCCTGTGGAACACCGCTTCTTTCAAAAAGTTTTTTAACATCTGGTTTTGACAACTCTAACGGTTCTGGAGACTCTTTGGCTTCCTCAATCATTTCATTTAAATTATCATGGATATTACGTGCAACTTCATAGTCACATTCCCCGCCCATCGTATCGCTGATCATTGCCTGAAACGTAACTTTTTGATCTTTTGCTGTCAATGGAATCCGGCTGCCAAGCACATTGGCAACAAAATCTGGCTGCAGCTCTTCCGGTTTTTTGGAATAATATAATACATTATGTAAATCTGATGCGCGGTCATTAAAAGCAGGGAATAAAAATCCCTGGATTGGAGCTTCTACAACCCAGTCACGAATTCGATCTTCGATATTATTTGTCTCAGCATTATAAGTAAGTCCGGCTTTTGTAAGATTCACCGGACAGATGCTGCACATCAGATGTTCATATACAGAATCCGACGCATCAAACATTTCCAGTCCATCTGAAGATTTCCCCGGCACATCATAGACTGCATGAATTAATATAATATAGTAGTTCTCCGCATAAATATAATTTTCAATAACCTTGTCATAAAATTCTTCCACAAGCATATCGTCTTGTAACTTACTATCACGCAGTTTCAACAAAAACTCCTGCGTACCTCCCGGCATTTCCTGCTCTGTCGGGAACTCCATATTCATCAGATTTTTGCCGATTGTTCCGGATAAAGTATGTTTAAAAATGTCAAAATATTTGAAAGCCTCTTCTTCCGGCATAGATAGAAACGCCTTTTTTAACTCTGTCTTTTTTTCTTTTTCATGGTCTACATAACAACCGCAAATACGTGTAATCGCACAATGCTCCGGTGTAAATTGTTTACGAATTTCTAATACTTCTTTTTTATTCATTACTAACACTCCTCATTTTTTGCTTATACTCAATTCTACAACAATCTGTTTCCCATATGCAAGGTTTTTAAATGATTCATCTTGAAACACCTGCAAATCTATGCTATCGTTTTTCCAGAAAGGAAGGAATCCTATTATGTTATTTAGTTTAGCACTTATCTTTTTATGCGGTATGACACTTGGCGGTATATTTAAAAAACTGAAACTTCCTGCTCTTCTTGGAATGCTGATTACAGGTATCTTGTTAGGTCCTTATGTATTAAATCTTCTGGATGATTCTATTCTTTCGATTTCGGCTGATTTAAGGCAGATTGCACTAATCATCATTCTAACACGAGCAGGACTGAATCTTAATATGGAAGATCTGAAAAAAGTCGGACGGCCTGCCGTCTTAATGTGCTTTCTCCCGGCATGTGCGGAAATTATAGGAATGTTGGTTCTCGCACCTGCTTTATTGGATCTCAGTCTGTTAGACGCAGCTATTTTAGGTACGGTAATTGCCGCCGTATCTCCGGCTGTCATTGTTCCGAAGATGTTAAAACTGATGGAAGAAGGCTATGGAACTTCTCAGAGTATTCCTCAGATGATTATGGCAGGCGCTTCTGTAGACGATGTATTTGTCATTGTACTTTTTACTTCTTTCACAGGGCTTGCCGCAGGCGGTTCTCTGGAACCTCTGAGTTTGGTCAAAATTCCAACCTCTATTATTTTTGGAGTTCTTACCGGAGTGATTGTTGGGATTGTGCTTGCAGAACTGTTCCACAGAATCCACATGCGTGACAGTATGAAAGTAGTAATTATATTAAGCGTCTCGTTTCTTCTAGTCACATTGGAGAATGCTGTCACCGGGTATATTGGTTTTTCCGGTCTGCTTGCAATCATGAGTCTGGGCGTTGCTTTACATAGAAAACGTCCGGCTGCTGCCGAACGTTTGTCTCTGAAATATTCAAAACTATGGGTAGCCTCTGAATTGTGGCTCTTTGTATTAGTCGGCGCAACAGTAGATATCTACTCTGCATTAGAGCAGGGATTTTCTGCTGTCCTGCTGATTTTTGGTGTCTTAATCTTCCGAATGCTGGGTGTCTTATGCTGCGTACTAAAAACACCGCTGACTGGAAAAGAATGTGCATTTTGCATGCTTGCCTATTGCCCAAAAGCTACCGTACAGGCAGCTATCGGTTCTATTCCTCTGACCATGGGATTAACCTGCGGAAATACAGTGCTCACCGTTGCTGTCCTGGCAATTCTGATCACTGCACCCCTTGGCGCATTTGCCATTGATCTTACTTATAAAAAATGGCTGCTCAAAACGAACTAAACCATTGGAAGATGTGTTTTTCCATTATCCGTTCAAATTTCTCCAAATTTTCATCTGAATGTTCCAATTCTCTGGAAAAACGATAGACAATCTCTATCACGTCTTCCATATCCAGCGAGCTTTCGTTACGTACCCACCGCGCCAGCATAAGCTCGCTGATAAGAAGTACACATACAGCCGCCATCTGCACTTTTACATACACTCTGCCGTCATAAACTGCTCCGCAAAAATATGTAAAGATAAAATACACGAGCAGCTGTTCCAGTATGATCTGCCAGTCCACTTTGGACTCCTGCTGCCAGACTGCATAACGTTCTCTTAAATCTTGACTATTTTCGGCATTATTGTATAAAATCCGTTCACTTTCTCTCAACAACATATACCAATCCGCTTTTAAGACTTCCAGTTCATATAATTTCCGGAACATCTCTTTGCGAAGATTAAGATTTCTCTCTGGAAATAAACTTTCTTCCTCAAGCTTCCCTTTGATGAAATGTTCTGCCCTTTCTGTCTCGTATTTTTCAAGTACCTCCCCACATGTAAATAATCTGCCCCTACGGATATGACTCTCCAAATCGCATGCTAAACCTAAGATAAGTCCCGTACGAACTGCTAAATCCTTCGTTCTATCCTGCAAGATACGAATCATTACTTCTCTGGCATCCACAAGATACGAATACAGGAATACGTCAAAATCTTCATATTCCTCGTCTCCTTCTTTCTCATATTGAAGGAATCGAACTGGTTCTTTCCGGCTCAATAGAATCCTTGCCGCCTCCGGACAGGATACGGATAGCGTAATCTCCCGAACTCCTTCAAATTCCTCAATATGTCTCGGATATAAACAACACGTTCTACAAAGTCCTGTTTTTCCTAACACCGTATACATATCACATAGATTTTCAGAATTCAGAAACGTACATCTTTTATCAGAAGTTTGTTTAAAAATCCCTTCGCGCCAGTGAATCGAACGCAGCAGTCTCTTTCTGAAACCACCTTTTACCCGTCTATACTTTTTCAACGATTTTTTATCAATCACAATCTGCCACCCTGTACAGCATGTATCTTCACACTGATCTGCGATACACACAAATTCTTTATAATAATCCGGAATAATATATAACATCGTTTTAATCCTCTTTATCTATTATATTTTTCTTCACCAATTACTTTTATCCATTATACTATGTATATTCGTAATTTAACAGATACCAATAGAAACCCATTTCTGTAAGGTTACAATTGATGTGACACCTTACCTCTATACAAAAACGGTTGAGTC
>CAJTRE010000003.1:0-2320 GCA_910578495.1 uncultured Dorea sp.
TAATGTTATGCCCTTACGGGAATGGATTTTCTCTACTATTCTTTTTCAACCTTTGTCTCCTCATCTTTTTTCATTTTATAAAGAAATAATCTCCGATACACTATTCCTGTCGGCTACCAGCATACGAATATCTTCTCCCTTGTATGGATTATCTCCCATCGTGACTTCAAGCTTCACTGTCTCATAAGCGAGACTTGCATAATTATTTTCCTTACTCAGATGTCCAAGCATTACACACCTTAAGTTATCATGCAGTATATCACAAAGAAGCCTTCCTGACAATTCATTGGATAAATGTCCATAATCTCCCATTACTCTTCGCTTTAGCGGATACGGATACGGTCCCACTTCCAACATATGTATATCGTGATTGGCTTCCAGCACAATTCCATTCAAATTTTTAAGATTATCTATAATATATTCATCATACGTACCAAGGTCTGTCGCTACAGCCACTGATTTACTGCCGTTTTCTATGCGGTATCCTGACGGCTCATTGGCGTCATGAGAGATACGAAACGCACGAATATCCATCTCCCCAATCCTGAACCCTTCGTCAGTCTTTACCTCATGGAGCAGTCCCTCCGGCATTTTCCCAAGGCTTTTACACTTCATGATTCCTTCAAGAGTGCCCTTTGTTCCATAAACAGGAACTCCATATTTCCTGCTGAAAACTCCAAGTCCCTGTATGTGGTCGATATGTTCATGGGTGATCAAAATTCCGTCTAGTTCCTCCCCCTTTATATCCAGTTCAAAAAGCCCTGCTTCAATTCGCTTCTTACTGATTCCAGTGTCAACCAGCAGGTGGGTGCGGTCGTCTCCGACATAGATACAGTTTCCGCTGCTCCCACTGGCAATGCTGCATATTCTCATTGCTCCTCTATAACTCCCTTCCTATAGTTCCCGTACAATATTGTCTAGTTGCAGCATTGTCTCTGCAAACACATCATTATTGTCGATCACGCGGTCACAAGATTTTAAAAATTCCTCTTTTGAAAGCTGGGACGCCATAATTTCATCTATTTTCTCCGACTGATAACCTCTGGAATAAACTAAGCGGTTCTTTCGAATGTCTTTTTTTACATATACATACCACAGTTCATCACAGATCTCATCATAGTGATCCTCAATGAGAAGCGCCGCCTCAAGCACGAATAAATTCGTGCTGCGTTTCTTCTCACTGGCAATTTTGCGCATCACCTCTTCCTTCACAGCCGGGTGCACAATCCCATTCAACACTTGAAGTTCTTCCGAACTGGAAAATACAACTCCGGCAAGCTTCTCCCGGTCAAGATCTCCCTTTTCATTCAGAATGCCTTCCCCAAAATGCTCTACAATTCTTCGGTACACATCTGTCCCCTTTTTCTGAAGCTGCCTTGCTACCTTGTCCGCCTGACAGACCGTAGCTCCATATTTATCGCTCAAATACTCTAAAATCTGTGTCTTACCTGCGCCTACACCGCCGGTTAATCCTATGATCTTCATACTTTTCACCTCTTATTTTGCCTCGTACCAGTTATCTCCTGTGTGCATATCAATTTCCAGAGGAACCTCTAAAGATGCGGCCTGCATCATTTCCTCTTTTAAAATCTGTTTTACCAGATCAATCTCTGTCTTATGCGCCTCAACGAGAAGTTCATCGTGTACTTGAAGTACCAGTCTTGACCTTAGTTTCTGCTCTTTCAGTCTCCGATTCACGCCGATCATTGCAATCTTCATAATATCTGCCGCGCTTCCCTGAATCGGTGCATTCATGGCAACACGCTCTCCAAAAGAACGCTGCATGAAATTACTTGACGCTAACTCCGGTACTGGACGTCTCCTTCCAAATAACGTCACGACATAACCCATCTTTTTGGCATGCGCCACCGTATCGTCCAGGAATGTCTTAATCCCCGGATAAGTCTGGAAGTAATCTTCGATATATTTTGCCGCTTCTTTTCTCGTAATACTAAGATCCTGACTCAGTCCAAAGGAACTGATGCCATATACGATTCCGAAATTTACTGCTTTTGCATTCCGTCTTTGTAAGTCCGTCACCTCGTCAAACGGAACATGAAATACCTGGGATGCTGTAATTCTATGAATGTCCGCTTCTTCTTTATAGGCTTGAATGAGCTGCCGGTCCCCGGAACAATGAGCAAGCACACGAAGCTCAATTTGAGAATAGTCTGCATCCAAAAATACATAATCCTCCTCCGGAACGAAAACCTTCCTGATCAGCCTTCCAAGCTCTACTCTCACCGGAATATTCTGAAGATTCGGCTCCGTACTGCTGATTCGTCCTGTTGCCGTCACCGTCTGGTTGAATTTCCCATGG
>CAJTRE010000003.1:2330-55047 GCA_910578495.1 uncultured Dorea sp.
CTGCCGTCTTCCAGAATATAGTTTGCCAGTCCGTCCGCATAAGTAGACTTCAACTTTGCAAGCTGACGGTATTCCAGAATCTTTGCGATGACCGGATAATCAGGCGCCAGTTTTTCCAACACATCCGCCGCCGTAGAGTAACCTGTCTTCGTCTTCTTACTGCCCGGAATCTTCATATTTTCAAAAAGGACAACGCCAAGCTGCTTCGGAGAGTTGATATTAAACGTCTCCCCCGCTTCCTCGTAAATTTCCTTTTCCAATTCTACAATTTTACCACCAAGCTGGCTGCCGTATATTTTAAGCGCTTCTGCCTGCACCCTCACACCGTTTTGCTCCATGTCATAAAGGGTGAACACAAGCGGCATCTCCACCGTCTCAAAAAGCTGCATAAGATTCATCTCTTTCAACTTTTCTTCTAAGACAGCCGAAGCTTTATAGGCGGTATACGCTTCGTAACACGCCTTTATATAGATGTCAGATTTATCTTCTATAATTAAATCCAAATGTTCTCTTGCCACATCCTCGTAATTGTAGTCACTCTTTAGCGGATTCAGAAGATAAGCCGCCACCGTCGCGTCAAAACAAGTCTTCGGATTTGAAATCTCTACATACTCCATAGCTTTCTTCACGTCAAACATAACGAATCGCTCTGTCTGTCCGGCAATCTCCGAAAGCTTATGAAGCAGCCAGCCGCTCTCAATTTCCCCTGTACACTTGATACACACAATATCCGTATCTGAAAAACAGACAGCGATACCACCGATACTTGCATCGATTGCAAATAAAGGCAGTACATTTTCTGTATCTTTATAAACCACCGCGCCTACGCAGACTGAATTCTTTGCTTTCGCCAGCGCTTCTTCCGCTTCTTTCTTCCGCTCAATAATCCTAAAAGAATCTTCTACTTGATTGGACGGAGCCGTCACATCAAATTTAGAAAGCAGATTTTTAAACTGTAATCTCTGGAAATACGTATAGGCTTCTTCCGTATAAATATTGCCAAGTTTTGCCTCTTCAAATTCATAAGGAAAATCCGCATGTACTTCAATGGTTGCGAGAGTTTTACTCATCACCGCCAGATCCCAGTGCTCCTTTAACGCCTTGGAAGCTCTCGGCGGCTTCACTTCGTCAACGTGCTCATATGCGTTCTCAATCGAATGGTATTCTGTAATAATCTTCGTGGCTGTCTTTTCCCCTATGCTTGGCACGCCCGGAATATTATCGGACGTATCCCCCATCAGAGCCTTCAGATCGATGAACTCCGCCGGAGTCACCTGATAGCGCTCTTTCACATCTGCGCTATAGTAGTCTTCCACTTCCGTTCTTCCCTGCTTGGTCTTTGGAATCCGAATCTTCACATGGTCTGTCGCAAGCTGCAATAAATCGCGGTCTCCGGATATTACAGACACTTCCATGCCTCGTTCTTCTCCCCTTTTGGAAATAGTTCCCAGAAGGTCGTCCGCCTCTAGCCCAGCCTGTTCAATAGTCTTAATATCCATCGCCTGTAAGACTTCTTTAATCACAGGCACTTGCTGGCGAAGCTCGTCCGCCATGGGTTTTCTCGTTCCCTTGTAGTTTTCAAACATCTTATGACGAAACGTCGGAGCATGCACGTCAAAAGCAACGGTCAAATACTCCGGCTTTTCTTCTTCTAAGATTTTAAACATAATGGTAAGGAAACCATAAATCGCATTCGTGTGAAGCCCTTCCGCATTGGTAAGATCCGGAAGTCCATAAAATGCCCGGTTTAAAATACTATGTCCATCTATCAATACAATCTTTTCACTCATTTTACTTCTCCATGTATTTAATCGCTATCTTATTACTATACACCAAAATGAAGATTTTTAGAATCCCTTTTCTAAAATAAAAGAGAATCTTCTTTCTACACATTGTATTTTAAGAAGACTCTCTTTGGAATTTAAACTCTATTATACATAATCGAAGTCATCCGGTCCTTTGAACCATGAATCTCTCCCCAGATGGAGAAGAAGCGCAAGTGCCGCCACAACGACATATCCAATGGCAAACGGAGAAGTCGGATAAAATCCAAGCTGTGCGCTGTGAATAAATCCAAAGCAAGCCAGTACAAATCCTACCAAAGCCGTAATGGCAACTTTATCCAGTTTCTTATCAATAATAAATACTACCATTGTTCCAAGTAAGATACCGATAATGATTGCTCCTGCCTTGACGCCCGGCACACCGTTCCACATAACGCCTGCGTCTTTTAACATCTGCGTCACTTCGGCATTATACTCAGACAGACCGGACGGCATCACTTCTGTGTAATATCCTGCAAGTCCCGCCGCCCCTGTAATCTGTGTGTACAGATAATCTGCGATTGGCGGAACCATAGCGATACCAACTGCCGCATAGTGTTTTACTTCGCAATCTTTGAATGCCTGCGCCACCATAACGATCGCACACCACATAAAAGTTACGGCGCATACTGCCGGCGGAACCATGTTACTTAAAAATGTAAATAATCCGAAGACTCCGGCTGCTCCAAGTACCAGACCAGACACCAGAGAATAGCCGATTCCGGCTTTGGATTTTTTAAGTCCTGCATGACCAAGCCATACGGTATTTGGAACAACGCCGCCGCACACTGCGGAAAGCATGGTACAGATACCGTCCGCAAACTGTGTCTCGCGGACATTATAGTTATCCCCCGCCGCATTGGCAGCCTCTACGTTATCCATAGTCTCAATAAAGTTATAGATTTCCACCGGAATGACAATGGTAAGATACGGCGCTACTACTGCAAAACCATTGATGAGATGCTGAATCCCATTTATTGGATTTGGACAATAAAATCCGACACCGCTGAAATCTACCGTTGTACGTCCAAGGCAAAATGCGTATACAATACCGCCTACAATTGCAACCACAAGAGGAGGAATGTTTTTCGGGAATAAGTATCCTCCGAAAATACCTACCATCGCAACAAACAGAATCGGAAGCCCTACCAGCGGATCTCCGAATACGTCAAACACACCCTGAGTTGCCATCCAGATGAAACCGATACCTGCAACAGTACCAAGAAGCGCCGCTCTTGGAAGTTTCTTTTTCATCCATGGACCGATAAATCCACCGATAAATTCTACTGCTCCACCGATGAAACAGGCGGCTACTGCCGCAGACCATGCAAGCTCTGCATCTTCTAAAGCATAATGCAAAGGCATGATAACGCCGTACAACATAACAAACATAGCAGGCGTAGAGACACCGGACGGCAGAGCCGTAACGTCTGCACGTCCTTCTTTTTTAGACAGACGGTATCCCATATACGCATAATAAATTCCACTTAACATAAGTCCTACAGACATTCCCGGAATAACGCTTCCATACACAATCTCATTTGGCCATCCGAGAACGCCGGATAAAGTAGCAATTACAATCAAATAATTTACAATATTATTGGTGATAGAATACGTCATTCCCCCGATATCACCACGTTGAAACCAAGGCACTAATGTCTTTTGTTTTTCCATTTCTCTCTTCCTCACTCTATTTGCTATACTTCTGCTTCTACCGGGATAAATGAAAATGTCGTAACATCAAACAATCCCATATCTGTAAGTTTCACTTCCGGAATCACTGCCAACGACATAAAACAAAGCGTCATTACCGGTTCTACATCACCGCAGATTCCAAGTTCAGAAAATGCTTTCTCATGAATGGCAGTCAGTTTCTCGTCTACCCACTCGCCGGACTGATCGCTCATAAGACCTGCAATCGGCATTGGCATACGCTCAATAACTTCTCCATTTTTCACAAGAACAATACCACCTTCTTGTTCAATCAGTGCATTTACCGCAAATTCCATTTCCTCATCGCTGACACCTACAACAATGATGTTGTGAGAATCATGGGCGATCGAAAGTGCAACTGCACCTTCTTTGATACCATAACCTTTCAAAAAGCCGCAAGCCACATTTCCAGTTCCCTGATGTCTCTCCACAACGGCAGTCTTCACAAGGTCAACCTGTGGATCACGCATAAACTCACCGTTTTCATCCAGCTTAATTTCTGCTGTTTCTTTCGCAGTCACAACACCACCCGGAAGAATCTGAATGACATTTACCTTATTAGACTTTAAATTCATTTTAAATTTCTCTTTGGAGAAATCTTTGACAATAACACTTCCTTTTACAGAAGATATATCATATGGCCGAATTTCCGGGAGATAAACACTGTTCTCTGCCACAAGTTCACCTTCAATCCATACTTTATCTACATCAAAATTTTTCAAATCTTTCAAAAGCACAATATCTGCACGATATCCCGGTGCAATTGCTCCGCGGTCTTTCAGTCCGAAACATTCTGCCGCATTTAACGTTGCCATACGGATAGCCGTCACAGCATCCAGACCTTCCTCTACACAAATGCGAAGATGATTGTCTAAATGTCCTTCATGAAGAATCGTCTTTGGCTGACGGTCATCCGAGCAAAGCAGACATCTTCTGCTATTTTCAGAAGTTACACCTTTTAACAACGGCTTTAAGTTATGACAGGCAGAACCTTGGCGGAGCAGAATATAAAGACCTCGCTCCAGACGATCTTCCATTTCTTCCACCGTAGAACACTCATGGTCTGCAAGAATTCCGGCACAAGTATAAGCGCTTAATTCTTTTCCTGTAATTCCGGGGCCATGACCGTCAATGATCTTCCCCTCTTCTTTTGCGGTCATCAGTTTGTCAAGTACACTGTCGTCTGCATTTATAATACCTGGGAAGTTCATAAACTCACCAAGACCTAAGATGCCTTCTCTCTGAATCGGTTCTTCCATCTCCGGCGCATTAATGACTGCTCCGGCATGTTCAAATGGAGTTGCCGGAACACAAGATGGAAGTACATATTTCACATCCAGAGCCGTTCCTTTTGCCGCTTCCATCATATAGTCCAGACCTTTGATGCCGCAAACATTTACAATTTCATGAGGATCGGCAATAATCGTAGTACCGCCATGAGGAACCAGAAGACGTCCGATTTCTTCCGGACTTACATAGGAAGACTCGATATGGATATGGCTGTCGATAAATCCGGGAGCCGCATAACATCCGCCTGCGTCCACTACTTCTTTCCCTTCATATTCACCGATACCTGCAATCTGTCCGCCGCTGATGGCGATGTCTCCCTCCACGATTTTTCCGGAGAACACATTAACTACCTTACAATTTTTGATGACTACGTCCGCCGGAGTTCTTCCGGCAGCCGTATCGATTAATTTCTTTAACTCTTCTTTTTTCATAGTGAAACCCTCTTATTTCTCTGTTACTTCTAATACAGGATCAAATGTTGTAAGCGCCACATAATCCACCGGGCCTGCGTCTGTGATCGCATAGTCCGGTATGGCTGTGATTGGAAGGAAGAACATGTACATCATTGGATCTGGAAGATCAGAACCAAGGGCTCTTGCTGCCGCGTCAATCTTCTTCTCCTGTGCGGCAATCACTTCTGGTTCTTCATCACTTACGATTCCACCAACAGGAAGTGGTAAGAATTCTAAGATTTCTCCGTCCGCTACTACAACCTGTCCACCGCCCTGCTCAATCAGATAGTTAGCTGCAATCGACATATCCTCTGCATTTACACCCATTACTACAAGATCATTATCATCCGGAGCCGCAGAAGATGCCATAGCGCCCTTCTTTAACTTCCATCCGGAACAAAATGCTAAGGACTGGTTGCCGTTTCTTCCAAAACGCTCCAGAACAGATACCATTGCCACATCCTGCTCTGTATCTGGAAGAACGATGCCATTTTCTACTTTCAGAATAACGTCTCTTCTCTTTCTGACAAATGGCCCTTTGACGTCCATAGAGAGAACTTTCGCCTCGCCGTTCTGAATGGTTGTCTTATATTCAAAGTTTTCCTTTGTTGTCTTTTTACATTTTAATTCGCCTTTTAAAACAGAACTTCTCTCCGGTGCTTTCAGTTCGTAAGAAAGTTTATGATCTTTTGCCGCCATTTTTCCGTTTGTCATAACTTCTTTCACTTCAAAGTTCTGAATATCGTCTACGAATAGAATATCCGCAATTCTTCCCGGACAGATAGAACCTACCAAATGATCAATGCGATAAGCCTCTGCACTATTAATGGTAGCCATCTGAATGGCTGTCATTGGCTCTACACCTGCTTTGATTGCAAGACGTACCACATTATCAAGATGACCTTTTTCTAAAACATCTGTTGCAGTCACATCATCTGTACAGAAACTTACACGACGTGCAAATGCCGGGTTTACTTCTGTCACTGCCTTGATGTTTTCCTCTAAGAAATGGGTGACAGAAGACTCACGAATCAGCATATGCATACCTTTTCTCATCTTCTCCACAACTTCTTCATGGTCATAACTTTCATGATCCAGACGAACACCGCCGCAAAGATAGCCGTTTAGGTCATTGCCTCTTGCCATCGGAGCACATCCGAATACCGGAAGTCTGTTCTTTGCAGCTTCCACAATCGCTCCTAATGTATCTTCATCTTCTTCCTGTAAGAACTCACGAACAGTCTCCCATACACCGTAGCATTGTGGCCACTGTTGAACTTCTTTATGAACCTCTTTTGTGAAATTAAACGCAACCGTAGACTGAGGAATCGTATATGGAGTTTTATATGGCGCCCCCCAGAACACTTTCAGAGGACTTGACTTCACTTCCTCCATCACTTCTTTCAGTCCTTCGAGACCAGAAACGGAAATATACTCGTCCAATCCAGAAATCATACTAGTAGTTCCTCTTGGTACTACTGCCTTAGCATAGCTGGTAATACTCAGCTTACTGCATTCGCTGTGGATATGTCCGTCAATCATACCTGGAACCAGATATTTTCCGTCCGCCTTGATGATCTCTGTATCCGGCCCGATATAGTCTTCCACATCTCCTACTGCTGCGATCATATCGTTGTAAATCGCAATGTCAGCCGGATAAATCTCGCTTGACATAACGTTTACAAGTTGTCCGCCTTTGATCACTTTGTGCGCCGGAATCTTACCGCGTCCGGCACGAATCATTTCTTTCAGATTTTCAATCGATATTCTCTCCATACGTTCCTCCTTGTTTCTGGCAAAAATAACAAAACACTACAGAAAGGGTAAAACAGGTTTCCCGTCCTGTAGTGTTACATTGCCGAATTTTGCTATATTGAGTTCTATATTTTATGTTCTCAATTATAGCATACGGCATTATTCTTGAAAATATTTCCGTATATTATATTTTTAAATAATCATTTAGAAGTATTGCTTATTGACGTTTTCTTAAACGAATCTGGTCCCCTGTTCATATACTTTCTTTCCGCCTAAGAATACAGTATTTACCTCAAATACATGTTGAATATCCTGGCTCAAATCTCCATCTACAACAGTAATGTCAGCAAGAAGTCCTTCTTTAATCATACCAAGTTCATCTTCTCTTCCGAGAACTTTTGCCGGATTAGCTGTCGCTGTCTGGATTGCCTGTACCGGTGTGATACCGTATTTTACCATGTATGTAAGTTCTTCGGCTACCGGAAGAACCGGAGCGCCGTACATTACCATATCACTTCCCGTACATACAGTTACGCCTGTGTCATACAGTTTCTTAAAGTTATCTCTGTATGCTTCATATGCCGGCTCATAGTATGCATAATCTCTCTGCTCTTTTGCGGCAACCGGATCGTTAAATACATCTGCATTTCCAGATTCAATATTTTTCTTACATACTTCGTAAAGATAAGTATATGCAAAGATTGTCGGCGTCCATGCAATTCCTTTTTCTTTCATCTGCTGTGCCTGTTCTACTGTGAGGAAGGTTCCATGCTCAATGGTATCAAATCCTGCATCAATACACATCTGAATAGATGGGTGAGTTCCTGCATGAACTACACACTTGATTCCTCTTCTATGACACTCGTCTGCAGCTGCGTCAAGCTCTTCCTGTGTGTACTCCGGAATATGAGATCTGTGGCTTGTAAGAAGTTTTACCCACTCTGCGCCGTCTCGAACCTGTTTGCGTATTTCTTTGCGAAGCGCCCAAGGTCCGTCTACTTCGATTACTTCATCCCAGCAGTGTCCTCCTGTCATACACATACCTGCATCTACATGTGTAATTCTCGGAATGGTAATGAAGCCTTTCTCCTCTGACATCTTCAATGTCTTACATACTCCATGTGGGGAGTAACAGTCTCTGACACTTGTGATACCTTTTGTAAATGCCGCCTGTGCATGCTGAAGTGCATACATCATAATCATCTGGTCGTTATAGTTGAAACTATCCGGCTGGCTGTACCAGTAGCCAAGATGACAGTGCATATCGCACATTCCCGGTAAAATGGTAGCTTCTCCATAATCCTTCACTTCGTCTTCCGGGTAAGCCGCTGTCACTTCTGCCTTTGCTCCAACTTTCTCGATTTTCCCTGTTTCCCCTATGCGGACTGCTGAATTTTTCAGAACAGTCACGCCATCCCCTGTAATAATGTTTTCTGCACAAATAATCATTGCTTTTCCCTCTCTTTCGTTAATAACTTTAAACTATTATCATTATAAACCATGCAGTCTATAAAATCAACAGAAAGGGCGCTGCTTCTCTATTCGCCTGCTTTATAATTATAAATGGGTTTGATTATTTCTATAATATGAACTGTATCTTGAATGTTATTTATAATCTCTTCCATCGGTTTATACGCCATTGGACTTTCATCAATCGTTGCCGGACCAACCGATGTTGTATAAATTCCTTCCATGGAATCCTTAAAATCTTCTAGTAACAAAGCTTCTCTCGCTTTTGATCTGCTCATTAGTCTGCCGGCTCCATGGGGCGCGGACATATTCCAATCATCATTGCCTTTTCCTATTCCTATGATACAGCCGTCTCTCATATTGATTGGAATTAAAAGTTTTTCTCCATCCTTTGCAGAAACCGCACCTTTTCTTACAATGTTAGATTCAAAATCTATATAATTGTGAATTGTCTCAAACATTTCAACTGCATTCAACTTCATCTTTTCCACAATAATATCTGCAATGACTCGTCGATTTTCCACTGCATACTTCTGGCAAATCTGCATATCATGCAGATACTGTTTTCTGTACTCCCCTGTCAGATAACAAAATTCTTTGGAAATGTCCGAAGATTTCAATTGAAATTTTCTGTGCAGCTCTTTTACTACATTCTGAATTTCTTTCTGGCGCCCGGACTTTTTGTATTCTATAATTAGTCTATTTCGCTCTTCCACAAGTTCAGTATTTCCTTTCATAATCTCTATCGCAAGATTCTGATAATACTCTGCAACTTGTTTCCCAAGATTCCTACTGCCAGTATGGATAATCAGATAAAGAGATCCACTTGTATCCTTATCAATTTCTATAAAATGATTTCCACCTCCAAGTGTCCCTATACTACATTCAATACGGTGAATATCCTTTAATTCTCTGTAACAGTATAAATCCTGTATCTTATCAAAGCTGACTTGTTTTTCGTTATGAATATCTCTTCCGCTTGGAACATATTGTCTAATTACACGATCCAATTCTTCTAAATCAATCTCTTTGTCAGATAGTTTTACTACACGCATTCCACATCCCAAATCAACTCCAACAATATTAGGAATTACTTTGTCTCCTAAATTTGCCGTAAATCCAATAACACATCCTTTTCCGGCGTGTACATCCGGCATTATTCTTACTTTGCACTCCGCAAAAGCCGGTTGTTCAAGCAAACTGTTAATCTGATCAAGCGCTGCTTGTTCTACATTTTCTGTAAATATTTTCAAATCACTCATTCTGCAACTCCCTCACATCAATTCAAATCCCAAATTGCCTTTTTTCTCATACTTTTCTTGTCCAAATCCTGTATGGATATCCCAAACTTGTCCACAAGTTCTGTATCTGCCCCGTTTTCAATCAAAAATTGTACAACTTCCTTCTGTCTATGAGCTTTCGCAAAAAATAACGCAGATCTCCCATCTTTATCCTTCCAATTAATATCAGCTCCATATTTCAGCAATAGTTTAATAATCTCCATATATCCTACGCAACTTGCAATAATCAAAGGGGTATCGTCTACTGCCAAATCAACTAAGGCATGATTCTCCAGTAAATATTTAGCCATCTCAAACTTTCCGTCTCCACATGCAAGTCTAAGGGGCGAGTCATAATCATCTAAAACATTCACATCAGCACCATTCTCAACAAGTAACTTTACAATTCTCATATACCCTTCTTGAACTGCCCAATGGAGTCCTGTTCGCTCTTCACAGACTGGTATGTTAATATTCAGCCCATGTTCCAATAAGTACTTTAGTGTATAAAATCTGTCTCTGGCTGCCAGCTCCTGACATATATCATTTGCTTCTTTACAGTTAAGATTGTAACCTGTGTCTACGAACATTTTAATCATTGGCGCATTTCCACATCTGCAAGCATATGCTAATGGTGCAATCTTATCTTTTTCATGTTCATGCCACTTTAAATCAACACCATATTTTATCAGAAGTTCCAACAATCGTTCGTTTCCATTTTTAATCACTGGATACAATATATTTATGCCAAACCTCTTCCACCAGTTGACATCTGCCCCATGCTCAAGACTTTTTCTTACTAAAGATATTTTATTTTTCTTCACACCAATAATTAATAAAATGTCACTTAATATTTTCATATATCCACCAACTCTCTAAATCAAAATGTACTCTTATAATCGTTTCTATTTCCTATCTTATACTATCTGACATTCAAGTAATAAAATCCTTTACTCAATCCCCATATCTCTCTTCCATGTGTAATCCAGATACAATCCCCAATATTTATGTATGTTGAATCTATCATATTTGGCTGACAGTGTAGACTTTTTTCTTTTTCCGCCCTTTTCCCAGATGATTTCCAGATATAAGTCTAGCTCTGTATCTGAATACTCCGAGGCCCAAACTTCATAAAATTGTAAATCGGGCAAAATCCGCCCTTCTGTCAAAGTTAATAAATCCATCAAACGAGATCTATTCTTATTAGACGGATTATAATCAATATTTTCTATTCCATTTGAAACATATCTTAATTCTATAATTTTCTCTTCATTCAAATCGTCTTTTGAAGATCTTGAAAGTTCTTTTTTACCGGGAGATGCGACACCTGCCGCATCTCCCAGATAAACCAAATATCCTATATAGCCTTTTGTATCCGGAATCAAATAAACTTTCCAGTATCCGTCATCACTTACTTCTGCCGTATAGTCATATCTCATATACAAAATAAAAATTTGTTTTCTATAAATGATCTCTATTCCAGTTCTTCATTTACTTATTTACTCAACTTTTCCACCGACATATTTGGCAGGAAAGTTGAGTAAACTACTAAAACATAAGGAAGTATTTATCCAATTCTGTATTCCTCGGAAATAATTTTTTTATTTGTACTTGCATATTTTTTTGTAATTTTTTCATCTGTTTTTTTGTTCCATTCACTAATATATAAAAAAAGCAAACTGCAAACTCATCAGAATATTTTTGATATAACTCTTGAAGAATCTTCCTTTCTTTTATTTCAAATCTGTCAGAAATGGTATTTTCATCATTCCAAAAATAAAAATCACAAGTACAAAAAATATAGGATTTTATCAAAAGAAATTTTATATTTTTTCCCATATACTTTTCTCCCAAATGTAATATGTCTAAAAAATAATCTTTTTCCTTCGATGATTCACAATAGAAGTTCTCGATATTTTTCATATAGTCATCTTCCAAATTAAACCAAGCCAACGCAAATAAAACAACAAACTGCTCTTCATTAAAATCCATTTTTAACAGTTCATAAATTTTTTCATTCGACAGCTTTTTCAATGCTAATTCTTGTTTTTCATCTAACTTAAAAAATGGTTCAAACAAATTAATATTTTTTGACATTTCCAGCCTGCTCCCAATAACTTCTACAAAAGCCCTTTATTCACACGCGTTTTCTTAATAAAAAAATAAGTAGGATAATCCTTGAATCCAATAACAGACGAACGATATTTTTTCATAACTTGTCTCGCCTTTTTCCAACTGCTGAAATACCCGATCACTTTTATATTTGCGCCATGATCATGTAACAATAAATATACATACATCCTTATTCACCTCAAAAATTCTTTCTTTACTTTGAACTAAGAAATAAATCCTTCTTTCCAAGTACTTATTTCCTCATTTATCTCATATTCGACAATGAAAAATGCCTCTTCTTTTCCATTAAACCTTGGATACTCCAAATACTCTTTCATTGCTTTTTTTGCCAATTCATAGGATGAGTAAACTCCTAACACTTCCTCGTCATCATTTGTAGGTTCATCATCCCAGTAAAAAAACTCCAATCCGTATAACATAATCGCTCCTATACCAACTCTTCTATCTGTTTATCACACATCTTCTTTATTTCTTCCGGCGTTTCTCCGTCACTATTTTTCACGTTCATATCTCCGCCTTTTTCTATTAAATAATTTAGAATAGTTTTACTACTTGCCTGTGCCGCCACATGCATAACTGTATAAGAATCATCTTTATCATCTTCTACAGGAGTATTCAAATCCGCTCCCTTTTCCACGAGATATCTAACCATCTCATAATCCCCGTTATTTATGGCGGCTTTTAATGCCTGCTTTAAGAAATACCCGTCCTGTCTCTCCTCGTGTTCAGCAAGATAGCGGATAAAGTCCTCATTATACTCTAAAAATATGCTTTCCAATTCAACTTCCGTCAGCTTTATATTCTCTTCATTTTTATAGATTTCAAATGCCTGTTTCGGATGCATATAGCACATCTCACTGAATCCGGTATGTGATTCGCCATCTCTCATATACTCTTGATTATATGGAATCTGATATTGAAGCAGACCTTCCAGCGTTTCCTCATTTGCAGAACCATAACCTTCCATAATTTCTGCCGCAGTCGGCTCAAATCCCGCATCTAAAAGCACTTTAACAGACTTCGCCGTTCCTTCCCTGCACACTTCCACCCATGTATCACCTAGATCCAGTTCTTTTCTCCGCCATTTAACTCCCCATTTTCTCAGAATCTTTATATTTCGCTCTTTTCCGCCGATTGCCGCCATTGTCAGGGCATTATGTCTATAAAAATCCTCATCATCATTTCCTTTCATGTCGGGATTCACCCCTTCATTCAGCAGATATTCTACCACTTTCTCATCCTCGTTATATCTGGATGCAATATATAACGGATTGATCCAGCCGATATTTGTATCTTCTTCTTTCGCAAGGTTACATCCGGCTTTTTTTAGTTGTTGAAGTGCCTGTACATTGCAGTTTGCCGCCGCATATCTGAGAACCACATCTTTATCTGATACCTTATGATGCTTT
This sequence comes from uncultured Dorea sp., assembly GCA_910578495.1. Lineage (GTDB taxonomy): Bacteria > Bacillota > Clostridia > Lachnospirales > Lachnospiraceae > Dorea_D. The sequence continues at coordinate 15,656 of CAJTRE010000003.1, forward strand.
AAATATTCTAAAAGTTTCTCACTTTCTCCGCACAGCGCATATTCTACATCCTTTTTCAGTCCAGTTTTCTTTCCCCGTCCCTTTATATCTTCAACCATCTTCTTCCCGAACAAATATCCATGATTATCTATATGAACTTCCAACGCTTTATCGGTAAGCTGTGCTCCATAATCCATCAATAGTTCTATTTCTTTCCATTCATATAGACGATCGTCCATTTTGGATACGGAATGTTCTATAGCGCTGTACCCGTTATCATCCTCCACTGTCGGATCTGCCCCGGCTTCCAGTAACAGTTTTAATTTGTCCGCTTCTCCGTCTGTCACAGAACTTTCATAGCCCACGTATGTAATACCCTCATCTCCCTTGCTCTCAACGTCTGCACCTGCATCAATCAAACACTTTGCAATTTCAGCACTTTTGGGAGAGTCACTATCAAGAGCATAGCCTAACGCCCTTGATTCTTCCTCGCGAAAGTTTGTAAATTCTTTGTATGGAAGTTTCTCCAAGTTTATCTCACTGTCTTTTAGTACATCTTTGACACCTTGAAGATTCCCGCTATCAATAGCAAAATATAACTCCAGACCAGCTCTTTTTTCTTCCTTATTTCCACATCCTGAAAGAAAAAGCAGCGCCATAAAAAAGCATATTATAATCTTTCTCATTTTTACACCCCGTTCCATTCATATCTCATCCTATTACCACAACTGTTTCTTTTGTAATAGTTTTCCATGATAATCGTAAATAAACAGATTCGTATGATCTCCTTTTTCATAATCTGAATAATAATAATTCTCTATTGCAATATAGTCATCACAATAGCTAATTGCCGGCCACAAATTTTCCTGATATTCTTTGTTGTACTGAAAGGGTTTCTCTCTCAGTAGATCAATAATAATCTTTTCCGTATTGTTCTCAAGATCAATCTGCTTCACATGATATTTTTCATCATCATAGTACACTTTCCCTTTTCGTTCTGTGTAATTATAGGCTATCATTTTATATTCTTTTTCAGATGACTTTTTTATTGTTTCTTTCCCTGAGTCAAGGTCTATAATGCTTAATTCCTTTTTCTTTCGATCATAGCAATACATTTTATTTCCTTTAATCTTGAAAAACTCTATTTCCCCTTTTTTGAAAATTTCTTCTTTCTGAGTATCTAAATCTGCAGCAAATATAATCCCATAGTCCTTTGTTCTATACTCTTTGTCTTCGTCAATATCTTCTTTTCTGTAATATAATTTATTCTTATAAACTGCTCCTTCTTCCCTTATGTAATAACTAATATCATACGGAATTTTAGTTGTTCTCTTGGTATTCAAATCTGTACAATACATATTTCCACCCGTACTCCCATCAGTCCAAACCGGAATTGTATAATATATCTTATTTTCTGCTGTCATGAAAAGAGTACCAATCTCTGTAAATGGCAGCCATGCACCTGCAACAAATGTAAAAGATTCCTTCTCAATATCATATAAGTATAGTCTATCACCAAAAACAAACGGAAACGTAGACAATCCATTCTTTTTATGTACCAGAACATTATTCCCGATATAATTCTCTTCACTATATGGATGAAAGCATTCGTCCGTAACATAGTGTCTATAATTTCCGGATACTTTTTGATTGCCTGATGGTGTGTAACCAAAGGTTTCTATTGCAAAACGTACCATCTGCAAGCTTAACATTATTGTTATGAATACCATTCCCATACGAAAGATTCTTTTTATCCTTTTTCTCATACGCTACTATCCTCCTTTTATTTTCAGCCATATTGTTTTTATCTCAATATGGCTGTTTTTTTATTTAACCTTTTTAATTGATGTATTGAAAATCTTCCCTATTTTCTCAAGTGCTTTATTAGGAATAATTTGTTTTTTTAAATGTATTCCGTTCTTATATTTAGGAGAATAAAATTTATGACTTTTATATTGCATATTTTTAAGTTTATTATTTCTAGATGAACCAATTTCCCCCTGACGTAAAACTTGTATTGCCATCCATGCACAATTCACTGTAGCAATGTCATAATATTTATAAGCAGTTTTTTTTGCTTTCACTTTTTTTATATAACTATATGCTTTAGAGAAATTTCCTTTAATATAAATATATTTTCTATATTTTGCACTACCCTTTCCTCTTTTAAAATCTTCATTAATATATTGATATACCGTTTTCCCCTTAACACTCTTGGGATCAGCTTTCTTTCCCATTTGAGGCGTCTTATAACCTTCACCTGCCCAACTAAAATAATACCACTTTTTATTATTTTGTACTAAAACTGCCATATGACCAACTTTTTCAGACACAAAATTAGATTTCAAAACAATAGCATCATGCCCGCTTGGATCTACATAGTTAATCGGATCATTCTTACAATACGCATACAAATGCAGTGTATCCGGCTCATTCAATTCACCCCTGTAAGTATCCTGACTCAAGAATCTTCCATTTTCTGGATCATAATATCTGGCGTTCAGGTAATAAAGTCCGGTACTCTTATCATAGATTCCGCCTGTGTAACAGATTTCATTCTGAAGAATGCTCTCGCCATGAATCTGTGTTTCGCCGAAATCATCATATTCGTAAGAAAGTTCCCCTGTGCCGTTTTTATTTAGAATACTTGTAGTGCTGCCTTGTATATCTTTATTATACAGGAAATATGTGTAGGCATCAGCAGTATTATTTCCTTTTTGCTCTGCGGTGATAATATTGCCTTCCAGTCCCAGAAGATTCTGTATGGATTTTTCTTCTGTATTTGCACCTGTAGTATAGGATACAACCTCATCCTGATAGAAGTAGTTTGTAACCTGAGCGCCCTCTTTTTTCTGAATCCGCTGTCCGTCTCCATTATACAGGTTCTCTTGTACAAGGGAGTTTCCCTGTTGACTTACCGTTGCTTTACTCAACCGATTCTCAGTATCATATTCGTTCACAACGATAGTATCTGTTTCGGCGTCTGTCTCCTTTATCTGATTTCCATTCATATCATATTCATAAGAAATCTGATGCTTCGGCTTATCTTCCTGTTTCGTAACTGCCGTCAATAACTGATCTAACCCGTTGTATGTATAAGATGTCTCTTCTTCTCCTTCTGTTTTCTTAATTCGATTTCCTGCTTTATCATATTGGTAAGCAATGGTTGTCTTTGCATCTTTATTTTTATGATCTGTCTCTTCTGTCTTTACAAGCCGACCTAATGCATTATACGTATATTCTTTGGTAACGTGTGTCTGATTGGCTTCTGCTTTCGGTGTAAGATTTTTCTCCTCTTTTTTGATGATATTGCCGTTCTTATCATACTCATATGCGTATTCTTCCAGCAGTGTATCTCCTTTTTTGTACACCATAGAGCTTACCAGATCCTGCTCATTATAGGTATAGGTTTTAGCGATACAAGTATCGGAACCTGCGGCGAAGTCGGGATACTCTTTGATAACTGCCACTTTTCCGAGTTTGTCATACTCATAAGTGCGTACCGCTTTCTTCTCTTCTTCTCCTTTTAGTTTTGCATGTACCGATTTCAGCCAGCGGTTGGAATCATAAGCAAAGTGTAAACTTTCTACGGCGCCTGTTTCTGACAGTGCATAGGTAACTGCCGTAACTTTATCTTCTGCATCATAGGAAAAATGAATCTTGTGTGCCTTGATTTCTTCCTCAGACGGTCCGCTGTTTTTGTTTACCTCTGCTGTCCACGCTGTTCTTCCGAAACCATCATAACCGGTATATGTATAACGATATGGTGTCATCGCACCATCCGACAGTTTTAAGTCCACCATTTTAATCTGACGGTATTGATCATCATATGTGTACTCGGTCTGTAATGTCTGCTTATCATTGGTGTCAAACCCTTTAGAAACTATCCGAAGATTCCTCTTATCATATTCATCTGTCCGATAATCCCCGCTTTCATAGACTGTCTTTGTCTGATTCCCTCTGCTGTCATACTCATAAGAAGTAGCTATACTTTCCTCGGCCTTATCTCCCGTATCTTCTGTTCTTTTTGTCAGTCCGGCGGCGTCTGTCATCTCCACACTCTTATGCCCGGCTGCATCCGTAATAATCGTTGTATTCTGCTGAGATTCTTCGTCCGTCTTATATTCTGCTTTTGTTACAATTTCTTCTTTTCCCGCATCTTGAACAATCTCTGTAATTCTTGCGGAATCATCATACGAATACTTTGTCACAGTACCAAGGGCATCCGTCTCCTTCGAGAGATTATCTTTCTCATCGTATTCTTTTGCTTGAACAATCGTCTTTTTCTCATCCACGATAAGTCCATGATCACTTACCACCGGATTTATGATTGTATGTGTCTGTCTTCCCTTTGCGTCATACAGTGTAATTGTCCGCTTTCCTGCTTTTTCGCCTGCCTTTACTCCATTTGTATAAGCGCCGATTTGATTTCCACTCTTATCATAGCTGTAATCTTTGTAGATACCGTCTGCCTTTTCTCTGACTACTTTACCGTTAGCATCATAATACTTTTCAGAAGATGTGCTTCCGTCCGGATAGTTTTCTTTCTCTACATACGCATTTTTTATCGTCCGCTCTCCGGCCATATCCTGTACTGTAATATCCTCATAGCCATAGGATGTCTGGTATGTTATGGAATCGCCTTTGCTTACGGTGCGCTCAACTACCCGGTTTAATACATCATACTTATATGTAGTTGTAATACCCTCCGTATCCGTCTCTGAAATCAATGTTCCATTGGCGTCATAGGCAGAGGTGCTTGTCTGTGTCTTTCCATTTAACGTAATCTTCTTCTGAATCTCTCTTCCCAGATAATCGTACTTATATTCTGTTACTTCTCCGGTCTTTTCATCCGTACTTTTTAATACACGCCCCATATCGTCATAGACACTGGTATCCTCCGTTTTTACATCTGCGCTCTGCGTCTTTTCATTCAGTACATTTCCATCAGAATCATAGGTATACTGGTCTTTGGAAGTTGTAATTCCATTCTCCTGTGTCACTGCGGCCGTCATATTTCCTGTGGCATCATATGTATTTTCTGTTGTCGATACATTCTTCTTGTCTGTATCATCTGTTTCTTTTAATGCGTTACCGTCACCGTCATAAGTAGTCTTTTCGGAACTAATTATCGTGCCGTCTGTCGTAGACTCCACATGAGTAGGCTGATCACAGTTCCACTCTGTCGCCTGTTCTGTTTTCAGATACGTATAGTCTGTCTCTGTCCCATCCTCTGATACTTCTTTCGTGATATTCTCTTTATCATCGTATGTTATGGTTGTTTTCTGTTCTTGTTCTTTCAGAATAATCTTGCCATCTACCAGTTGTTCATATTCGGTTTTCTTGGTTGTACCTGTTACCAGAAGTGGATTTTTACTATATTCATAGCGATACTCCGTCACATTACCGTCCGCATCTTTTTCCTTTAACTTCTTACCAGACTTCGTATCGTAAGACACTGTTGTCGTATAGATATCCGCTCCGTCTTTATTCTTCTTTGTAACTGAAGTCGTACCGTCTTGATAATTCAAATGATATGACTCTTGATTCGGATAGGTTACTTTTACAACCTTGTCTTTGCCGTAAGTCATCTCATACTTCTGACCTTTACCGTCTGTAACACTGGTAAGAACATCTCCCGCATATGTATAGGAATAAGACACACTGTCTTTGCCATCTGCGGAGCAGTGTTTCATCTCTGTAAGTTTTCCGCCTTGATAGGTATAGACAAGTTTTGTTTTGTCCGGCAATGATATGGTTTCTGCTTTTCCCTCTTTGTTATAGGTAACTGTAATGGCTTTCCCCACATTATTTTTCACCGATTCCAGCCGTCCGTCTGCGCGGTACTCATATACAAGAAATGTTCCATTCGGTTCCACAGTTGCAACTAATTGTCCATCTTGGTTAAAACGATGAAGGCATCCGTCTTTGGATTTGACAGTATATTTATGCTCCTGTTCTAAGACTTCATCTTCGGTTTCTTCTTCATCCTCAATGACATATTCGTCCGTTCCTATAAACATACTGGATAAGTCATGTTCTTCATATTCAACGCTATTTCCTTCGACAGTGTCTTCTGACTGCAGCGTATAATCCTTACTCTCTTTACATATATAAGCGCTTCCGCTCTTTTCAAAGGTGTACACACTGCCGTCACTTTCTTGGTAATAGATAGCTCCACCGGCTCCTTCTGTCAACTCTCTGTGAAGAGAATCACTCCAGCCTTGTCCAAATATTCCGGACTGTTTACACTGGCTGTTATAAACTCTTGTCACTTCGAATGGAAGCTGACTGGACGGAAGTGCAGCGTCTTCCTGTGTATAGGTCATATTTCCGCCGCTGCTCTCTACGGTTCCATTTCCGGAAGGCGTAGAATAACTATAATATCCGAGATATTCTTTTGCTCCTGTTTTCTCTTTCTGACTTGATAATACCGGATCTTTGATGGTCAATACCTGTTCTACCGATACTTGATAATCAATCTTCCCTGCCGAATCTGTCTTGATAATTTCAAGCCTGTAATAATAGTCTTTTCCGGTTCCGACTTTCATGTCCGTCCAATGTCCTTTTGTCACTTTCGGGCAGACAAACCGTATTCTCCGACGTTTTAAAATCTTTCGTCTCTCCACGATGAATCCGGTAATAGACGGAATCACTGAGCGGTTTCGTATTTTCCCAACTGATAATTGTCTTTCCATAATCCTTTCTGACAGACAATGTACCGGATTTTGGAAGATATTCGCCAAAGCCTTTCCACTCTTCTTTGTAATAATAATTCAATTTATGTTCTTTAATATTTCCGGCTTTATCTAATGCCTGTACGGTAATTGTATGCAGACCATCTCCAATGATTGCCCCTGCCGGCACAGTATATGTGCCGCTGGCTGTCGTTCCCATGGATACAAACTTACCATTATCCACTTTACACTGTACCCGCAAAAAGTTTTTGTCGGAAGCTCCGCCCCACTTAATCTTCGGCGTTGTCACAGAAGCCGGACTGGCCGCACTGCTTGCTGGTTCTATCACCGGCTGGTAAAGAGCCGGAGGTGTTCCGTCAATATAGAAAACGGCTCCTTTTTCTCCTCCTGCGAGTCCTCCGCTGTCCACGCCCCTGACATAGATTCTCCATGCGCCGTCGTTCCATGATGTACTTGCCGGAATCGCCAGTGAACCGCTTGCCACATTTTTAAGTTTTGTATTGGACGAATATGCAATAGACGTTCTTGTATCCTTCTTTGTTGCAGGATCATACGCCGCAATCCGGTATTGAGTATATGCCAATGATTTTGAACTGATGCCTGCCCAATTAACCGTAAGCTTGCTGCCTTTTTTTACATATTGTGGTGAAACGCTTACAGAAGACGGCGCTGTTGGTTTATCGTAATATACCACTGACAATTTAGGACGTAAAGATGCAGCCGTATGCTTTGATCCTACAAATTCACAATAATGTCCTGTCTCATCAGCTCCTCTTAACATAATTCCGTAGTTTTTAATCGAACCTTTTGCCAGACCTCTCACAAAGGATGTCAGATTCAGACTGCGCGCTGTTTTATATTTACCTGTAGATTTTACACTGCTGTAAAGAGTGTCGTATCCCGGCCGGTTCGTCCAGTTGATTTCATTACACTTCCAGCTTTCTTTTACACGATACGCCTGAACAGTCTGACCGCTGTTGCTGTTGCCTGTTTCGTAGAGTTTCAAAACTGCACTGTCTACATAGTATCCTTTTACTTTCGTCGTAAGATCAATAAATTTCATGTAAGTACGAAATATACCCTTAGATCCTTTACCGGCATTCACTATAATAGAGTTACCGTAAAAATTGTAGTTTTTATAAGTAGAACCACTTAATACGTAAGTATCTCCAATGTCGGATCTTCCTACCCAGGAAGCGGTAGGATCTATCGTTACCGGGTACTTTCTCTCTGGTGCATCCAGATACTTTCTGTCTGCTGTTATAGCCACATGATATAGACCTTCTTCTTTCTCATCTTTTACCAGTTTGCTTGTCAGTTTTTCACTGTATGCTTCCATTGATGCATCGTTCATATTTGGAGGCGCAATAACACCTACAATTTCCCCGGAATTCTCATCATATAACGTAATACCTTCGTCTGCATCATTTTTTCTGGGCGTCATTCCCTTTAATTGCAGGTCATAAGTGAAGGTATTATCTTCCGGTCTTTCTTTTAAAATAATCTCTTCTTTTACTCCGGATTCACTGGATGTATAAGAATAGGTTGTCTTTGATTCTTCGGATTCATATTCGGCTTTCAGAAGTGTATCTGCGGATTCCTCATATCCGTTTGTATATTCCTCTTTTTTTGCAGTTACTTCCGTTACTTCTTCTGTCGGATTCAGCTTGATAGAATAATCATCTTTTTCCATGATAATCGGCGCTTCTTTCGACAACTCTTCCGGAAAATAATGTTTATTATCTCCCTGAGTGTTTTCAAAAGCATATCCTGAGAGGTCTTCATTATTCATTGTCTCATCGCTCTGTATCTTGGTAAGAGATGGATCATAATCGGTAAGTTCCCCGTTTTCATCCTCATAACGAACCGGCTCTTCATAAAATACAGTCATCTTCTTGTCATCACCCACATCAAAGGTAGTAGACGTCTCTGTATTTTCTTCCAGCATGGCGTCCGATTTATCTACGTCATATTCTTCAGCGCTCATTTCACTGCTGTCTGCCGTCAGTTTCGATTCCTCTTCCATATACTCTGTGTCTTTCGTCTGTACAGTTTCTTCTGCATATACCGTCAGATTGTCTAATGACAATGAAGTCAAAGCCACTGTCAAAATCAAAATCCATGATGTTATCTTTTTCCACAATTGATCCCTCATCTCTTCTCCTCCTTAGTAATTAACCGTCTGACTGTATTGGGTAATCGTGTCGCTTCCACTTCTCATTACTGCTTTTACCCGATATTTACCTTTAGACACAGATGCCGTTCTCGTAAGTACATAGCTCATTCCTGTTTTACTTCCGCTCCAGGATTTTATAGTTTTCCACCTCCCAGCAGAATACTTCTGTAAACTCATGCTTATTGTAATTAACTTGGAACTTTTATTTCTCACTCTTGCCACGCATGCCGCCTTCCCTTTAGAAACATTCAATGTAACAATATTTTTCCGCGTGTCAACACTCATCAGTTGAATTCCGCTTCTTTCCATTTCCTGTGGCTCAACCGCTGAAACCGGCAATGCCATCACGCTCACACATAAAATAACTGTTACTACTACATTCCTGATTCTTTTGTACATAAAGATACCTCCCTTGATTGTTTATCTATAGTAACAACCAAGAGAGGTATTTGTGACACTTAATTACGGAATATTTTTATTTTTTTCAAAAATTTCCGTCAATACTTGAATATTTTCATCTGCACTTAATGTATAAACATAATCTCCACTTACATATATAATAGAATTTCCGCCATATTTATCACTTATCCAATATGCTTCTTTCCCTTTAATTGATATGATTTGAGCGGGTTTCCCGTCTGACGATATGATTGCATCTGAGTATTTAATGGCAGTCTGATCATACCACAGCGTATAGCCATCCTCATTGACATATGCACATTCATAGATATAAAAAGTTTCGTCAAAATCCTCTTCAGCAAATTTATAATTCTCCGGTACATAAGTCAGTTTGTGAACTTCCATCTTATCCGGAAGTTCATATTCCCACGCGCTCTTCCCGGTAAGATCACGAAAACTAAAATCTGTATACTCCGGGAAACACTTCTCTATCAACTGCATGACCTTCTCTCGAATCGGTTCTACCGCTGCAACTGTCATAGAGGCCATCATAATAACGATAGCTGCAATCAGAAGATAACGTTTCTTTGGAACTCTATAGATAATCGGATGTGATTCACATTGACATTCCGACTGTTCTGCATATGCCGTCAGTTTCTTCATCTTCTTTTTGTACTTCCTTGAAAACCGATGAGTGCAATTGTTTATCTCATTCTCATAAAGGACATCTTCTGTATGGCAGGCGATTTTTACTGCTTCTTTCAATAATTCTTCCGTCAATATCGTTTTATCCATGCGTAATCCCCCTTTCCCGTAGTCGTTTCTCCAGAAGCTTTCTTGCTCTATTGGCAATCTGTCTTGCATTGCTTTCTGTAATCTCCAGCGTCTTTGCAACTTCTGCAAAAGGAAGCTCATTATAATAATACAGATATATTACATAGCGGTACTGTTCTGGAAGCTCAAGAATCAGCTTCGCTACAATCTCAGCAGTCTCTTGTTTTTCCACATATTCGTAGACCGGGGAATCTTCCGAAGATTCTTCTTGAAAATATTCCTCCTCAAGTTCCCCTGTCGTATACTTTTTCTTCTTGTTATAACGCGTGATTGCCTTGTTCTTAACTATAGTAACTATGTAGTTCCATGTTTTGTGACAGTGAATTTCTTGAATTTTATCCAAATTTTCAATTAGCGCCTGGAAGCTGTCATGTACAACGTCCTCTGCATCTTCCGGATTTTTTAGAATTTTATATGCTACTGCATACATTTTCCGCTCATAAGTATGATATAGTTGTTCAAATTTGTTTTTTTCTTCCTGGGTACTGATTGTACTCAAATACATCATCAGCATAATTTGATACCTTCCATTTTTCTTTGGTTCATAGGTTCTCTTCATTATAACACAAGAAAAAAACAATAACATAGAAAAAGCAGCCATTACTGACTGCTTCATCTCTTAAATCGAATATCGAAATTCTTTATCGGTCAAAATTCTGGCAAAAATAAGTCCCAACGGAAGCGCCGCCATAATAAGCACCGCTTCTGTGAACCAGTGGGACGCGTCCATAATAACTCCTGTTCCCATATTATAAATTGCTTTATACAGATACATTCCCGGCACCATAATGACAATAGACGGAACCGTAATCGAAATTCTCGGATACCCGTAGGACGGTTTTAAAAGAGACGCTAAGATTCCTGCCAAAAATGCGCAGGAAAATGCGGCTGCCGCCGGGGGGATTCCGGCCAAATCAATCAGTTCCAATCTTAACGTATTCGCTATTGCCCCAATAATTCCTGCCATAGACGCCATCTTATAAGGACTGCTAAACATAATGGAGAACCCGAACACCCCACAGAAACTTGCCACAAACCGAAATACAGCCAGCACTCCTGCACCTAAACCAAGAGACAGGAAATCATTAGGCTTTAACTGAAACGTTACTGCCATAATCCACGCCGTCAATGTGGATACAAGAATAATCAGCGCCGCATAAGTAAACCTTTCGATTCCAGATCTTAAATCCAGTTTGGCAAGGTCAATTCCACTGGTAATAAATGGGAATCCAGGGATGATAAAAAGCATGGCGCATATATATCCGGCTTCGTGGCTTGACGATATTCCAAATGCCAGCTCCAGCGCCCGAAGTAAAGCTGTATACACAAGACATGCCGCCGCAACGCCTGCCACCACTTGAAGCGCCAATGTATATCTTCTGTGTATTAACTGTACTCTTAAATAGTTTCCGATTCCGGCGCCAAAAAACGCACATAACATTTCAATCGGGCCGCCGCCTAAAAGCAAGGTAAACCCGCTGCAGGCAAATCCTGCAGCGAGTCCTAATGTTAACGGTTTATATCCATCCTTTATCTGATCTTGTTCATCCAGTTTCTGGTGAATTGCTTCCACAGACATTTGATTATATTTCTCTGGAAAATCTTGCACAAACTGCTCTAATCTCGCTAGTTTCGCTGTATTTACTCCTGTACTGGTAAGAGTCATGACTTGAGTACGGCTTTTTCCTTCGTCCATGCACGTACACTCCAGTGACACCAGACCTATATCCGCTGAACAAGTAATCCCCAGTGCTTTTGCAATCTGATTCATAGAACTTCTCACCCGAAACGCTCCTGTTCCGCAGGAAAGAAGCATGAATCCAATACGGGCAACCACCGTAGATTTCTCATTCAAAGATGCCGCTTCGGCCGGCGTGTTATCCTTTTCATTCGTGAAAGAATGCCAAGGTATCGGCATATGGTTTTTGTCAATGGTTGAAATATCATCTTTTATAAACTGCATACGTGCCTCTCTTTACTTTATTTATTCTTTGTATCAAGATATGCCTTACGTCCATCATCGTAAAGATTCTTGCCCTCGCTGTCAATAATGACAACTAACGGCATATCTTCTACATACAATTTCCGAAGAGCCTCTGCTCCCAGATCTTCATATGCGATAAGCTCTGCTTTTTTGATACATTTTGCAAGAAGCGCACCTGCTCCGCCAATTGCTCCAAAGTAAACACCATGATGTTTCTTCATGGCGTCTACCACTTCCGGAAGACGTGCGCCCTTACCAATCATTCCTCTCGCTCCCACAGACATCATGGTCGGCGCATAAGCGTCCATACGGCCGCTTGTTGTCGGTCCTGCGGAACCAATCACGTTTCCTGGTTTTGCCGGAGTCGGCCCTACATAGTAAATCGTAGCATCCATGGGATCAAAGGGAAGTTCTTTTCCTTCTGCCAAGGCTTCACACATTCTCTTATGTCCCGCGTCTCTGGATGTATAAATCGTACCTGTCACTAACACGCTGTCTCCTGCATGCAGTGTCTTTGCCAATTCTTCTGTAAGTGGTAATGTAATCTTTCTTACTGCCATTTAGATCACCTCCGTTTTGTGACGTGTAACATGGCAGTTGATATTGACTGCACATGGCATACCTGCAATATGAGTTGGTAATGTTTCGATATTAAGTCCGATCGCCGTCGTCCTGCCTCCGAATCCCTGTGGTCCGATTCCAAGCTCATTTACTTTCTCAAGCATTTCTTTCTCAAGATCTGCATAATATGGATCGGGATTCTCGGAGTCAATCGGGCGCATAAGCGCTTTCTTCGCAAGAAGAGCCGCTTTGTCAAACGTTCCTCCGATACCAACGCCCACTACCATTGGCGGACAGGGGTTCGGCCCCGCCGTCTCCACCACTTCAACAATAAAATCTTTAATGCCCTGAAGTCCGGCGGATGGTTTGAACATACGAATCTGACTCATATTTTCACTTCCAAAGCCTTTCGGACCTACGGTTACTTTAATCTGATCTCCCGGAACAATCTCTGTGTAGAGCATTGCAGGTGTATTATCTCCAGTATTTCCACGTCGAACCGGATCTCCCACTACAGATTTACGAAGGTAGCCTTTGTCATATCCACGACGGACACCCTCGTCTACTGCTTCGGAAAGATTGCCGCCAACCAAATGTATGTCCTGCCCAATCTCGAGGAATACACACGCCATACCCGTATCCTGACAGATTGGCACATTCTCATCCTTTGCAATTTCAAAGTTTGTAATAATATTATCTAACACACCCTGAGCAATCTCCCAGTCCTCGCAGGCGCGGCAGTCTTTGATGGCGCACTGCACGTCCTCCGGAAGATACTGGTTTGCTTCAATACATAATTTCTCTACAACATCTGTAATCTGCTGTACTTGAATCTCACGCATTTCACGTTACCTCCTAAAAACATATCTCTTTTATAAAAAATATGGGGTTCAAAATTCCCTAACTATGATACCTACGGATTGTTTCGTGCTTTGCACTCTCACAATCCTGGTATCATAAGAATATCCCTATAAACTGACATGCCAGCACAACCATGACTAACGCCACCGGATACGTCGCCGCATATGCACTTGCCACATCGTCAGTCTCCGTAACACGAATTAAAGTTCCAAGCGCCGGCGTACTGGTCATACCGCCGCAGATAGAACCAAGGGTATTGAAAATACTTAATTTTAAAACCTTTGCGGCAAACACATATCCAAGCAGCATAGGAATGAGCGTCATTAACGCGCCATATACAAAGAGAAGTACCCCCTGCTCTTTTAAGATTTCCACAAATCCTGCGCCTGCCTGCACGCCTGCTCCGATTAGAAACAGCGCCAATCCAAACTCTCGTAAACATTCTAGCACATGTTTCTCTACTTTTACACTAAGTTTTCCGATTTTTCCAAAATGTCCTAAAATCAGTCCGGCAATCAGAGGTCCCCCGGAAGTTCCAAGAGAGAACACTGCTCCTCCCGGAAGCGGTATCTGAATTTTCGCAAGAACGATACCAAAGGCAATCGCCAGAGAAAACGGGAAGAATCCCATACTGTCTGCATAGAACAATTCTTCTTTCCTGGTCTTCCTAAACTCAGCTACATCCACTCCTGCCGCAGCCTCGAATTTTGCACGCTCTGCCGCCATGTCTGTTCTCAAGATTTTCGGAATCAACTGGACGAACAGAACCACGCCTACAACTCCGAATGGATAGGCAATTCCGTATCCTACGGACGCAGCATTAGAACCTGTCGCCTCTAAAGCCGCCGCAAGTCCCGGCGTACTTGTAAGGGCTCCTGCCATCATGCCTACGCTGATCTCTGTAGGTACTCCAAAAACGGTGACCACTCCAGCGCAGGTAAGAGCTCCTGCCGCGATAATAATAAGCCCTAATAAAATATAAGACGTTGCATTTAACTTAAAGTTACGGAAAAATTTGGGCCCTGCAATAAATCCAACGCTGGTTACGAAACAAATCAGTCCCAGTTCCCGCACAAGATCCGGAATCTCAAACCCAAAATGTCCAAACACCAGAGCAACCAATAAAATTCCTGCTGTTCCAAGTTCAATTCCGCATATTTTAATACTTCCTACCAAGTAACCGATGACCGCAATTAAAAATACAATCATCAGTGTATTGGACAGGATATTTTCTTGAAACCATGTAAGAATCCCCATCTTTTATACCCTTCTTTCTCTCAACCTTACATTTTATCTTTCATGGCGGGCGTAGTTTGGAAGAAGAAGCGGAGATACGGTATCTGTATCTATAGACGCATTCTGTAATTCCTCTTCATAAGCCTTCACATGATCGAGGTTCATCTTGCCAAGTTCTACTTCCTTTGCCTTTGCCGCCGCTTTCTTACCTGCATTCCGGCCAAATACGATAACATCCAGAAGGGAATTTCCCATAAGACGGTTTCTTCCATGGATACCGCCTGCCGCCTCTCCTGCTACTAATAAGTTCGGAATTGCTTTCGTGAATCCGTCTCCGTTGATCTCAAGACCTCCGTTTTGATAATGCAGTGTCGGGTAGATCAAAATCGGTACTTTCCGCATATCGATACCGTATTTCATATACATACGGAACATTGCAGGAATCCTCTTTTCGATGGTTCCCTCTCCGCCGAGAAGTTCAATCATCGGAGTATCTAACCATACGCCTTTCTGTCCGTCCGGGGTTTCTATGCCTCGTCCTTCTCTACATTCACGAATTACACCGGAAGCATTGACATCACGAGTTTCCAGCGGGTGAATGTAAGCTTCACCTTCCGCATTGACAAGCTGTGCGCCTACGGAACGCACTTTCTCCGTCACCAAAGCTCCGAGAATCTGTACCGGATAAGCGACACCTGTTGGATGGTACTGAATAGAATCCTGATAAAGAAGCGGCGTTCCCGCTCTGTAGCCGAGAATTAGTCCGTCTGCCGTTGCTCCATAGTGGTTGGATGTCGGGAATCCCTGATAGTGCATTCTTCCTGCTCCACCTGTAGCAATAACAACCGTTTTTGCTCTTGCAACAGAGTAATCTCCTGTTTCCATATTGAGAAGAACAGCTCCTGCCGCCTGTCCGTTCTCATCTTTTAGAAGTTCTACCGCAGAAGTAAATTCTACTACCGGAATCCCGCGATTCAATACTTCATCTCTCACTGTACGCATAATCTCTGCGCCTGAATAGTCTTTGC
The DNA here is from genome assembly GCA_910578495.1 of uncultured Dorea sp. Lineage (GTDB taxonomy): Bacteria > Bacillota > Clostridia > Lachnospirales > Lachnospiraceae > Dorea_D. Next base: position 31,412 of record CAJTRE010000003.1, read on the forward strand.
AGGCATGCATTCTCTTTCTGGAAGTTCCGCCTCCATGTGTCGTAACCATACGCCCTTCTTCGTCTTTATCAAACATAACGCCAAGTTCATTGAGCCATTTGATAGCATCCGGCGCTTCCATGACAAGACGTTTTACAAGTTCCGGTCTTCCGGCAAAATGCCCGCCTCCAAAAGCGTCCAAATAATGCTGTACCGGAGAATCATTTTCTTTATCCGCTGCTTGAATGCCGCCTTCCGCCATCATCGTGTTTGCATCACCGATTCGAAGTTTTGTCACGATCATAACATCCGCACCTGCGTCATGCGCTTCGATGGCACAAGAAGAGCCGGCTCCGCCTCCTCCGATCACAAGGACGTCTACATCATAATCAATTTTGGTTATATCAATATCCTCATTCAGAATACGGCTTGTGGAATGAAGTAAATTTACCAGTTCAAGAGGCGCTTTTTCTCCTTTGTTCGCTCCTACTTTGATCTCTGCAAAAGCGTCGGGGTTGTAATCTGGATGGAATTCTTTCAGAAGGGCGTCTTTTTCGTCTGCTGTGAGACGTTTTGGCTCTTCCGTCATACGCTGGGCTCTTGTAGCCTCTACCTTCTTAATCGATTCCATCATATATTCTGGATATGGTGTATTCACGTTCTAGCCCTCCTTATTTCTCAATCTCTCTGTTATTATAAAGTTCCTGCAGCTCTGTAATCGGTTTCTGCATGATCTGTTCAATCAGCTCGTCAAATGCGCCTTCATTCACTTCTTCCACTCGTTCTTTTAAGTGCTGTGTTTCCGGTGCAATGTATTTTCCTGTGAGACGTCTTGCAAGAACTCCTACATGTGGATGTGAAATTCCGGCCGGACATCTGACAGAACAACATCCACATCCAATACAGTCAAACGATTCCTCTGCACATTTTTCAAATTCACCACGCTGTGCATATGCAATATACTGCATGACATTCAAATCCTGCGTACAGGAATTGGTACAAGCATTACATCCGATACAGCTATAGATTTCCGGATATAACTCCATCATAATCTGCTGTGTCGGTTTAATCTCGTTTATGTTATATGTTCTCTTATCTGTAGGGAAGAATGGAATGCTTGCCACATACATTCCGTCTTCTACCTGTGTCTGGCAGGCAAGGCAAGTCTTGAGTTCATTCTTTCCCTTGATTCTGTAAATGGTTGCACATGCTCCGCAGAAACCATGACGGCAGCCACAGCCTCTTTTCCATGTATAACCTGCATATTCCATTGCAGTCATAATGGTAAGGTCTGCCGGAACGCTGTATTTCTTACCGCTAAAATATACGTTTACCATCTTTTCCATGTTATTTTCGTCCTTTCGTTTTCGTCCTGTCTCAGCCTTGATGAAGATGTGTTGAACTCTCGATTTCGTCGAAGCCAGCTTCGATTTCGTTTCCCTCCATCTCCGTTGAGTTTCACATGTCTATAAAGACTGCCTGGTTAGACTCGCAGTGACGACACTCTCTCGCACAGCTCCATCGTGTCTATCGGGCTCACGCCCTCTTACGGACCGCCATTAAGACAGTTCTTTACGTGCAAGCACGACAGCCCTGTCTTACCGTCGGTCCTGTCACTGCTTTATCCTTAATACTCGTTTGGCAGTTCGTCGATTTCGTCAAAGCGGAATACTGGGCCGTCTTTGCACACATATTTTGATCCAATATTGCACCTTCCGCATTTTCCTACGCCGCATTTCATGCGGAGTTCTAAAGTGGTGTATACTTGCTGGTTTGTGAAGCCTAGTTCTGTAAGTCCGGCAAGTACGAATTTGATCATAATCGGCGGTCCGCACACAAGGGCTGTTCTGTCGGTGTCAAATCCCAGTTCTTTTACAAAGTTTGGAACGAATCCTACATGACCGTTCCAGCCTTCCTGTTCTCTGTCAATCGTTAAGTGAACATTAATTCCTTCGGTCTTCATCCACACGTCCTGAATCTCTTTTAACTGAACGAGATCGTCTGCCGAGCGGGAACCATAGACAATATCCACGTCGCCGTAGTTCTTCCTATTGTCAATCACATAATTGATTACAGAACGAAGAGGCGCAAGACCGATACCTCCTGCAATAAACAATAAGTTCCTGTCTTTTAATTCTGTTTCCACAGGGAAAGAATTCCCGTACGGTCCGCGAACCGTAATCTCGTCTCCTACTTCTAAGCTATGGAGATAATCAGTAAGACTTCCACATTTTTTTATACTAAACTCTTGGTATTCTTTGTTCGTCGGTGATGAAGTAATGGAAAACATACCTTCGCTCACGCCTGGCACACACACCATCGCGCACTGCCCCGGCATATGTTCAAATAATTTGCCGCCCTCGGGCGCATTAACGCGGAATGTCTTTACATCCGGCGTTTCCTGACGAATATCTGTGATCACGCCCACCTGTGGAATCAACGTATCCAGTGTATAATCTTTATGACAATTACATTCACACATTATTTTTCATCCCCCTGTTTCTGAAATGCTTTCACAACTTTTACAATGTTTAAGGCCGCCGGGCATTTCTCTACACATCTTCCACATCCAACGCAAGAATACATACCATCATTGTTTGCCGGATAGTACACAAGCTTGTGCATGAACCTCTGGCGGAATCTCTGCATCTGACTGGTACGGTTATTGCCATGTGCCATCATTGTAAAGTCGGAATACATACAAGAGTCCCAACATCTGTATCTGGAAACACTTTCGCCTGCCGTATAATCCTTGATGTCATAGCACTGGCAGGTCGGACATACGAAAGTACAAGTTCCACAGGCAAGGCATGGTTTGTATAATTCTTCCCAGATTGGAGAATCAAACTTCTCAGAAAGTGCGTCCCCATTCCATCCTTCTAAAGAAAGATTCATATATGGAAGTTTTTCTACGATTGCGTGAATCGTCTCTTTTGTTTCTACTACCTCCCGCTCCTGTGTCTCATCTGTTTGAGAAAGCAGACTCTTTACGGATTCAGTCAGTTTATCACCCTTTTCCGTAACGGAGTTCCAGTACATATTCTCTCCAATCATCCACGTAACAACGTCTGCTTTCGGCTCTGCACAGTCAATGCCAAACACCTTACAGAAACACGTCTCTTCCGGTTCCTGGCAAGCCATTGCCACAATCGTTCCATTAGATCTTCTTGCCGCATAGAAACTGTCAATAGGATCGGACAAGAATACCCGGTCTAACACTTCCACACCCTGTACATCACAGGCTTTCATGCCAAACACTACAAAATCTTGTGTTTTTAATTCTTCCGGGTGAATCTTCATCTTTTTATTTTCTTTTCTCACCGTATACAAACCTTCGCTCTGTGGAAAGAATGCGTCTTTTGCAGATTTCACTGTTTTCAAAGTGCCAAGGTCAACCTCTGCCTCCGTCGTCCACGCTGCATAATTAGTCTGTCCGGCAGTTCGTACCGGAAGATATAATTCCTGAACTTCCGCAATCATCTGGAATAATGCGGACAGATTTTCTTTTGCGATCTTATACATACATTATCCCCTCTTTCCTACAATACTTGGTTCTGCGTCTTCAAATGTATAATTTGTAAGAGGCGCTTTGGTTTCTGTGTCTTCTCCTGCCTGATACTCTCCGTATAGTTCATCAATATCCTTGATAAACTTACGATTAAATAAATGAAGCGGAATTCCCTGCGGACATACGCGGCTGCATTCACCACAGTCAGTACATCTTCCCGCCACATGAAAAGCACGTATAATGTGGAACATTTTTTCTTCAAAAGAATCTACATTTGCTTTCTGCGAGCTGTCGAATTTGTTACTGTCAAATACACATTTGCGGCAGCTGCACGCCGGACATACGTTACGGCAGGCATTACAACGGATACATTTGCTAAGTTCGCTCTGGAAATATGCGAATTTCTCTTCCGGACTCATCTGCTCAATCTTCGCAACTTCCTCAAATCGATCGCCGTCTTTTGTATCTTTTGACTCTCCGATAAGCTCATCATACACCATGTGTTCTTTTCCTTTACATACATGACAGCGCTCCAACACAGCGTCTGCGTAAGGAATCTCTTTTGTTCCGTAAATGGTCTGGACCTTCAAAATATCTGTCTCATCGGTAATCCCGGCTCCCTCGATATTCTCAATTCCTTTAATTCCCTGTGCCCTTATTTTTTCAATATCCAGCTTTCCTTTACAGCCAACACCTATGATGTATGCCTTCTCTCTGTCTACCCGATGTTCTTTGATAAGCTGGTTAAAACTATATGTATCGCATGGTTTTAGACAAACCACCGTTTTTCCTTCCAATTTAGAAGCCTCAATCATATATTTGCTTAAATTTGCTCCGCAAAAGCCGTTGTATACGAAATCTTTCAAAGATTCTTCCGTCTCAAAGTAAGCCGGTTCCGGATTATAAGGCAGGTCGCCGGTTTTCCATCCAAGAACACGCGCTGCCGTTCCGTCACGAAGCAGTTCTTTTGCACGATTTATTACTTCCTGCATCTTAAATCCCCCAATCTTACATTTTCTCCGAGAGATACAATCTTCTCTACAAAACCATTCATCGTATCTGAAAATTTCACACCTTCTGCTGCAGATACCCATTCTACTCTCGTACGTCCATTCTCTACACCGATATAATCCAACATGGAAAATAAAAGTGTCATACGTCTTCTTGCATAGTAGTTACCTGTACTATAATGACAATCTCCGGGGTGGCATCCGCACATAATCACACCGTCTGCCCCTTTCTCAAATGCCCTTAAAATAAACATCGGATTGACACGACAGGAACATGGCACACGAATAATTTTTACATCCGCAGGATAGCTTAAACGGCTGCTTCCTGCCAGATCAGCTCCTGCATAACTACACCAGTTACAGCAGAATGCTACAATCTTCGGTTTAAATTCTTTATTTTCTATCGACATATTGCATCCACCTCCGCTATAATCTGTCTATTTGAGAAGCCCTGTAAATCCATCGCTCCGGACGGACATGCTACCGTACATGCTCCACATCCCTGACACAGTGCATTATTGACATTTGCCACACGACGAACCTCCCGAATACCATGGTCATTCACTTCTTTTTCTTCGTATGTGATTGCTCCATATGGACATACATTTTTACAAGTAGAACAGCCGTTACAAAGAAGTTCATCTGCCTGTGCCGTACATGGATTGGTAAGAAGCTTATCTTTTGCCAGAAGTCCAATGGCTTTCACTGCCGCGGCTCCTGCCTGAGCAACGGTTTCCGGAATATCTTTTGGCCCCTGACAGACACCGGATAAGAAAATACCTGCTGTTGGTGACTCTACCGGACGAAGCTTTGCATGTGCTTCTGTCAGGAAATTGTTCGTATCAATACTTGCAGTCAGCATCGTTGCAATCTTTCTTACATCTGGATTTGGCTCAATAGCGGTTGCAAGCACAACCATATCTGCTTCCTTTAAAATCTGCTTATTATCTAATAAATCTGAAGCCTGAACAAGAAGTTTTCCATCCGGCTGAGGAATGACTTTTCCAACCTGGCCTTTGATATAGTCAACACCGTACTGCTCTACAGCTCTTCGGTAGAACTCATCAAAGTTTTTACCCGGTGTACGCACATCAATATAAAATACCGTAACATTCACATCCGGATACTTATCTCGGATCAGCATCGCATGTTTTGCTGTATACATACAACAAATCTTAGAACAATACGGTTTGCCTCTGTCATCGGCACAGCGGCTTCCCACACACTGTACAAATACGATTTCTTTCGGCGCTTTTCCGTCAGAAAGCCTTTCTAAATGTCCGTGTGTCGGTCCTGCGGCATTCATAACACGCTCTAACTCCAGAGATGTAATGACATCCGGGCTTTGACTGTATGCATATTCATCATATTTATCTAATTTAATCGTGTCAAATCCAGTTGCCACTACGATTGCTCCGTATTTTTCTGTTACAATTTCGTCCTGCTGTTCATAGTCGATGGCTCCTGCCTGGCATACTTTCGCACAGATTCCGCATTTTCCCGTCTTGAATTTCAGACAGTTGTCACAGTCAATGACCGGAACATTGGGAATCGCCTGTGCAAATGGTGTATAGATTGCGCTTCTTGTATTTAACCCTCTGTTAAATTCACTTGGCGCTTTCTTGGATGGGCATTTCTCTTGACACACGCCGCAGCCAGTACATTTGTCCATATCTACGTGTCTTGCCTTCTTACGAATGTCTACCGTAAAATCTCCCACAAATCCACTGACGTTCTCTACTTCACTATATGTATAAATGTTAATCTTCTCATGAGCGGATGCCTCTACCATCTTCGGTGTCAGAATACAGGCTGAACAGTCCAGCGTTGGGAAAGTCTTATCAAGCTGTGACATTCTGCCTCCGATACTCGGCGTTTTCTCTACAATATCCACCTCGTATCCCGCGTCTGCAATATCCAACGCTGTCTGGATGCCGGCAATACCGCCGCCGATAACAAGAGCTCTTTTGGTTACACGACTCTCCCCCGGTTTTAACGGTGTATTTAAATTTACTTTTGCAACAGCGGCTCTCATTAAGATTACTGCTTTCTTCGTTGCCTCTTCCACATCTTTGTGAATCCATGAACAATGCTCACGAATATTAGCAATCTCTACCATATATGGATTTAATCCTGCGCGCTCGGCCGCATTACGAAAAGTCGTCTCATGCATACGAGGGGAACAGGAACAAACAACAATACCTGTCAAATTCTTCTCATGAATGGCCTCTGCGATTTTTGCCTGACCAGCCTCAGAACACATATACTGATAATCTTCGGCATGGACAACTCCCGGCTCCATAAGCGCCATCTCTGCCACCTTGCTTACGTCTACTGTGGCTGCAATATTACTTCCGCAATGACAAACAAATACTCCTATCCTCTGCACGAAAATCACCTCCTATATCTTCTAAATGCACTGACTAATAACTGTTGAGGCAGTTCTGGATCTAAAAGTTCCGGTATCTCGTCTGCTTTTAAATAATCCATTCCTTTTTCTCTGATTACAATCTGCCTTGCGGCGTCTATAAGTTTTCCCGGCTTTACATCACGCGGACATCTCTCCACACAGGCGAAACAGGAAAGACATTTCCATAAGGATTGGGATTTTACAAGACTTTCTATGTCCTCGTTTATTACATAAGATACAAACTGATGAGGCTTAATATCCATCTCGTCAAAGGATGGACAGGTGGCTGAACATTTCCCGCATTTCATACATTTTAACGGGTTCACGCCACTGATTTCTTTGATTTTTTCTGCTTGTTTTTTTTCTTTTCCAGAACCCATTACATTGCCGCCTCCTCTTCACATCTTTCTTTCACGCCTAAAGCTTCCGCCAAAAGCTCGGTGAAGTAATAAACCGGAATTTCTTTTTCCGTATTCTTATTCAGATTGTATTTGCAGAGAGGACATGCGGTAATCAGCATATCTGCACCGAATCCTTCTGCGCTTTCTGTTATCTTCTTGCACATATTTTCTGACATCTCTTTTTCCTTTAAGGATATGTATCCTCCGCAACACTCGTTGCGGTATGGATAGATTACAGGCTCAGCGCCGATTGCCCGAATAAAATCTTCCATGATTGCCGGATTCTCCGGATCGTCAAATCCCATAATCTTTCCGGGGCGAAGAAGCAGGCAGCCATAATATGCTCCAATCTTCTTTCCTGTCAGTGGATTTACCACTTTTTTCTTAATCTCGTCAAATCCAATTTTGTCCCGGAGCACTTCCAAATAATGAAGAACGGTCGTCTCTCCCTCATAAGGTTCGCTAAGTTCAGATTTCATATAATTATTGGCTTTAAACCGGATATCTTCTACGTTCTTCATATCATCATTGACTCTTTTTATCACATGATGGCAGGCAGAACAGATGGTAACCAGATCCTGCCCTTTTTCTTTCGCTGCATTTAAAGTACGGACAGAAGAAAGTTTCGTACCGATCTCATCCACGCCAAGGGGATAAACTCCGCCGCAACACTGCCAGTCCTTTACCTCTTCCAGTTCAAATCCTAACACCTTCGCCGAAGCTCTGGCATAAGCGTCCAGCTTCACTGCTTTTGTTTTAAGCGTACATCCCGGATAATAGCTGTACTTCATAATTCTCATGTTCCTTTCCCACTGTTTTATGTCTATAATTCAATCTGATCGATTACTGCTTTTAATGCGTTGGCGCTTGCTGTTAATTTCTCCACTTCCTCATCGGTAAGTTTCATCTCTAGCTTCCCTTGGATTCCGTTTGGTCCTACTAAAGTAAGCGTACTTAAACAGACATCCTCAATTCCATACTCACCATGCATCATGGAAGAAACTGTCGTCACAGATTCTGACGCTGACAGAAGGTATCCGCAAAGCCTTACCACACCTCTTGTTACTGCATAGAAGGTTGCCCCTTTGTTAGCGATAACCTTGCCGCCGGATTTCTGTACATAAGTAAGCATAGCTTCTTTATCAAGAGGTTTGAGTTCTTTTCCAAATCTCTTCGCATCCTCATAATACTCATCTACATTCATGCCTGAGATACGCGCCGCAGACCATGGAATGAAAGAAGTATCTCCATGCTCTCCATATACATATGCGTGAATATTTCTCTGAGATACCTCACAGTGTTCCGAAAGGCCGCAGCGGAGACGGGCTGAATCTAAAATTGTTCCCGATCCGATGATTTGATTCTCTGGCAATCCTGAAATTTTGGTAAATACGTAAGTCATAATATCCACCGGATTACTTACAATAATGTAAAGAGCATTTGGAGCGGCCTTTACAATCTCCGGAGTGATCTCTTTTAAAATATTAACGTTCGTCTGTGTCAGTTCAATTCGTGTCTGTCCCGGCTTACGCGCGATTCCGGAAGTAATGATTACGATATCAGAATCTTTCGCATCTTTATAGTCTCCCGCAACGATAGAGATAGGATCTCTGAAACAGGTTCCCTGTTCAATATCCATAACCTCTCCCTGAACCTTTTCCTTGTTGATGTCGATCAAAACTAATTCTGATGCCAAATTCTGTCCGGATAACGTATACGCAATCGTCGATCCTACACTTCCTGCTCCGATAATTGTGATTTTGCTTCCCATGGTTTCCTCTCCTTTTCTCGTTATTTATTTAACAACCCGGTGTCTAAAAAACGGAATCTGTATGCTAGATGTCTCTAGAATTCAGATTCCATCTATGGATTATACTATCATATCGTCAATAAATTAACAAGTCGTTTTTGTTAATTTATTGACGAAATATTGTTCTAAATAAAATACAATACACGCTAACCATACCACTCCTATCGGTCAATTTTATCATGGATGACTTCTTTTGGCGGTACTAAAAGCTGTTCCGGTTTCGAAATCCCACGTTTAATATGCTTGAAACCAATCGCAAAAATATATCCGTCACAGATTCTCTCATCTACTACAAATTTCACATTCAGATACACTTTCCGATGCGGTTTTCCTTCCTTATCTACTTCATACACAATCTCCTTGCTTCCAATTGCGCCAAAGATGGAGATGCTTCCAAATTCATAAATATGGTGGTACACAGGCTGCATTCCAATAGATCCCATATTTGTAATAAAAAAACTGGAGTGGAATGGACTAAGTCTGCTAATGGCAGTTGGAAGCCAGCCATGTTTATCCAGCCATTTTAAGAAACGGAACACCCCGGCAAGCAGAAAATTCGGGATCAGGGTGAGCGCCAGTTCCAGCTTGTCAAATTCATTTTTATTGTTATCTTCTGCTACTTTCACCGTTTTATCGATAGGATTTGCCTCTTTTTCAATCTTGGCAGCCACGTCTTCTAATGTATCGTCCATATCGAAACGGGGCATGATTGTTGTACGTTCACTGTCACGACTCATTCCTTTCATCACAACCATGGAGCCCTTCATCTCATTTCTTGCGTAGATATTCCCACCCTGCACGAAACGGTTCAGCTCCGGTACTTGAGAATATGTACGAACAATGGCCGCAAAGATAATATGATACAGTGTAAGGCGAGGCATTTCTCCCTGTCTCATATCCCGCAAAAATTCTTGCGTATGCGTAATATCAATCTTATCTTCAAACAGTACCCAGCTATCCGCCTTACTTCTCATAATAAATGGAATCAGCTTTGTCATCGGTTCTAAATTCCTCACCAAAAATCCGTCGTTACGGTCGCCAAAACGGCGTTTTCTTCCCTCTAAAGGTTTCATCTTCTGCTCTCCTTTTATAATGAAAAAGACAGCGTTCCATACTGGAATGCTGTCTTTTTCATAAGAATCTCTTTTCATTCAATGCGGATGGTGGGACTTGAACCCACACGAGGTCGCCCTCGCAAGATTTTGAGTCTTGTGCGTCTGCCATTCCGCCACATCCGCTCATCCCGGCTTTTCTAAGCCGAGTATTATTTTACCATATTGTTCACTAAATTACAACCACTTTTTCATTTAATTTTTTCCCAATTTCAAAACAATCAAACGTTGCGAAATAATCTGATGGTGTCTCTGCCCTTCTTATAAGCTGTACGCTTCCGTCTTCTTTAAGAAGAAGCTCTGCGGATTTTAATTTCCCATTGTAGCTGTACCCCATCGAAAATCCATGGGCTCCGGTATCATGGATCACCAGAAAATCTCCCTTTTCAACCTTAGGAAGCATCCGGTCAATGGCGAATTTATCGTTATTTTCACAGAGTGAACCTGCCACGTCATATTTGTGGTCACACACCCTTTTTTCTTTGCCCATCACTGTAATATGATGGTAAGCGCCGTACATTGCCGGACGCATCAGATCTACCGCACATGCATCCACCCCCACATAATCTTTGTATGTGTGTTTCTCGTGAATTGCCTTTGTCACAAGACAGCCATAAGGTCCCATCATAAACCGCCCAAGTTCTGTATAGATCGCCACATCTCCCATTCCCGCCGGAGTAAGCACTTCTTCATAAACTCTTCTGACACCTTCTCCAATAACGCGAATATCATTCGCCTCCTGGTCCGGTGTATATGGGATTCCGATTCCTCCGGAAAGGTTAATAAACTTAATATGTACGCCTGTTTCTCTCTGAAGTTTTACTGCAAGTTCAAACAAAATCTTCGCAAGCAGCGGATAATATTCGTTCGTCACAGTGTTACTTGCAAGAAATGCGTGGATTCCAAACTCTTTGGCGCCTTTTTCTTTCAAAATTTTAAACGCCTCAAAGAGCTGATTCCTTGTCATGCCGTATTTAGAATCCCCGGGATTATCCATAATGTCGTTACTAATCTTAAACAGTCCCCCTGGATTAAAACGACAGCTAATCGTCTCCGGAATATGACCAATGGCATTTTCCAGAAAATCAATATGAGTAATATCATCCAGATTAATGATAGCGCCCAGCTTATCTGCATAGACAAATTCTTCCGCAGGAGTATCGTTGGAGGAAAACATAATATCCTCTCCCACTGCGCCAAGTGCCTCTGACATCATAAGTTCCGTATAGGAAGAACAGTCACAGCCGCAGCCGTACTCTCTTAATATATCGATCAAAAACGGATTCGGCGTTGCTTTCACCGCAAAATACTCTTTATAGCCTTCATTCCAGGCAAATGCTTCCCTAAGTCTCTTTATATTCTCCCGGATTCCTTTTTCATCATACAAATGAAACGGGGTGGGATATGTCTTTACAATCTCTTCCAGTTGTTCCTTCGTCACAAATGTCTCTTTTTTCATCGTTGTTTGTTCTCCTTTGGCATAGCAAGTAATTTAATCTCATTAAAAAGAGCTGTTTTATAAAGTTTCACAAAGTTCTTCTGACCGGAATACAGGCAGTTATCAGCGCTTCCTTCTCCATACTCGCCGGCAAGTACATATTTAGAATCCACAATCAATCCAACCGCCGTACCTCTCGCATTGCCAATATATACTTTCGCTCTGTCAAAATTCACTGGCTGATCGGTAATGATCACTACTTTTTTTTGCATTCTAATCAACTGCTCTAATTCTTCTACCATAAGCAGCAGATAATTTCTCGTACAGGATAAGATCACATGGTCCTTAGCACTGCTTAATAAATTGCGTATCTTGTCCAGAATATTGTGCGCACCTTCAATTGTAATATAACCTTCTGTATAATCTTTCTCCTCCGGCTTATGTTCACAGAGCCACTTACGATTCTCATCCATCCTCCGAATACGGTTTTTGCAGAATTCTTCCAGATCGACCGGCACATATTTTCTTATCGTATTTTCTTCCGCCAGATATGCCACGCCTTTTTCTGTCATACTGGCAAGTGAATTATAAGCGTTAGATCTGGAAATCCCAATAAGTTTTGCCACCTCATACCCAGTAGCCTTTCCTTCTTCCAACAGACATTCATAAATCGCCGCTTCTTGTCTGGTAAGACCAAACTCCATAAGTTTCTCTGCAAATATCGTACTTTCCATTGCTTTATCTGCTCCCTTTTATCCTCGTAATTCTATGCAGAAATACGTTTGCTACTCAATCACTACAATCCGCATCATATTGCTGACGCCGGTCTGACGTCCTCCGACTGCCGGGGATGGAATTCCCGCTGTGAGCACTACCACATCCCCTGTCTCTGCAATCTGTTTGGCACAGATTAAGTCAATGGCGCTGCTGCAAATGTCTTCCGTTGTGTGGACTTCAATCGATTTCATCGGTCTGACTCCCCAGTAAATCTGCATTCTGCGAAGAGCTTCTTCCTTTGGGCTGATCCCGATAATCTCGGTTTGGGGTTTAAACTTAGATACTACTCTTGCCGTTGCCCCCGACATAGACGGCGCCACGATACATTTTGCTTCCAGATTCATAGCTGTAGATACCGTTGCAAATCCAAGAGCGCTGGAGGCACCTTTCTTTCTATGTTCTTCTGATTTTCTGAGCAGCATCTCATAGTCCAGATGTTGTTCTGTATTTTCTACAATATGTACCATCATCTGAAGCGCCTCTACCGGATATTTTCCATTCGCTGTCTCCCCTGAGAGCATGACCGCATCCGTTCCGTCATAGACGGCATTTGCCACGTCTGTAACTTCCGCTCTTGTAGGGCGCGGGTTACGAATCATGGAATCTAACATCTGGGTTGCCGTAATAACCGGTTTAAAATTATCATTGCATTTCTGAATCAGCATCTTCTGCAAGTACGGAACTTCCTCTGCCGGAATCTCCACACCAAGATCGCCTCTTGCTACCATCACGCCGTCTGCACAGCGGATGATTTCATCAATATTCTGAATCCCCTCTGCATTTTCAATCTTTGCAATAATCGGAATATACGGAGCATTCAGTTCTCTTAAATACGCCTTGATTTCCAGAATACACTCTGCGTTTCGCACAAAGGAGGCCGCAATAAAATCAATCTCCTGTTCTACACCGAATTTAATATCCTCACGATCTTTTTCCGTAATCGCCGGAAGCCTTACCGGGACATTCGGCACATTAACGCCTTTGCGCTCTCCAAGTTCGCCGCCGTTAATTATATTACAGATAATTTCATCGTTTGTCTTTTCTTTTACCTCCAGACCAATCAGTCCGTCGTCAATCAAAATTGTGCTTCCAACCTGCACGTCGTCCACCAGTCCATCATAAGTAATGGATACTTTCTGAGCGTCTCCTTCTATCTCACGAGTAGTAAGTGTAAAAGAACCGCCTGTCTCAAGGGTTACTTTCTCGCCCCCTTTTAACACTCCGGTACGTATCTCCGGGCCTTTTGTATCCAGAAGAATCGCTACAGGTACTTTCTCTTCTTCTCGAAGTCTCTTGATCATATCCATGCGTTCTTTCTGTTCCTCATGATTTCCATGAGAAAAATTAAATCTGGCTATATCCATCCCATTTTGTATCAATTCTCTCACAATCTCCGGATCACTTGTTCCCGGTCCCATAGTACATACAATCTTCGTTTTTTTCATATTCAAATCCTCTCTTTTCTTTAAACTGTTGTCTTATTCCTGAATTATTCCACATGTATATGTGTAAACAAATGCTCTTGACAATACTCATAATTACCTCTACATTTCGAACAATAGCGGAATTCCAGATTCGGATCATCCAGTTCCGTCCGCCCGCAGACTGCACAGCGGTGTTTTGCCCCTCCGGCATAAGTCTGTGCCTGCCTCTGCGCCTGTCTGACATTTTTCTGATAATCCATCCTTCGCTTCATCTGTTTCGGTGTATACGGTTTTACATTTCTTGAACTCAAGAAAAAGATAAGAAAATTAAGCAGCGACACAAACGCCGCTAACGCATTTGCCTTATAGTAGATGCCGTAATAAGGATTTCCGCCGTAGATTGGCAGAAATGCCTGTAAGATCGTATACATAAACAAAATGCCGTCCAGCCATGCCAGCCATTTTACTTTCACCGGAAGAATAAAGTAAATATAAAACTGCTTATCCGGGTATAATGCCGCAAATACCAAAAACAGGGAAAGATTCAAGTATCCTGTTCCCATTGGAAGCACGATTCCGGTCAACACATACGTTATAATGGCGGCGATTACATGAAAGATCACACCGGAAAAAAAGTACACATTGAACCGAAAAGTTCCCCATGTCATCTCAAGCTGATTCCCGATAAAATGATAAAGCATGAGCGCGAAAAACACCCAGATAATACTGTTCGACGGTGGCTGGATAATAAAGGTAAGTACCCTCCAGATCTGTCCCCGTAAGACAGCGGAGGCGTCAAGACTCAGAAACCGGTCATAAAAATCCGGATTGCTCATATTCAAAACAAATCCTGTCACATAAAGAGCAATAATATAATTCATCAGATTCGGAATGGCATATCTGCCAAATTTACGTTCCATTTTATTCAGCCAATTCATAAATTCTACGTCCTTTTCTTTGTATTCTTGATCCTATTCGTTACCTGTTCTCTGCTTCGCCTTACGACCGAACATTTACATCCATTCTACCTTTTCAACATATGTTTGTCAATTCTGGCGGAAAAGTTTTCTATCATATCCAATACTTTTCTTTTTTTGTGAATTGTCATTTTGCAAAATTTGTCGTATAATGTTACAGGTTGTAAAATTGTAACACACATTTAATAGGAAATAACACATAGATTAAGATAGTAAGGAGTTCATATTATGAATCAAAAAGAAATTTATACCCTTGGAATTGACATCGGTTCCACAACGGTAAAAATAGCGCTTTTAGATAACAATAACGACGTCGTTTTTTCTGATTATGAACGGCACTATGCGAATATACAGGAAACTTTATCAGACCTTATCGGAAGAGCCATCTATAAATCAGGGCCGATTTATGCCTCTCCGGTGATTACCGGTTCCGGCGGTCTTACTCTCGCCAAACATCTCGGCGTTCCTTTTGTGCAGGAGGTTATCGCAGTATCTACTGCCCTGCAGGACTATGCGCCCCAGACAGATGTTGCCATTGAGCTTGGAGGCGAGGATGCAAAAATCATATATTTTGAAGGCGGCAATGTAGAACAGCGTATGAACGGTGTGTGCGCCGGAGGTACGGGTTCATTCATCGATCAGATGGCGTCTCTTCTTCAGACAGACGCATCCGGACTGAATGAATATGCGAAAAATTATCAGGCGCTTTACTCCATCGCCGCAAGATGCGGCGTGTTTGCCAAATCCGATATTCAGCCGCTGATCAACGAAGGGGCTTCCAAGGAGGATTTAGCCGCCTCTATTTTTCAGGCAGTAGTAAACCAGACTATCAGTGGTCTCGCCTGTGGAAAACCAATTCGAGGACATGTGGCATTCCTTGGCGGACCGCTTCATTTCCTGTCAGAGTTAAAGGAAACGTTTATCCGTACATTAAAATTAGACGATGAGCATACCGTTGCCCCGACACACTCTCACCTGTTTGCCGCCATCGGTTCTGCTCTTAATTCCAAAAAAGATTTTCAAGTTTCTCTTCAGGAAATGCAGAACCGCTTAGACGGAAAAATCCAGATGGAATTTGAAGTAGACCGTATGGAACCGCTTTTTGCAAGCGATGCAGACTACCATTCATTTAAAGAACGTCATGACAAACACCAGGTACCTGTGAAAGATCTGACAAGTTACAAGGGCAAAGCATTTCTTGGTATTGACGCCGGCTCTACTACTACTAAAGCCGCGCTGGTAGGCGAAGATGGAACGCTTCTTTACTCTTTTTATCATAACAATGAAGGCGATCCTCTTGGAACAACTATTTCCGCCATTAAAGACATTTACCGACAGCTTCCCAAAGAAGTTGAGATTGCGCACTCCTGCTCCACCGGATATGGGGAAGCTTTAATTAAGGCTGCCCTTCTTCTGGATGAGGGAGAGGTAGAAACAGTATCCCACTACTATGCAGCTTCTTTCTTCGAGCCACAAGTAGACTGCATCTTAGATATTGGCGGACAGGATATGAAATGTATCAAAATCAAGAATCATACAGTAGATAGTGTGCAGCTTAATGAGGCCTGTTCTTCCGGCTGCGGTTCTTTTATCGAAACCTTTGCCAAATCTCTCAACTACTCTGTGGAGGATTTTGCACACGAGGCACTTTTTGCCCACAATCCGATCGATCTTGGAACCCGTTGTACGGTATTTATGAATTCTAAAGTAAAGCAGGCGCAAAAAGAAGGGGCGGAAGTCTCTGACATCTCTGCCGGTCTGGCATATTCTGTTATTAAAAATGCTCTGTTCAAAGTAATTAAAGTATCCGATGCTTCCGAGCTTGGAAACCATATCGTCGTACAGGGCGGAACATTCTATAACAACGCCGTACTGCGAAGCTTTGAAAAAATCGCAGTCTGTGAGGCTATTCGCCCGGACATTGCCGGAATTATGGGAGCATTCGGCGCAGCACTTATTGCCAGAGAACGTTACAGCGAGTGCAAAGGCACTACCATGCTTTCTATTGAAGAGATTGAGGCGTTAGAATACTCTACCACCATGACAAAATGTCGGGGATGTACAAACAATTGCCGTCTGACGGTCAATCATTTCAGCGGTAACCGACGTTTCATCACTGGGAACCGCTGTGAAAAGGGACTTGGGAAAGAAAAGTCTAAGAACACCATGCCGAACTTGTATGACTACAAGTTCCACCGCTATTTCGATTATGAGCCGCTTCCACAAGATACGGCAAAACGTGGAGTCATTGGTATCCCACGCGTTCTTAATATGTACGAAAACTATCCGCTGTGGTTTACATTTTTCCACACGCTGGGATTCTCGGTCGTGCTCTCTCCGGCATCTACAAGAAAAATTTACGAACTTGGTATTGAGTCCATTCCAAGTGAATCCGAATGTTATCCGGCGAAACTTGCCCATGGACATGTACAGTGGCTCATTGACAAAGGTATTCAGCACATTTTCTATCCGAGTATTCCATATGAGAGAAATGAGTTTGAGGCGGCTAATAACCACTATAACTGCCCGATTGTAACTTCTTATCCAGAAAACATTAAAAATAACATAGACCCAATCATTCATGGAGACGTGGACTTTATTCATCCATTCCTCTCTCTGAAAAATGAGGAGACGATTTCTTACCGTATGATTGATGAACTTTCTGAGAAATTCTCCATTCCGGCAGGCGAGATTAAAGCTGCGGTACATACTGCGTGGGTGGAGTTAGAAAAGTGCAGAGACGATGTGCGTAAAAAAGGGGAAGAAACACTGGAATTTCTTGAGAAAACCAGCGGAAGAGGGATTGTGCTTGCCGGACGCCCTTACCATATTGATCCAGAAGTCAACCATGGAATCCCGGAACTTATTAATTCTTACGACATTGCAGTGCTGACAGAGGATTCCATTTCTCATCTGCTGCCTGTAGAACGTCCGTTAAATGTTATGGATCAATGGATGTACCACTCCCGTCTGTATGCGGCCGCAAACTATGTGAAAATGAAGGAAAATCTGGATCTTATCCAGCTCAACTCTTTTGGCTGTGGTCTGGACGCCGTAACGACAGATCAGGTGGCTGAGATATTAAATCACTCAGATAAAATCTACACCTCCCTTAAAATCGACGAGGTCAACAATCTGGGGGCTGCCAGAATCCGTATCCGCTCTCTCCTTGCGGCAATACGAGTAAGAGAACAACGAAAGGATACGCGCACGATTCACTCGTCAGCCATGGAAAAGGCTGCATTTACCAAAGAAATGCGCAAAGATTACACTATCCTATGTCCACAGATGTCGCCTATGCATTTTGCATTTTTAGAGCCTGCGTTCCGGTCTGAGGGCTACAAGCTTGAAGTATTGCCAAACGACAACAAACGTTCCGTCGATGTGGGACTAAAATATGTAAATAACGACGCCTGCTATCCCTCCCTCATGGTCGTCGGCCAGATTATGGAAGCGATTCTCTCCGGCAAATACGACACAGATAAACTTGCCGTTGTCATTACACAGACCGGAGGCGGATGTCGTGCGTCAAACTACATCGGATTTATCCGCAGAGCGCTTAAAAAAGCCGGTTATTCACACATTCCGGTTATCTCGGTCAATTTAAGCGGACTAGAGGGAAATCCAGGCTTTAAACTGACACCGTCTCTTGTTATCCGCGCTATGTATGGAGTTGTGTTCGGAGACATTTTTATGAAATGCGTCTACCGTCTGCGCCCTTATGAGGCAGTGAAAGGCTCTGTAAACGCAATGCATGAAAAATGGATGAAAGTATGTGTTGATTTCCTCTCTTCTAAGCGCACTTCCAGACGGAAGTTTACGAAACTTTGTCAGGACATCATCGCTGACTTCGACCAAAATATTGAATTAATAGACGTTAAGAAACCCCGCGTCGGCGTTGTGGGTGAGATTCTCGTAAAATTTCTTCCGGCAGCCAACAACTATCTGGTGGAGCTCTTAGAAAGCGAGGGCGCAGAGGCAGTCGTTCCTGACCTTCTGGACTTCCTCCTCTACTGCTTCTACAATCAGAATTTCAAAGTGGAGAAACTAGGATTTAGAAAGTCCAAAGCAGTCATTGCAAATATGGGAATCCGGTTATTAGAATGGTTCCGCTCTCCGGCTACGAGAGCCTTTGAAAAGAGCAGGCACTTTGATCCGCCGGCTAAAATCCAGGAGCTTGGCAAGATGGCGTCCGACATTGTATCTCTTGGCAACCAGACCGGCGAGGGATGGTTCTTAACAGGCGAAATGTTAGAACTGATCCACAGCGGCGCACCCAATATCGTGTGTACCCAGCCGTTTGCCTGCCTCCCCAACCATGTGGTAGGAAAAGGCGTAATCAAGGAACTTCGAAGGCTGTACCCACAGTCCAATATCGTTGCCATCGACTTCGATCCGGGAGCCAGCGAGGTAAACCAATTAAACCGTATTAAACTTATGCTCTCTACTGCAAATAAAAACTTAGAAGTGTCTATGTAGCGCTATATAAAAACAGGATTGACTATGAATTGTCATAACCAATCCTGTTTTTACCGCTGCTTTCTCACTTTGCAGTCACCTTATTTTATAAATATCTTCTGACTGCCGAAAGATTATTCCTTTTGTCCCAGTTTTCATACTCCTCTACGCCTTGAATAAGCGTTCCATACTTAGTGTTCAGCGCATGCATAAGTTCCCCATTTCCAAGATAAATCGCCACATGGTTAACTCTTCCTCCTGCACTGTAAATTAGAAGATCCCCAGGCTTCCAACTGGACATATCATTGGGATTCACTTCACTTCCACCTGCCACTTGTGCCCACGAGTGATTATCCACCTCTATCCCGCTGATATTATTCAGCGCCCAACTGGTAAAACCGCTGCAATCCCATCCATCTGTACTATAACCGCCGAGAATATATGGAACGTACGTATATTTTCGGAGTTCATTCACTTTATTGCTCAACTCATCCGCTCGAAATACTTCTGAAAAACTTCCATATACTTTGGATGTTCCGTTCATCCGATACGGGCGAACCTTGTAATAATAAACCAATTCACTGTTAAGTCCTTCATCTGTCCAAGAGACTACAGATGGATTTGCAATAACGGTTACTTTTCTGTAACCACTTCCCGCCGCAAGACTTCTATAAATTTCATAACCATGAGCGCCTGATACCTTCATCCATCTCAAAACCGTTTCCGTCTCATTTCTGCGGCTTGAAGGTGCAAGCTTTGTCTTGGGAAGCGCCGTCCTTCCACTTTTAGAAGCAGATGCATCTCCATAATAATTCTTTCTGTTCTGCCTGCGGTACGCCTTAACCTTATAATAGTAATCCTGTCCGCATACACGCTTTTTATCGGTGAATACAAGAGCTCTTCCGCTTTTCACCACACCAATGGAACTATATTTCCCCGTTTTTGACACGCTGCGGTAAATACGATAACCGGAGGCGCCAGACACATTCTTCCACGTCACCTTCAAAGATGTATTGGAAACTGCCTTCACACTGCTGATTCTTGGCGCTGCAACCTGCACTTTCTGTTTCAACGGTTTGGTAGAACTACTGTAAATAGTCTTTCCTTTTGCCTTTCGATATGCCCGCACTTTATAGTAGTACGTCTTATTAAGTTTTAAATATTTGTTCGTATAGCTTATTTTTGAAGCAGATGTGAGTGTTGCAATTCTTTTATATCTCCCTGTCGCTGTAGAGCTTTGATATACCACATAACCGGAAGCGCCGGGAATCTTGTCCCAGCTCACTTTCACAGAACTATAAGACGCAGATGTTCTGGCTGCCGGAGTGCCAAGCTTGATATAGTAAGAAGAAGAAAGTGTTCCTGTATAATTTCCTTTTCCTCTGATTGTTACTTTTGCTGTTCCGATAGCTCTGCAAGCACTATATGAGACAGTATAATCTCTTCCAGATGATAAAGTTGTGCTTCCGTCTTTCAATATTACAGCGGGCTTACGGTCTTTTCCAGTATAATATAAGGTTCTGTTCTTTATTGTGAATTTCAGGCTGCGAAGAGACTTTGGAGTAATCTGAAACATTGCCGTAAGCATACCTTTATAACCATTTTCTTCTTTTCCCTCCACTGTAACAAGTGCTTCCCCAACATCAACGTTACTACTATAAGCCACTGTATAACAGGACGGATCTAACGTATATTGTCCGTCTTGCCCCTGACAAGAAACCTTTATCGAGGGCATAATCGCTGTCTTACTATAAACATAAGAAGTTTTGGATAACGCAATTTTTGCTCCTAATTGCTGTAAATCCCGCACAACCGGCTGCTCTCCTGACTCTTCCTCTTCTTTTTGTTCTGGTTCTTCTTTCTGATTCACTTCTTCTGACTCCGCCGATTCTTGAGACACTTCTTCTGATTCCGATAATTGAAGCTGTCCTTCCGGTATAGATTGTTCCTCTGACTCTATATTTTCCTGCGCTAAAACTACAGATACAGAGCTTACGCTCAATACCCATACCATCAGAAAACTGATAAGTTTTCTCTTTCCTATCTTATACATTCCTTTCCCCACCCGTATCTTTTGTATCCTTCTTCTATCTGGAAAAATCCCACAACTTTTCTTCTCCGTCACATTTGATAATCTTTGGACATTCCCCATGCACATAGGCATAAATCGAAGATTTTTTTTCGTACTTTTCAATCACTTTGTCAAGCTTCATCAGCATTTTCTCTTTATCCTGCGGAAGTCTTCCCCTTGTACGAACCTCTATATAATCATGAAAGCCGTCATACAGAATATCTTTCTTTAAAAGTTCAATGAGAAGCCTCTCTTCTTTCAAAGTCTCAAGTTCCGTTGCCGGAACGTAACTTCCATCTTCAATATGCCGATATAACGGTACTTCTTTATGAAGAAACATCGAGAAATTCACTACATGTGCAGGCTCGGTCTGATTCAGAAACTCAGAAAGTGCCCTTGCATTTTCTTCTCCGCGGCCATTCCCCGCAACACCTGTCATAATGTGAGCGTCATAAATAAGTCCTGCATTTTGAAGCCGTTCTATCGCCTCATAAGCCTCTGCAAGATTATGGTCTTTCTCCATAAAAGCAAGTACATCATCAAGGCCGCTCTCAATTCCCAGATATAAATGGCGTACACCTTGTTCGTAGAAACGTCTCAGTTCTTCATCTGATTTTCTCAAAATACCGGTCACTGTAGCGTCCATATTGATACAGTGACACTCTGGAAAGTATGTATGAATCAACTCTAAAATTTTAAATAAATGCTCTGTTTTTAATCCGAAAGCATTGCCGTCACCCAAAAATATTTTCTTTGGATTACCGCCTGCCTCTTTCACTCTTTTCAATTCCGCTTCAATATCTTCCAGCGAAAGCTCCCTGTATGTTAAGTGCCGAAACAGATTGCAGAATTTACAGCGGTTATAAGAACATCCCACCATCACTGGGAGCATAAAGGAAGCCCGCTCCATCGGTGCGCGGCAAATCTGACCTTCATAATTCATAACATCATCTCCAATTCTTTTCCATAATAATTCATTTTCAAAATCCACAGCACCGCCAAATGCAGCGGATAATAAATATAGAAAAACCATTTTGAAAAACTTCTGCCTCTTACTGCTTGTTTTCCATTATAACAATCTACAATCACAATACCCGCCGCAAGGATTCCGATACAAGAACAGACAGACCGCAGAACCGCCTCTCCCACTGGGTAAACCATCACAATAGAAAGTAAATTTATCGTTCCGTATGCAGTGGCAGAGATAAGAAATGCTCTTATGGTCTTCCTCTTATCTCCTCTGCTCTTTGCAAATATAATGGTAAAGAACGGAGCCATCAACGCCCAGTCTGACACAACTGTTACAGAACTCAACAAAAACACCATCGCATACTTTTCATTCTCGCTTCTTCTACTGTCTAACACTTGTAGAATCTGATAACAGATACAAAGTGTTAAAAGCATATTAAACTGTTTATAGGAAAGCGCCAGCATATACGGAATCTGCGATATGATTCCAAATATAAAAAGCCTCTGTGCGTATTTCTGTTTATCTCTTGTATAATGATAACCCTCTACCAGAAAATAGCACATAGTTACTGCCGTAAAATAACCAATATTTACAAGCACTTCATAAAGCAAAGTATTCGAGTTTAAAAACACATGTGCAAAATGGTTGCAAGTCATGGCTATGATTGCAATATATTTAATCGTATCTCGATTCATCCCGATTTCCTCAGTTGAAATTTTTTTAACAGGTGACATAGTAAAGTTTAACTTTACTATGTCACCTGTTATTTATTTCATAAGCAGACTCTTACCTGTCATTTCTTTTGGTTGTTTCATTCCCATCAGATCAATAAGCGTCGGCACAATATCTGCCAGACAGCCCCCTTCTCTTAACTTGTATGACGGTTCTGCATTAACCAGAATAAACGGCACCGGATTGGTGGTATGAGCGGTAAACGGCTCTTTTGTTTCATCATCAATGAGCTGTTCTGCATTTCCATGATCTGCACACACGAACATCTGACCGTTTACTTCTTTGACAGCTTCCACTGCCTTTCCAACACATTCATCCACTGCCTCAATCGCTTTGATCGCCGCACTTTCTACTCCGGTATGTCCTACCATGTCCGGATTCGCGAAGTTGATAATAATCACATCATATTTGTCTGACCTGATTGCCTCAACCAGTTTGTCACACACTTCGTACGCACTCATCTCCGGCTTTAAGTCGTAAGTCGCTACCTTTGGAGAATTTACAAGGATTCTATCCTCTCCTTCATTTGGAGCTTCCACACCGCCATTAAAGAAAAACG
>CAJTRE010000003.1:55076-57861 GCA_910578495.1 uncultured Dorea sp.
AGGCATATTTCTCTGTCTCTGCAATACGCGCCTGCTTTAATCCGTTTGCCGCAAGATATTCTCCGAATGTATTCACAATCTCTTCTTTCACAAATGCCACCTGTTTATTTGGAATTGTGACATCATACTCTGTAAAGCATACATAGGTTGTCTTTACTCTGTCTCCGCGGTCAAATCCCGTAAAATCATCGTCGCAAAATACTCTCGTAATCTCTCTTGCACGATCTGGACGGAAATTAAAGAAAATGATAGAATCATTGTCTTTAATCGTTGCTGTCGGCGCGCCTTCTTTTACCACAACTGTCGGAATTACGAACTCGTCTGTCACATCTTTATCATACGAAGCCTGAATTCCGGCAGACGCACTCTCTGTCTTTTCTCCTTCACCAAACACTAACGCGCGGTAAGCTTTCTCTACACGCTCCCAACGGTTATCCCTATCCATGACGTAATAACGTCCCATTACAGAAGCAACTTCCCCGACGCCTATTTCCTTCATCTTTTCCTCTAACTGCTCCACATATTCCTTCCCGGAAGCCGGCGGCGTATCACGTCCGTCTAAGAAGCAATGTACATAAACCTTCTCAATCCCCTGTCTCTTTGCAAGTTCTAAAAGCCCATAAATGTGTGTATTGTGGCTGTGAACACCTCCATCAGAAACAAGCCCATACAAATGAAGCGCACTGTCATTTTTCTTTACATTTTCACAAGCTGCAAGAAGCGCTTTATTTTCAAAGAAATCTCCGTCCTGAATTGCCTTTGTGATCTTCGTGAGGTCTTGATATACAATGCGTCCCGCACCCATGTTCAAATGTCCCACCTCGGAATTACCCATCTGACCATCCGGAAGGCCTACCGCCATCCCGCTCGCATTTCCATGTACAAACGGATACTCTTCCATCAATTTATCCATAACCGGAGTCTTGCCTTCTGCTACGGCATTTCCGGCAGTATTCTCGTTTAATCCATAACCATCTAAAATCATCAATACCGTTGGTTTTTTACTCATTGTCTTTCTCCTTTTTCCTTGTTTTATTCTATCTGAAGAGTTTTCACTCTTACATTCCAAACAATCTTCTAAGCCAAATATCTGCAAGTTCTATCCATTTCTGACATTCCGTTTGAACTCCTGTTCCGTCTGCACGCCGAACTAACTCCGTTGCCAGACTAAGTCCATGTTCTCCTTCTGGAAATACATGAAGTTCTGCGGACACTCCTGCTTTTTTCAGCGCCGACATCATCACAAATGAATTTTCCACCGGCACTGTCTGATCCTTTAGTGTATGCCACAAAAATGCAGGCGGTGTATATTCGTCCACTTGTTTTTCTATAGATAGATCTTCTTTCAATTCCTCAAATCTCTCTCCCAGAAGATTATGAAAACTAGGCAGATGTCCTATCTCTTCCTCCGAAGAAATCACCGGATAACTAAGAATCATCCCCTTGACTTTCAATATTTCTGAAGTAACTCCTAATTTCTCTGTAAACCACGATTTCCGGTAAAACACACCTAAAGACGCTGTAAGATGTGCTCCGGCTGAAAACCCGACCAAAATAATCCTCTTTACATCTACGTTCCACTCTTCGGCATGTTCGTGTATCAATTTCATAGTCGTGCCAAGTTCCAGCAAAGCTGTCGGAAATCTCGCCGGGGTTACAGAATAACGAAGTACGCCTGCATGATACCCTTGATTTAAGAAATGAATTGCGATTGGCTCTCCCTCACGATAACTGAGTTTCCCATAGGCGCCGCCCGGACAGACGACAACCATAGGACGTTTTTTCATTGCAATTTTTTCTGCCGGAGTATCTAAAATATAAGTCTCTAATTTTGCATAAGATTCAGAGCCTTCCGTCTGAATCGGTATCTCCATATATTTCATAAAAAGTTCAAAATCCTATCTACACAAAGATTGCTCCGGCTGCCATGATGACAGTCGGAGCAGCCAAATAATACTTATTTATAGTTTACAATTTTTCCAAAATCTGCTTTCAAAGAAGCGCCTCCAACAAGTCCGCCGTCAATGTCAGCCTGAGCAAATAATTCTGCTGCGTTTCCTGCATTTACAGAACCGCCGTACTGGATACGGATTGCTTCTGCTGTTGCTCCATCATAGATTTCAGCAATACAAGCGCGGATGCCTGCGCATACTTCTTCTGCCTGCTCTGTTGTAGCTGTCTTTCCGGTTCCGATTGCCCAGATTGGCTCATAAGCGATTACTGCTGTCTTTGCCTGATCTGCTGTTACATTCTGGAAACCAACTTTCACCTGCTGACGAATGAAATCCATAGTCACACCCTGCTCTCTCTGCTCAAGAGTCTCACCACAGCACATGATTGGTGTAATACCATGCTCGAATGCTTTCAGGACTTTTTTGTTTACTGTTTCATTTGTCTCTGCAAAGTACTCTCTTCTCTCAGAGTGTCCAAGAACTACATATTCTACACCAGCGTCTGTAAGCATTGCCGGAGAAATCTCTCCTGTGTATGCTCCGCTCTCCTCGAAGTACATATTCTCAGCGCCTACCTTAATGTTACTGCCCTTACAAGCCTCAACAACCGGAATAATATCAATTGCAGGTACACAAAATACTACATCTACATCCTCACTTGCCACTAATGGCTTTAACTCCTCAAC
Source organism: uncultured Dorea sp. (assembly GCA_910578495.1). Lineage (GTDB taxonomy): Bacteria > Bacillota > Clostridia > Lachnospirales > Lachnospiraceae > Dorea_D. Next base: position 57,715 of record CAJTRE010000003.1, read on the forward strand.
TAATGCAACTGCTTCGCTTGGAGTTTTATTCATTTTCCAGTTTCCTGCCACAATTTTTCTTCTTGCCATTTTTCTATTCTCTCCTTTTTAATACCGCGTATTCACATTATATTGTTTGTTCACCTTACTAGGTTCGCAAATACCTCT
>CAJTRE010000003.1:57960-140926 GCA_910578495.1 uncultured Dorea sp.
TCCAAGTGCGGTGAACTAAGTAAACGCTAAGCTCGACACTACCTCGCTAAGCTTTCGTTTGTTCACCTTACTAGGTTCGCAAATACCTCTCCAAGTGCGGTGAACTAAGTAAACGCTAAGCTCGACACTACCTCGCTAAGCTTTTTACTTATTATTAGCTGCCGCTACACCAGGCAACTCCTTACCTTCTAAGAACTCAAGGGAAGCTCCGCCGCCTGTAGAGATGTGTGTCATCTTATCGCCGTATCCAAGCTGATTGACTGCCGCTGCGGAATCGCCGCCGCCAATAATCGTCGTTGCCTTTGTATCAGCAAGTGCTTTTGCAACTGCCTCTGTACCATGTGCAAAATTCGGCATCTCGAAACATCCCATCGGTCCATTCCATACAACAGTCTTAGCGTCTTTTACTGCTTCACAGAAAATTTTCTCTGTCTCTGGTCCGATATCAAGACCTTCCCAATTTGCCGGAATCTCTCCTGCCTTTGCAGTCTCAAAATTCGCATCATTGGAAAAATCATCCGCAATTATATTATCTACAGGAAGTAATAACTTAACGCCTTTTTCCTCTGCTTTTTTGATCATATTCAGTGCATACTCACAGTAATCCTCTTCAAGAAGAGACTTTCCTACGGAACCGCCCTGTGCTTTACTGAACGTGTAAGACATACCGCCGCCAATAATCAGTGTGTCTACTTTATCAAGTAAGTTTTCGATAACAGAAATTTTACTGGAAACTTTTGCTCCACCAAGGATTGCCACAAACGGTCTCTCTGGATTATTTACCGCATTTCCAAGGAAATCAATCTCTTTTTGCATTAAGTATCCGACAACTGCGGTATCTACATACTCTGTCACACCTACGTTAGAACAATGTGCACGATGAGCTGTACCAAATGCATCATTTACAAACACATCGCAAAGAGAAGCAAGTTCTTTACTGAACGCCTCACCATTCTTTGTCTCCTCAGCTCTATAACGTGTATTCTCAAGAAGAATTACTTCTCCGTCTTTCATGGCCTCTACTGCGGCTTTTGCATTATCGCCTACGACAACTGCGTCTGCGGCAAATTTCACTTCCTGTCCGAGAAGTTCAGACAGACGTACGGCTACAGGAGCCAAAGATAACTCCGGCTTAGCCTCTCCCTTAGGTTTTCCAAGGTGAGAACAAAGAATAACCTTTCCACCGTCAGCGATTAATTTTTTAATAGTAGGAAGAGCTGCTACCAGACGATTCTCGTCTGTAATCTTTCCATCGATAAGCGGAACGTTGAAGTCACATCTTACCAGCACTCTTTTTCCATTTACATTAATATCATCAACAGATTTTTTATTGAGCATATCTGAAATGCCTCCTTATTAGTAAAATAGGTCCGGCCCCAAAGACCGGACCCTTGTTTGAGTCATAAATAATGTCTGATGAAGTTCGATGTCCTATGTCCATCGAACAACCTTCACACTAAGTCTCGACAATACCTCGACTTGTGTTCAGGTTTATCCCAACTCAGAGAAATATTTGATTGTTCTTACCATCTGGCTTGTGTAAGAATTCTCATTGTCATACCAGGATACTACCTGAACCTGTGTTGTTCCGTTATCTAATGGAAGAACCATTGTCTGAGTAGCGTCAAACAGAGAACCATATTTCATACCGATCACATCGCTGGATACGATCTCATCTGTATTATATCCGAAAGATTCTGTAGCTGCTGCTTTCATAGCTGCATTTACTTCATCAACAGTTACGTTTCCTTCCACTACTGCTGTAAGGATTGTTGTAGAGCCTGTTGGAGTTGGAACACGCTGAGCAGCTCCGATAAGTTTGCCATTAAGCTCTGGGATAACAAGTCCGATTGCTTTTGCAGCGCCTGTGCTGTTAGGAACAATATTAACTGCTGCTGCACGAGATCTTCTTAAGTCACCTTTTCTCTGTGGTCCGTCAAGAGTCATCTGATCACCTGTGTAAGCGTGGATTGTCTGCATAATACCGGATTTGATAGTTGCAAGGTCGTTAAGAGCCTTAGCCATAGGTGCTAAACAGTTAGTTGTACAAGAAGCTGCTGAAATAACGGTATCTTCCGCTTTAAGTTCTGTATGGTTAACATTGTAAACAATTGTAGGAAGGTCATTTCCTGCCGGTGCAGAAATAACAACTTTTCTAGCTCCTGCCTTAACATGAGCAGATGCTTTGTCTTTGGATGTATAGAATCCTGTACACTCAAGAACAACGTCTACGCCGATCTCTCCCCAAGGAAGTTCCTCAGCATTAGCCTTTGCATAGATTTTAATCTCTTTTCCATCAACAATGATAGAATCCTCTGTTGCCTCTACTTTGTCACATAAAGCGTATCTTCCCTGAGAAGAATCATACTTTAATAAGTGAGCAAGCATTTTCGGAGATGTTAAGTCGTTGATCGCAACTACCTCATATCCCTCTGCTCCAAACATCTGTCTGAATGCAAGACGTCCAATACGTCCAAATCCATTAATCGCTACTTTTACTGCCATGATTAATTCCTCCTAAAAGTTTGTTATTAACTGATTACACAGTCATTTATAATGAACTTCCTAACATTGTTAAGAAATCATCAACTGGAATTATTGTACTAAATCCCATACAAAAATTCAAGTGCCTTTTCTATATTTTATGCAAGTTGCTTAAAAACCGGCCTGCGGGCGGAAAATTCTGTATAATATTTAAATCCGCATGCAGTCAATATATCTGCCGCCTTTTGAAAATCATAAGCGATATGCTCCGGCTTGTGCCCATCGGAGCCCACCGTTATAATCTCACCCCCAAGCTCTCTGTATCGCTTCAAGACATCTCTACAAGGATGTGCAAATGAAAGTCCGTATTTAAGCCCCGCCATGTTAAGCTCAATTCCTTTTCCTTTTGCCACCAGCGTTTTTAAAATCTCATCGATAATCTCTGAAAATTTCTGATAAGAATACGCCTTTTCTTTCTCTTTTCCATATCTTGCCATATAATCCAAATGTCCAAGCACATCGAAATCATCCATCACTTTGATATCTTCCAGTGACTCCTCCAAAATAAGCCGATATACTTCCTCATCTGAATGTTCCTCAAACAGTTCACCATGAGCAATATCATATCCTCCGGCAAAATGTACTGATCCGATCACAAAATCAAACGGATATTTCTCTACAAATGTATGATAATATGCTCCCAGATGCGGTTGAAACCCAAGTTCTACGCCAATACGCACATCTATCTGATCTTTGTATTTTTCGCTGAGCGGAGAAAGCACGCAGAAATATTTCTCCGGATCAAAGATATCCTCTTCTCCCCACGCCATATTGTCTTTATCAAAATGATCCGTAAAACATATCATTTCCAATTTTTTTTCAATCGCCCCCAAAATCATCTGCTCTGGAGAAGCATCTGAATCATGGGAAAATGTAGAATGCATGTGTACGTCTGCTCTCATCATCTCTCATCTCCTATTATCGTCCCGCCGCCGAGAACATATTCTCCATCATACAACACAACCGCCTGCCCCGGAGTAATGGCTCTTTGCGGTTCCTCAAAGGTACATAGGATTTCATCCTCTTTTGTTTTTTCTACCGTACACCACGCCCCCTTATGGTTGTAACGAATCTTCGCCCATACCCGCATAGGATTTTCAATATCCGCAACACTCATAAAATTCACATGGTCTGCCCGCACATACTTAGACATGGACTCTTCATTACTTCCTACAACCACTTCGTTCGTCTCCGGACGAATCTCAAGAACAAACACCGGATGTCCAAGAGAAAGACCAAGCCCTTTTCGCTGTCCCACTGTATAATGGATAATCCCTTTATGTCTTCCTACAACAGTCCCATCGGACATTACAAAATTTCCGGCTTCTACCTTCTCTCCCGTTCTTTCCTTTATAAAAGAAGCATAGTCTCCATCCGGAACGAAGCAGATGTCCTGGCTGTCCGGTTTATCTGCAACACGAAGCCCGATGTTTTCCGCCATCTTACGAATCTCTTCTTTGGTGTACTCCCCCACCGGCATCAGTGTCTTTTTAAGTTGTTCCTGCGTCAGATTATAAAGCGCATATGTCTGGTCTTTAGCTCCCGTCGCCGAAGTTTTCAACGAATATCTGCCATTCGGAAGTCTGACAATCCTGGAATAATGCCCTGTAGCAATATAATCTGCCCCAATTTCAAGACTTCTCATAAGAAGAGATTCCCATTTTACATAACGATTGCACGCAATACAAGGATTCGGAGTTCTTCCATTTAAATATTCCCGTACAAAATAATCTATGACGTTTTCTTTGAATTCCTTCCGAAAATTCATCACATAATAAGGGATCTTAAGAGACGCCGCAACTCGTCTGGCATCCTCAACGGCGCTAAGTCCACAACAGCCACCGTTTTCTTCCTGTATGGTTTCCTCTTCCTCCTGCCAGATCTGCATGGTAACACCAATCACATCATACCCCTGTTCTTTTAAGAGCCATGCCGCCACAGAAGAATCCACGCCGCCGGACATTCCAACTACAACTTTTTTCTTTTCCATCAGATTCTCCTAATATTCTTCGTCCTCTTCCTCGTCCTCGTGGATATCAGACTTTGGTTTTTCCAATCCCTCTATTTTAATATCGTGTTTCTCGGCATAATCCCAGAGTGCCGCATGAATCGCCTCTTCTGCCAGAAGGGAGCAGTGCACTTTCACCGGCGGCAGTCCGTCTAACGCTTCCATAACTGCTTTATTCGTCACATGCATCGCCTCTTGTATCGTCTTTCCTTTTACAAGTTCTGTCGCCATACTACTTGTAGCAACCGCAGCTCCGCAGCCGAAAGTTTTGAATTTTACATCCTGAATTACCTGTTCATCATCAATGTCCAGATAGATTCTCATAATATCTCCGCATTTTGCATTTCCTACAGTGCCAACGCCGCTGGCGTTTTCAATCTCACCTACATTTCTTGGATGTTCAAAATGATCCATTACTTTTTCTGAATACATAATTTATCTCTCCTGTTCTTTTCAATCCTATACATAATATCTACCAGCTACTTCTGCTTTTTGATGAAATCCTCATAAAGAGGAGACATATTTCTAAGCCGTTCCACAATATCTTTCAGATTCTCCACCACATAGTCTATATCTTCTTTCGTGATTTCCTCATTAATGGTAAGTCTCAGTGAACCATGTGCAATCTCATGAGGAAGACCGATGGCAAGCAATACGTGAGACGGATCCAAAGAACCGGAGGTACATGCCGAACCGCTGGATGCACAGATTCCTTTATTATCCAACATAATCAGCAAAGACTCTCCTTCAATAAATCGAAAACTAAAATTCGCATTATTCGGAAGCCTGTCCGTTCTATGACCATTTAAACGAGTATATGGAATCTCTTTTAACACGCGTTCTATCAAATAGTCCCTAACTTCTGTCTCCGTCTTTACTCTTAATTCCCTCGTATCCGCCGCACGCTTCGCCGCGGCTCCCATACCGATAATTCCCGGCACATTTTCAGTTCCGGCGCGGCGTTTTCTCTCCTGTGCGCCGCCATGTATGAAAGAACGAATCTTCACACCTTTACGGATATATAAGAAACCGATTCCCTTCGGCCCGTTCAACTTGTGTCCACTGGCACTCAACATATCGATACCGCACTCGTCCACGTTGATCGGAAGCTGTCCATACGCCTGCACCGCATCGGTGTGAAATAAGATGCCATGCTCTTTGGCGATTGCTCCGATTTCCTTAACCGGCTCAATAACTCCAATCTCATTATTGGCGAACATCACAGAAATCAGAATCGTATCCGGGCGAATCGCATTCTTAAGTTCTTCGAGCTTCACCTTTCCATATTCATCTACATCAAGATATGTTACCTCAAAACCCTTTTTCTCCAAATATTCTGCCGTATGGAGAATTGCGTGATGCTCAATCTTTGTTGTAATAATATGCCTGCCCTTCTCTCCATAAGCCTCCGCCGCCGCTTTCAGCGCCCAGTTATCCGCCTCAGAGCCTCCGGCAGTAAAGTAGATCTCATTACTTTTCGCTCCCAATGTCTCAGCAATAATATCTCTTTGCACGCTTACCGCTTCTTTATTGCCCGCAGCAAATGTATACACACTGGACGGGTTTCCATAATGCTCCGTAAAATATGGAAGCATCGCTTCCACAACTTCCGGCGCTATTTTTGTCGTTGCCGCATTATCTAAATACAAAAATTTATTCATACTATTTTCCTCCGTTTATAAAAGCTTATGCCTCACATTCCGGTCTCTCAAGTTCGCCGTCCGGATTTAAGCTTATACTTTCTCTCACAAGTTCATCCAGCATCATGTGATCAACTGTATCATTGATACTATCGTTAATCTTCTGCCACACGTATTTGGTCACGCAGCCTCCTGCTGCCATACAACCGTCATCCGAATAAAACGCTGAGCATTTTACCGGTTCCAGACTTCCTTCCAGAGACCTTAACACATCCCCTACGGAAATGTCTTCCACGTTTCTTGCCAGCACATATCCGCCGGATGCTCCGCGGATACTTTTCACTAAGCCCGCCTTTTTCATCAGGGCGACAAGTTGTTCCAGATACCGTTCCGATATTCCCTGTCTGGCAGCGATACTGCTGATAGACACCGGCTCCTCTTCACTATATCTTGCAAGGTCGATCATGGCGCGAAGCCCATATCTTCCTTTAGTAGAAAGTTTCATAATCTCACCCTCTTTTTAATTCCCACTATTTTACTAGGATTTCCATTTGTAGAATATCATTGCTTTTCTGTTCTGTCAAGTCTCTCGAATGAATATATTGTAAATAATATCTCTAAGGAGTGTGCCATGTCACGAAAACATGCCATTATAAAAGGCACATTTATATTAACACTTACCGGATTTGCTACCAGATTTATGGGCTTTTTCTATCGAATCTTTTTAAGCCATACCTTTGGCGAGGAAGGAGTCGGGCTGTATCAACTCATTTTCCCTATCTACGCCCTTGGATTTTCACTTACTTCGGCAGGGATTGAACTCGCCTTGTCCAGAAGTGTGGCAAGATGCATGACAAAAGGACAAAAGAAAGAAGCACGTGAGCTGCTATGCTCTGCCATGCTTATCACTACCATTTCTTCTCTGTTTATCATGCTGTTTTTACAAAAATATGCAGGTGCAATCTCCATTCATTTTCTGCATGATTCCAGATGTGCGCCGTTACTGATCATCCTTTCTTATCTGTTTCCTTTCGCCGCAATACATAGCTGCATCTGCGGTTTTTATTTTGGCAGGAAGCAGACGATGGTACCTGCCCTCTCACATCTGATTGAGCAGTTTGTCCGGATTGCCGGTGTATATCTCCTCTATATGTACGGACTTCGTCATGGAATTACATTCAGCATTTCCATTGCCGTCACAGGTCTTGTCATAGGAGAAGTAGCTTCTTCCATTTTTTGCTTCCGGGCTGTTCGTGAAAGGAGCAAAGAAAGGGTAGTTCTCCCCTCTTTTCTTCGCAGTTCCACACGCCACACAAAAGAACTCCTTGCCCTCTCCATTCCGCTGACCGCAAGCAGAGTCATGTTAAATGTCCTTCAAAGTATTGAGGCTGTCTCTATTCCGCTTCAGCTTCAATTTTATGGCATGACAATAAAAGAATCGATCAGTACATATGGAGTTCTTACAGGAATGGCTCTGCCTTGCATCCTGTTTCCATCTGCCATTACCAATTCTGTATCTACCATGCTTCTTCCGACAGTTGCTGAGATTCAGACACTCAATAACAAAAAGGAGCTCATTTCCTTAATAAAGAAAGTCACCTATTCTTGTATCTTCCTTGGAAGTATCTGTTGTGTTACTTTGTTGGTTTTCGGAAATTTGATGGGACAAATATTTTTCCACAGTTCACTTGCCGGAGACTTTATCGTTATTTTGTCTTGGATGTGCCCTTTTCTCTACACCAATAATACACTAATCAGTATTATTAACGGTATAGGTAATACTACACTTTCTTTCGCCATTAATGCCGTAAGTCTGGGAATTCGTATTGCCGGTGTATTCTTACTTATTCCGGCAGCCGGTGTCCAAGGATATCTGTGGGGACTTCTTGCAAGCCAGATATTTATATTTTTAGTTTCCTTGATTTACTTATATCAGTATTCACAGAAATAACCACATTAAAAAAAAGCCACATCAAAGGATTCATAAAGTTTCCTTTTGATGTGGCCAAAACACATCTAACAGTATATCTCCACACAACTCATACCCTTATTTACAGGAATCTTTGTTCTTTCAGACAATTGCATTCCATTTACATAAATATATTTCGGCTGAATCTCCGGGAATTCAACATACCCTTCTTCTGGTACATCTACAACTGTTTTACAATAGTGTTCTTCGTATGTAAACTGCGTAAAACGCCCCTTTACATCAGAACGGAAAATTTCTTTCCCATTTTTCAGTAATACAGTTACTTCTCCGTCTGAGTATGCATCATAAATACTTCCTCTGTATTTTCTATTATTCTGCTTAAACTTTCCGCCACCTGAAAGGCCAAAATAATATCCGTCCCAAGGGTTTACTCCCCAGCTTTCAAGTGACCAGATCAATGGTAAAAGTGCAGTCCAACTATAAAATGGCTGTACATCTACAGAATCTTCCGCTTCACCGGTATATGGATTATAGTTTTCATAGCTGCGGCGTGTTTCATTCCAATGCTTTTCAAAATATTTCACTGCTTTGTCAGCCAGACAGTTTGCTTCTTTCACTTTTCCATATCTTCGAAGTCCTATATAGGTCCAGAAAGATTGTGGCGCCCAAGTTCTTCCCCGCCAATATTTATTATCTTTTGCCGACGGGCTCTTTGCATTAATCGCAATCAATGGACATTCTGTAAAAAATTCTTCCTCATTAAAAATATGCTTTATCAATTCCTCCACTTGTTTTTCATCCGGCACACCTGCCGCAAGAGGATAAAAACTTGTCGGACTTGTGACACTGTAGTTTCCATCAAACAACCGGTTACTGTATATTTGATTTGATGAGTCCCACAATTCTTTAGAAATCTCTTTTTTCATATCTTCTACCAATAATCCCAGTTCTTCCGCATCCTTTGTCTGCCCCAACTCACGCGCAATGTATTCTGTACATTCTATATCTAATAATAAAAGACTGGACAGCCCTACATCGTATGCTTCCAGCATACCCTCCTCTTTATTAAATACAATTTCATCATACATTGGACTATTGTCCATCGCAGCTTCATTCTTTGCAGCCAGTTTCGTACCTCTGTAGGAGCCATCCCCAGTCTTGGATGTTCCAAGTCTTACCAGCATACTTCCTTCTTTCGTTCTTTTTTCAAGAAACCATCTCTGGGCTCTTCTAAGTATCGGATATGTCTGCTCTAAAGAAACCATATCGCCGGATAACATATAATACATCCACAAGTTAAACGCTAATACCGGTGGTTGTGTTCGATCCACCCATCTTTCATATGGAGACAGCATCCCTGCAAAATTCCCGTCAGGGGTACCCGCCGAAAGCGAATAGGACAGATTCTCAGAGGCCATCTCTACGTCTCCTGCAAAGGCAGTCAGCATAATCTGATAGCAACTGTCTGAAAAGAAGGAATACCAGCCTCCAAAATTTTTATTCCATGTCTTCGCAATAGATGTATACGTTCTTTTTAATTCCGGAGAATACATTGCATTCCATGTCATGACATCAGAAACAGCTTCAACCATACCACCATGGCTTTCATCTTCAGAACGTGGAAATCCCTTTAACAGTTCTGCCTTTTTCTCATCCCATATATCAAAAATATGTAATGCGGCATTTGCATTTTTCTTTGCAGTTTCATCATCATGTGCAATGGAAACAGATAAGCATAGCTGTGGAGATTGTTCTAATACATATCTAAGTGTAGCCCAACAAGGCTTCTCCCCATCAGATTCGACAGTTGACTTAAAGCCTCCCTTCGCCATACTTTCTCCGACATAATAAGAAGTCTGCGCAGGTACAACATCATAAGGTTCTTCACCATAATAAGATACAGCGATTTTGTAATTATCACTTTCACCTTTTAACAGATTCACTGAATCCGAAAGCATAGTACCATTGCCGTCAGGAAAACCGACGGATACCAGCATATGATACCGAATTCCCCATTCTAAAGGTTCTTTTATATTCGTCATTCTCATAAGAACAGTCCATGGATCCGGCTTCAAATATTCGATTTCAAATTCTGCATTTTCATGAACAGCAGTCAAACGGCAATAATTTCCATCCTTTGTATGCTCATATAATTTCATATTTTTATTATAAGGAAATTGCCCATAAGATGAAAAAGCTTCTGAATACGCCCCCGGAACAATTCTCATTCCTGTAACAATATGCTCCATTGATGAGCAGGAATCTGGATTCCATGTATTCCAATATCTATCGACCGAAATCATATATCATCACCTCTCTACTGTTCTTTTTTATAATAATGAATTTTCTCTGAATCTGTCTGGAAATAAATTTCATCTCCTATTTTCCACTTATCAGCCAATACATTAATACAAGACAAAGTCATATTTGTTCCGTTTAAATCAACCATCAGACGGCAAATCTCTCCAGTAAAAATAATATTGCGAATCTTACATTTGGCACTGTATTCCCTTGGTTCATCTACTATAATAACTTGCTCACCCCGGACAGCCAGACACACTTCTTCACCCACAAGGAATTTTTCATCTTTCTTTACCGGGAATTTCCATCCTTCCCCGGCAACGTACCACTCCCCGCTTACTTCTTCAATTCTTCCATTCAAAATATTAGCTTTTCCCAAGAAATCCGAAGCATAAAGTGATACCGGGTGATTATATAATTCCTTTGGAGAACATAACTGCTCAATCTCTCCTTTTTTCATCAAAAGAATTTCATCAGACATCGTCATCGCTTCTTCTTGATCATGTGTAACAAAAATAGTGGTAATGCCTACTTGTTTTTGTATTCTTCTTATTTCATACTGCATCTCTGCCCTGATTTTGCGATCCAATGCTGACAATGGTTCATCTAACAACAAAATATCCGGTTCTACAATTAATGCTCTTGCCAGTGCAACACGCTGCTGTTGTCCACCTGATAATTGAGTTACTTTTCTCTCCATCATTCCCTCTAAACCAATAAGTGAGATATACTCTTTAACTTTCTCGTCTATCTTATCTTTAGGAACCTTACGTATTTTCAAACCATATGCAATATTATTGTATACTGTCATATGTGGAATCAGTGCATAGTTTTGGAATACTACACCGATATTCCTTTTCTCTACCGGAATAGGAGTCAGATTCTTTTCGCCAACATAGATTTCTCCCTGCTCTGCGTCTTCTAAACCAGCCACAATTCTTAAAAGCGTCGTCTTACCACAACCAGACGGCCCCAGCAAAGATAACAAATGCCCATCCTCTGCCTTAAAGGAAATATCGTTTAAAACTTTGGTATTTCCATATGATTTTGAAATATTTTTAATTACAATATCTGACATATCTAATCCTCCTTATTTGCTTTGCCAAAAAGCTGTCCTGCATCAAAGCCTACCTTGTTCATTACAATAATGAATAGAACAATAAATAATGTAAGAATCGCAGCAATCGCATTAATAGACGGACTATAGCCGGCTCTTATCATGGTATAGATCAACATTGGCAATGTATATGTTCCAAACGGAGCCAGATAATATTGAATAACAAAACAATTGAAACATAAAATAAATGACATTAACATTCCGGATAATACTGCTGGAAATATCATCGGAAATGCTACATTAACAAAAACTTTAAATCCAGATGCTCCTAAAGTACGCGCTGCCTCTTCCGGGTATTTATCCATACTCATAACTCTTGCATAAGTAATTAAAAATGAATGTGGCATTACAGCTACCAAATTTCCTAAAAATAAACTGACAAAAGATTTACCCATTCCAATAAGATTAAATAAAAGTAATAAAGATACCGCCGAAACCAGCCATGGAATAATAACTGGTATGTTCATAAGTGTCGGAAATGTTTTATTCCATTTTCTTGACAATTTTCGAAGTGCAAAAGATGCTAACACACCTAAAACCGCTGCCACCACACTAACCAGCGTACTAAACCAGAGCGAATACCATGTAGCAGCTAATAAATCGGCGGATTCAAATAGCTGCACGTACCATGTTGTTGTAAACTCGAAAGGCAGCGCTCCGAATTTAGACGCATTGAACGACATAAAAATAATCGCCGCAATTGGAAACAGTAAAATGAACATTGTCAGACAAAGCCAGCCTATCATAACTTTTCGAAATAAATTTGATTTTTTTCTCTTCATGTCAGCCTCCTATCTTCCTATCTGCAAAATTCATAATACCTTTTATAACAACCAGTGCAAATGACATTACAATTAAGAATACAAGTGATAATGCAGCTCCATATCCCATATTCAAAGAAGTGGTAAACTGCGAATCAATTAAACTTCCTATCATCATGCTATATGGTCCCCCTGCAATATTAGGTTCTACAAAACTTCCGGCTACCGGAATCAGAACTATCAGTACACCCGTCATAAGTCCCGAAAAACTCTGCGGAAGCACAACATTAATAAATGTATGAAAACGGTTGGCTCCCAATGTATGAGAAGCTGCTATAACATTATCATCTATTTTTTCCAAACAAGAATACAAACTTAGAATCATATACGGAAGATACTCATATACAAGAATCAGAATTACCATAGCATCTGTATACATAAAAGACGTACCTTCCGGAATAATTCCAAGCACTGTCAAAGGTGTCATCACAAGACCATTTGACTGCATCAAAGTCATAATTGAATAAATCAACAATAATTGAGAAGTAAATGCCGGAACAATTGCTACAGTTACAAGTATACTGCGATATCTCTCTGGAACAATTTTTGCAATTGCCCATGCTGCCGGATATCCTATCAGAATACATAAAAATGTTACTAATACTGCTATCCAAAATGATTTCAGCATTAACTTTCCAACCATCAGGGAAGAAAATGCTTCCTTAATGTTCTCTAATGTATATCCTGCAATCCCATTCATTGTTGAGATATTTCCATCTACAAAGCCAAATAATACAAGCATACATAATGGCACAATACTCATCAGCAGTAAAATTGAAAATGATGGAAATATCATACAACCCGCCAGCTTTTTCCGATGCTTATTCATATTCACACCTGCTCTCTAATTTTTTCTGCTAGTTACCTGCTTTAATTTTATCCCACACTCCTGTCCACACTTTTAAATCTTCATCAGATAATGGTAATGCAAGATTTACATTTTCAGGTGCTTCTGGATACATCCAAAGCGCTTTTTTCGCATCGTCGCTTAATTTATCTGTTACATTTGTGTTTACAGGTGCATATGCCTGACCTTTAGCAGTTCCCATAGAATTCTGGAATTCTTCACCTATACAGTAGTCAATCCATTTGTAAGCAAGTTCTTCCTTTTCTGTTCCTTTTACAATACACCAGTAATCACACCAGCCTACTGTTCCTTCATCCGGATGAACATATTTAATATTATATCCTTCACTAGACAACTCTGTTGCTATGGACCCCCATACATTTCCTATTGCAATTTCTCCGGATGTATATGCTTTCAGAAAATCATCATGACTTGTCCAATATGTTTTTACATTACTTTTTAATTCCGTCAATGCACTTTGCACTTTATCCATATCCGGACTCTTCGGATCTTCTCCTACATACATGGCTGCTGTTCGAATAGCTGCGTCATACTCATTTTCCAAAGTTACAACATCTTTATATTTAGGATCCCAAAGCGCTGACCAACTGGTAATTTCTTCTTTTACAATGTCAGGATTATAGAAAAGAGACGTTGTACCCCACACCCAGGGAACACCTATAATATTGCCATCTTTATCTTTTACTTCATCAATACTTCTAAAATCTTCACGCACATTTTTGAAATTTTCAAGTTTATCTGTATCCAAAGCTTCTAAAACACCTGCTGAAAGATACTGTTGAAGATATAATGGATTAATACAAACCACATCAATATTTCCCGTTCCGCCATTCTGTAATACAGATAACAATTCTGGAATCGAACTAATAAAGTAATGTTCTACTTCACAACCTGTCTCCTCTTCAAATTTTGCCGCCCCATACTCTGCATCTGTTGCATAGGACTGCCAATTCGCAACAACGATTTTATCTTTACCAGTTGACTTTTTATCTTCTTTATCATTTCCCGAACTGCTGCATCCTGTCATAACCATCTGACATACTAACAATAACACTAACATTGCTGAAAAAATCTTTTTCTTCATAAATATTTTCCTCCTCACTTTTTTCACGTTCATTTTACTAAAGGCAAAGTATTATTTCGATTAGTCACCCCTTTCTTTTTTATCATTTTTTACCTTTTTTCGCCTTTTATTTTACTTGTAATTGTATAGATAATCACATTATATGTCAAATATTTTTTAGACAATTTTTATGATATATCATTTTATTTGTTTTCTTTATGGTTTTGGTAAAATTTGATAAAAATATTGAAATTGAAATAAAATTTTGCTATCATATATTTAGACTCAAATGAAAGAGGTGATTTCCTATGAAAAAGAAAATAACTTTACATCAGATTGCCCAAAAAGCAGGCGTATCCATTTCTACTGTATCGCTAGTATTAAACGATCGTCCCAACCGGATATCTGATGAAAAAAAACAAGAAATCTTGCAAATTGCCAAACAGGAAGGTTACATTATAAAACAAAAAAAACAAAGAGACTCCTCTCTGCCTATTACAATCGCACTTCTTATTCCTGACATTTCTAATCCTTTTTTTTCTGACATGATACAAGGAGTCATCGATTATGTACACCTTATAAAAGGCCGGCTTCTTTTGGGAACAAACGGAGAATCTCCACAAAAAGACAGTGAGCAATTAAAGGAATTTATCAACGCTAATATTTCCGCACTTCTTATCACTCCTTCCTATAATTGCCCTCCCTCTCTTTTAGAGAATATTCCTTTTCCAGTAATACAAGTTGACAGACAATCTCCCACAGTTCCTCACAGTACCATTCGTCTCAACAACAAAAAAGGGGGATACCTCGCAACTCAACACCTAATTAATAACGGGCATAAAAAAATTGCGTGTCTTACGGGACCCGGATGGCTTCTCAGTTCACAAGAACGTTTAGACGGATATTACTGGGCAATGAATGAAGCTGAAATTCCTGTATCAAAAAACACGATATTTGAAGGAAATTATCAGACTGATAGTGGATATCGGCTTGCCCCGGATATATTAAATGGAGATTTCACTGCATTATTCTGCTGCAATGACACTATGGCTTTAGGAATTTACCAATATATGCAGCAACAAAATCTAAGAGTTGGAGAAGACCTTTCCATCATTGGTTTTGATGATATTTCAACTTGCCGCTTTTTAAAAACACCTTTAACTACAATTCGTCAATCAGGATATGAGATTGGTTATGAGGCCTGTAAACGGGCATTTGCTGAAATTAACGATCCTACGCTTATTAAATCCACTATTCTGTTTGAACCCGAATTAATTATACGAGAAAGCGTTATATCCCTTCCCTAAAATTCTTATGTATAATTTACATAACCCCTATATAAAGTCTTACTAATATAGGATTAATATAGCATTCCACTATGATTCCCACGCTCATAAGCAAGAGGAAACATACAGTTTTTGTAAGATTCCATCGACTCTTCGGATAGCTGAATAAATACCACAACAATATCGCATACCCGGCGATATAAAACGGAAAATGCGGCAGAATCCCAACAAGGCAGAGAAGAATCCCCTTTATTCCTATCTGCATCACCGCCGCAGTCATAATCATTCCACTCAAAAAGCCCGTCCAAGCCAAAAAGAAGACCACCACGCCTTTCCGAAGCCGGCTGCATCCTGCAATCACCGCTAAAATCACCGGACCGATACGAATTCTTATTATGTACCAGAAAAATGCGCCTGTATCAATCTCTGTCTGCACATATTGCTGCAAGAAAAATTCATTAAAAATTCCCATGCCGGCGATATAGTCTTTTGATATAAGATTGGCAGACAATATCCCTGCCATGAACCCCAGCATATAAAGTAAAAGTAAATATTTTTTGTTCTCCTGTATCTGCACCGACAGCCTCCTCATGTCAAGATACTCTATTATATGTCTATATAAAAAAAATAGAACCGGTGCCAACACCGGTTCTACCTTACATTTATCTTCTACTTGGCATAGTCTGTTACTCGTGACTCACGAATGACATTGACTTTGATCTGTCCAGGATACTCTAACTCAAACTCAATCTGCTTAGCAATATCCCTTGCCATCAACACCATATCTGCATCAGATACCTGTTCTGGAACTACCATTACACGAATCTCTCTACCCGCTTGAATTGCAAAAGATTTATCAACTCCCTTAAACTGGTTGGTGATATCTTCTAACTGTTTTAACCTGTTTGTATATGTTTCTAATGTCTCTCTTCTTGCACCCGGTCTTGCCGCAGAAATCGTATCTGCCGCCTGAACCACACATGCAATCAATGTTTCCGGCTCTACATCGCCGTGATGAGCTTCCACTGCATTAATAACCGTTGCAGACTCTTTGTACTTTCTACAAAGATCCACACCAATCTGAATATGAGAACCTTCCACATCATGGTCAATGGATTTTCCCACATCATGCAGAAGACCGGCTCTTTTAGCCACTCTCACATCGAGCCCAAGCTCTCCTGCGAGAAGCCCAGACAACTGAGCAACTTCCATAGAATGTTTCAACGCATTCTGTCCGTAGCTTGTACGGAACTTCATACGTCCGAGAAGTTTGATAAGTTCCGGATGGATTCCATGAACTCCCACTTCAAGAGCGGCAGCTTCACCTTCTTCACGAATCATAGCCTCTACTTCTTTTTGCGCTTTCTCAACCATCTCTTCAATTCTGGCCGGATGGATACGTCCATCGACAATCAGTTTTTCAAGCGCAATTCTGGCTATTTCTCTTCTTATTGGATCAAAACCGGATAATACAACGGCTTCCGGTGTATCGTCAATAATGAGTTCGACACCTGTCATTGTCTCCAGTGTACGGATATTACGTCCTTCTCTGCCAATAATTCTGCCTTTCATCTCATCGCTTGGAAGCTGTACAACGGAAATCGTAGTCTCCGCAACATGATCAGCGGCACAGCGCTGAATGGCAGTAACGACACATTCTCTCGCTTTCTTATCCGCCTCTTGTCTTGCCTGTGCTTCCAGCTCTTTAATCATCTTGGCAGTATCATGTTTCACATCCTCTTCAACAGTTTTCAACAAATATTCTTTTGCTTGTTCGGAGGTTAGTCCTGAGATTCTTTCTAGTTCCTGTACTCTTTGCTTACTCAGCTCATCCACTTTCGCTTCGCGCTTTCTAAGCTGTTCTTCCTTTGCTGCAAATCCTGCTTCACGCTTCTCAATAGCTTCGGACTTCTTGTCTAAAGTCTCCTCCTTGGAAAGGACACGCTTCTCATATCTTTGTAACTCAGCTCTGCGTTCCTTTGTCTCTTTTTCAAGTTCATTCTTGTTCTTGATCGACTCTTCTTTAATTTCCAAGAGAGACTCCTTCTTTTTCGCCTCAGCCGTTTTAACTGCGTCATCAATAATCTGACGGGCTTTACTTTCAGCATTTCCAATCTTGGATTCTGCATTCTTTTTCAGATTAGAAACCGTAACAAAATGACTGATAGCCGCCGCTATTATGGCAAGCACTAGTGCTGCAGCAATAGCAATTTCCATCGGCACAGGAGCACCTCCTTATTTAGTTTTCATTGTAAAAATACAACAGTTAAATTTTATACTGTTTTAATAAATATGTCAAGCATTCTACTCATAAACGTGTATCACTTGACGAATATCTTCATAACGAAATCCTTTTCGCGTCAAATATCCTAAAATCTTCCGGGTTTCAACTTGATCCGCAGTATCCGGATCGTATTTTTTCTTACGAAGTATGCGCTCAATCGCCGCTTTGGAATCCTCACATTCATAACATTCCTCAAATGCCGCCTCGATTTCATCGTTCTTTATCCCTTTCTGACACAAGAGCGCATATAGCTCTTTTTTACTTTTTTTATCTTTCCGGCTCTCAATAAAATTTCTGGCATAAGCTGCGTCATTGATATATCCGAAAGATTTCACATAATCAATAGCATTTTCTACAATATCTTCCGGGTAATTTCCCAGCTTTAGTTTTGTGCGAAGCTGTTCCTCTGTCCGTCCCATATCATTCAGAAGATGTAATGCCCGAAGTTTTGCCCGCTTTAAAATCACTTCCGTTCGAATCTTCTCATATATTTCCCGTTCAATCTCCATACCTTCCGCTATATGATAACGCGACAGTTCGCCCTTATATAATACAAAGGCGAACTGTTCGTCTATAAACACCTTATATTTTGTCTTCGTCACAGCTTCCGTCTTCGTGACAATCATGGATTACTCCTCTTTTTCAGCTTCTTCTGAAGCGCTTTCGTCAAATGTATAATGCTTACGAATCTTCTCATCAAGTTCACTCATAATCTGCGGATTCTCCGTCAGATAATTCTTAGCATTCTCACGTCCCTGGCCAATCTTATCTCCGTTATAAGCATACCATGCGCCGCTCTTACTGATAAGTCCGAGATTTACAGCCAGGTCTAGAATATCTCCCTCTTTTGAAATACCCTTGCCAAACATAATGTCAAACTCGGCCTCCTTAAACGGAGGAGCAATCTTATTCTTTACAATCTTAACACGCGTCCTGTTACCGATCATCTCCCCACTCTGTTTGAGTGTCTCAATTCTTCTTACATCCATACGAATAGACGCATAGAATTTAAGAGCCCGGCCTCCGGTCGTTGTCTCCGGATTTCCGAACATAACGCCTACCTTCTCACGAAGCTGATTAATAAAAATCACCACACAGTTAGACTTACTGATAACCGGCGTCAGCTTTCGAAGCGCCTGTGACATCAGTCTTGCCTGAAGTCCAACATGTGAATCTCCCATATCTCCTTCAATCTCCTGACGAGGTACTAATGCGGCAACAGAGTCAATAACAATAATATCCAGAGCACCGGAACGAACCATTGTCTCCGCAATCTCAAGCGCTTGGTCTCCGCTGTCCGGCTGTGAGATATAAAGCTCATCTATATCTACACCGATATTCTTGGCATACACCGGATCAAGCGCATGCTCCGCATCGATGAATCCTGCAATTCCGCCCCTTTTCTGCACTTCTGAAATCATATGTAATGCAACCGTTGTCTTACCACTTGATTCCGGGCCATACACTTCCACGATACGTCCTCTCGGTACGCCGCCCATTCCAAGGGCAATATCCAGGCTCAGAGAGCCTGTCGGAATCGTCTCTACCACAACCTGCGCTGCCGGATCGCCAAGCTTCATAACTGTACCTTTTCCATAATCCTTCTCAAGCTTCGCAATCGCCGCATCCAGTGCTTTCTTTTTATTTTCCGCATTCTTATTATCATTTCCTGCCATAATTTTTCTCCTTCTCATACAACGAACTAACGTTCGTCTTCTAAATAGTATAGTAGTACACTTGTTCTGTTTTGTCAATATGAAATTGTATAAAATCGGATTTTCCGGCGAAACGCCGAGTCAATAAAATAGTAACAGAATAATACAGTCCCTCAAATACAATTTTACTTTAACACAGATTTAATACGCCGTCAAAAGGATTCTCCGAAACATTTTTTTCATGCACCAGACATAGTCTCTCTTCTCTATATCTTCCTGCGCAGTTATATTATAAGACTTTATCACCTCGCCATTTAACAGATAGGACATCTTCCCAAGTGTCTGCCCCCGTTTTACCGGCGCTTTGATATGTTCTTCCATCTTGATCCTGGTTTCTACTTTTTCATGTTTCCCAAGAAGAACTTTAAGTCCAGGTTCTTCTTCCACTTTTACAGTAACTTTACTGTCTTTGGAGCATATGGACGCAGGGCTTACCCCGCCCTCCACCGGAAGCTGTGCCTGAGTCGTCTTCTGCCATACATCCTGATACTCATATTCCAAAAGACCGTATTCCATCAGTTTTCTCGTATCTTTCCATTTATAGTTCTTGTTGTTTGGCCATCCACAGGCAAGCAGCGCAACGATGTATGTCCGCTCTCCACTTCTTAACGCACCTACATAACAATACCCTGCGTCTGCGGTAAATCCGGTCTTTCCGCTCAACGCCCCCTCCATCATCGTCAAAAATGCGTTGTGATTGTTACAGGAAAATCTACGGTCGCCTTTCACATTTTGAAACGAATAATTCTTCGTCCTTGTAATCGCAAGGAACTCCTCCTTTTTCGGAGATTCCATAATACAATACTTCATAATTCTGGAAAGATCCACCGCCGTTGTAGAATGAACTCCTTTTTCATCCTGGGCGTCAAGACCGTTAGGTGTAATAAAATATGTATCCTTGCATCCTAGTTCCTCTGCCTTCTCATTCATAAGCTGTGCAAATGCCTCCACTGACTCTGCAATCCCTTCCGCAATCACGACTGCACTGTCATTATGAGATTCCAGCATCAGAGAATACAACAGGTCTTTCAAATAAAAATCTTCTCCCCCCTTAACCCCAAGCCGGACTTTCGGCTGACAGACTGCATGATCGGATACTTTTACTTTCTGCTGATCCGTCATATTTTCCAGCGCAAGAATACAAGTCATGATTTTCGTCGTACTTGCCATAGGCCGTATCGTATCTTCTTCTTTTCCAAACAAAACACGCCCACTGTCGGCGTCCATAAGAACCGCCGACCGGGCGTAAAGTCCTGCTGGCTCGTCCGGATTTCCAGTCATCTCTTCTGCACGCACCTGACAAACAGGCTGCACTGCTGACAAACACATGAAAATCAAAAGACTCACCCTTCTATTCATCCATTTTTTCATCCGCAACTCCACACACTACTTCTGTTATTTCAGTGTATGAGAGGGCTGCCGAAACTATACGTCCAGTTTTAACTGGATTTCCTCTTCCGCCTCAGATTTGAAATTTTCCATCTGCTCATGGTTCAGAATTGGAAGGTCATCCACCGACTGCACGCCAAATCTTCTGAGAAATTCCTCCGTAGTTCCAAAAAGAAGTGGTCTTCCCGGCGCATCCAGACGCCCCACCTCGCAAGCCAGATTATATTCTACCAGCTTATTGACAGCGTGATCGGATTTTACTCCGCGGATCTTTTCAACCTCCAGCTTTGTAACCGGCTGCTTATAGGCAATAATAGAGAGCGTCTCCAACAAAACATCCGTAAGCATATACCGTTTCGGCTGTTTTGCAATTCGTATCAGATATTCATACATCTCTTTCTTTGTACACATTTGAAAAGAATCATTCAGTTCCACAATCCGTATGCCCCGGCTTTCCACCTCATACTTATCCATCATCTGATGGATAACCTTTCTCGTGGTAGCCTCATCATGTTCAATTGCTGCGGCAATCTTCTGCAATTCCACTGATTCTCCCATTGTAAATAAAATCGACTCTATAATCCCTTCTAATTTATTGATTTCCACGTTATCTTACCTTTCTGCCTGTGTTACATTTGAGGTGATCACAATATCATCAAATGGCTGCTCCTGCTCAATCTGAAGCGTGCCGTCTTTCATAAGCTGCAAAATCGCCAGAAATGTCACTACAACCTGCGTTCTTGAACTTTGTCTGGTAAGAAGCGAACGAAAGCTGAACGTTTTATGCGCTCTGGCATACTCTGTCACAGAAGACAGCTTTTCACCAACCGTCACCTCTTCTTTTTCAATCTTTCCGAATTTACTCCTGACAGGATCGATCTTATCCACCTGTCGTCTCATGACGTCCTTGAAGATACCATTCAACTTCTGTAAGGTTAAATCTCCCAGCAATTTATCCAAATCTACCGGTTCCACATATTCCAACACCTCCGCCGGGACAGCGGGCTGCCTGTACATAACCTTTTCCGTATCTATCTCCCGGTCTTTTAATTCATAGGACATATATTTATACATCTTATATTCCAGAAGTTGTTCTATCAGTTCCTTTCTTGGATCTTCTTCCTCGCCTTCTTCATTCACTTCTTTCGGAAGCAGCATCCGGCATTTGATGTCCAGAAGCGTAGCCGCCATCACAAGAAATTCACTCATGATATTCAAATCTTCTTTTTCCATCGCCTTTATGTATTCCATGTATTGATTTGTAATCTCTACAATTGGAATATCGTAAATATCTATTTTATTTTTATCAATCAGGTGCAGAAGAAGGTCAAGAGGACCTTCAAACACCTGCAACTTTACCGGTATTCCCATATCGCCGCTCCATATTTTCCTATCGCACAATTATATTATTATACAGGATATTTTCACTTTCCACAAGACTAATTCTTCCCCCGCAGACGAAGAACTACCAGTTCCGCAGGGTTTAAGAACCGCACATTCACCGTATGCGTGCCAAGCCCTTTGCTCACCACAATGGCAGTGTCGCCTTCCCGGTAAATATCTCCTGAATACTTCGGAAAAATCTCAAATGCCGGCGTAATCATCCCTGTAAATCCTGGAATCCTCACAACCCCTCCATGATAGTGTCCGGATAAAATAAGGTCCGCCCCCCATCTTTTATATTCTTCCATATAAGACGGGTGATGTGCCAGCAGAATTTGAAAAGACTCCTTATCACACGCTCCAATCCTTGACGTAATCTCGTCCGGCTCAAGCACGCCTTTCCGGCAATGCAGATAACATTTCAGAGGAATTTCAAGACCTGTAATCCGAAAATTTCCCTCTTTCACACTTTCATTTTCCAGAAAACGAACGCCTGCCTCTTTTAATTCTTTCTGATACTCTCTATAGGCATATAAATTGTAGACATCCGGGAACTCTTTCATTCTCTGCTCATGATTTCCATGCGCATAATACACCGGGGCAATCTTCAAGAGAGCTTTCACTGTTTTCATCGCAGGTTCGTAGGAAGAAGTCCGCTTCCCGATCAGCATATCCCCGCCGACCAAAATCAGTTCCGGGGAAATCTCTTTGATTTTCTCTATAAGTCTTTGGTTCTCTTTTCCATACATATGATTATGAAGATCGCTCAAAAAAACAATCTTTTTCTCTCTGCATCCGGAAAGCTTCTGTGATTCTATCACGTATTCCGTCACCTGAAAGCAATGCAGCTCCCGCCAGATTTCCAGCAAAACCAAAATCGCCGCAACTACAAGTACAATCAACAAATATTTCAATTCTGCCTCCTATCTTCCTTTTCTAAAGGAATCATAAAGCTTACGAATATTTTCAAACGTATAATCGGGCATATACATGGTATTTTGAAGATCAGACTCTTTTGCTTCTCCCGTATACACAAGAGCTGTCTCCACTCCGGCATTGATTCCACAGGCAATATCGGTATACAGACGGTCTCCCACAACGAGAACTTCTTCTTTTTCGGCGTGTACCTGTTCCATACACATAGAGACAATTTCTTTGTTCGGTTTTCCTACATAATAAGGCTCTCTATCTACCGTTACTTTGAGCATCTCACAGATTCCTCCACAATCCGGCACAAACCCAAACGCTGTAGGGCAGCGATAATCCGGATTCGTTCCGATATAATCCACATCCGGACGGAGCAAAAGTTCACAAGCGTTTTCTATTTTCTCATACGTAAGCGTACGGTCAAACCCGACAACTACACAGTCCACGTCCTTCTCCGCCTGTTCGGTAACAGTAAGCCCACACTCTCTTACTTCCTTCGCAAAAGACGGAGTTCCCATAACAAAAAGCTTCTTGCCGCTATAATGCTGTTTCAAATATTTACAGGCAGCATAAGAAGCTGTCATAAACTGGTCTTCCCCTGTCTCTATTCCCCATTTTTTGAATTTTTCTATATAATCTTTTCTACTCTTCACAGAATTATTTGTTATATAAAACGCTCTGCCGCCAATCGCTGTGATATACTCAATCAATTCTTTACTGCCGTCATACAGCGTATCGTCCACCGCAAGAGTTCCGTCTATATCAAACAAAAAGTATTTCTTACCTTTCAACATGATTTTCTCTCCTTTTATCGTGATAATTATATAATTATTCCTACCAATTTGTAAACAAATATGATAAAATTTTATAGTACAAAACTTACTCAATACATATAAGGAGGTTTTCAAAATGAGTATAGCAGAAAGAATTACCGCTCTTCGCGCTTTAATGGCTGATCGGGGATATGACGTTTACATGGTGCCGACAGACGACAATCACCAGAGTGAATATGTAGGCGAGCACTTTAAAGCAAGAGCATTTATCACAGGATTTACCGGAAGCGCTGGAACGGCTGTCATCACGAAGGACGAAGCCGGACTTTGGACAGACGGAAGATACTTTATTCAGGCTGCGCAGCAATTAGAGGGAACTGGCGTAACCTTATTTAAAATGGGAGAACCGGGCGTTCCAACTGTAGAAGAATACATCGCAAATGTAATTCCACAGAATGGTACTTTAGGATTTGACGGCCGCGTTGTTGCTATGGGCGAAGGACAGGCTCTTGTAGATGCCGTTGCTCCAAAAAACGGTAAGATCAATTATTCAGAAGATCTGATCGACCTTATCTGGGAGGACAGACCGGCATTATCCGAGAAACCTGCATTTGCACTTGGTGAAGAATATACCGGAGAAAGCACAAAGAGCAAGCTTACACGTATTCGTGAAGCCATGAAGGAGGCAGGCGCTAACGTACATGTAATCGCCGCTCTTGACGATGTGTGCTGGACAACAAACTTACGTGGAGACGATATTGAGTTCTTCCCACTGCTCCTTTCCTATGCAGTAATCACAATGGATGATATGAAACTCTATATTGACGAGCGCAAACTGACCGATGAGATGAAAGCAAATCTTGCAAAAGACAACATCTCTCTTCGTCCTTACAACGCTGTTTATGAAGATGTAAAAGAGTTATCCGACTCTGACGTAATCATGGTCGATCCTGCCCGTCTCAACTACGCATTGTATAACAACCTTCCAAAGAACGCGGAAGTGGTACAGCTTACCAACCCTACCGTTCTTATGAAAGCTATGAAAAATGACGTAGAAATCAAAAATATTATCAACGCTCACATCAAAGACGGTGTAGCCATGACAAAATTCATGTACTGGCTGAAAAAGAACGTTGGTAAAATTGAAATTACAGAAATAAGCGCCGCAGAAAAACTGGATTCTTTCCGTAAAGAACAGGAAGGTTACCTATGGCAGAGTTTTGAGCCAATCTGTGGTTCCGGCGAACACGCCGCTATCGTTCACTATGCTGCAACTCCGGAAACCGACATCCCGGTTGTCACAGACGGATTATTCCTTACCGATACCGGCGGAGGATATATGGAGGGCTCTACCGACATTACAAGAACTTTCGCTTTCGGCAAGCTGACTGACCGTATGAAAGAAGACTTCACAACGGTTCTTCTTTGTAACTTACGTCTTGCAAGAGCGGTATTCATGTACGGCACATGCGGATACAACTTAGACATTCTGGCAAGAATGCCTGCATGGGAGCGTGGCATCAACTACAACCATGGAACCGGACACGGCGTTGGATATTTAATGAACATCCACGAAGCGTCCAGTGGATTCCGTATCGCTATCCGCGACAGAGAGAAAGCTCCGATCGAGGCAGGCATGGTACTTACTAACGAACCAGGAATCTATATCGAAGGTTCTCACGGCATACGTACGGAAAACGAACTGGTAGCCCGCAACGGACAGAAGACCGAATATGGACAGTTTATGTACTTTGAGCCGATCACCTATGTTCCGATCGACCTTGACGCTGTAGTTCCTGAGATGATGACAACGGAAGACAAGGAACAGCTCAACGCATACCATGCAAAAGTTTACGAGCTTATCGCTCCAAAACTTAGTGAAGAAGAAAGAGAGTGGTTGAAAGAATATACAAGAGCAATTTAATCAGCCGATATACTTTGGGGGCAGTGCATATGCACTGCCCCCATATCCTTAAATCCTCTATTCTTCCTTATACAAAGATTTCAGTTCTTCATAGAGGCATAACGACTTCCACTTCTTAATTTTTTCCCTTTAATTTTCGCCATTTCAGAAACAGTTACCATCTCATATCCCTTTTTCTTTAATTGGGGAATAATCTTCATAGATGCTTCTATTGTAGAATTATGAATATCATGCATCAAAATAATGTCTCCGTCTTTTATTTTCCCTGTAGCTGCGCTGATTGTTTTTGAAGCGCTGCGTGTCTGCCAGTCTCTTGTATCAATACTCCATAAAATCAATGGCATCTTTGCTCCCTTTTTCAGCGAACTTCCAATAGAACCATATGGGGGACGCATAAGTGAAACATTTTCTTTCGTAATTGCCTTTATTCTTGAATTTGTCTTATTTACCTCACTTGTTACTTTTGACATACTTGCCGATCCAAGATTGGGGTGCGAATAAGAATGATTCCCTACTTCACATCCAATATTTTTCATTTTCTTTATTTCACTTTTATAGCTGGAAACTTTATTTCCTACAACAAAAAATGTCGCATGAGCATCATATTTCTCAAGCCGCCTCAATAACTTTCCAGTCTTTTTCCCCGGACCGTCATCATAAGTAAGCGCCACTACTTTCTTTTTTACAGCGCTCTTTACCGGAGACCAGTCAGAATAAAGATTGAAAGTTTTTCCATCAAATCTTGTCTGTTTATATGTACGAATCCGAACATAACTTTTGCTGCTCTTTACGTTCCGAATCACCTGAAATACATCCGAATTGTTTTTTACATAAGAATTTTTAACGCCCTTCTTAAATCTCTGATCTAATGCATATTGAACCTGATAACCGGTTATCTGACTGCTCTGCTTCTTCCAATACACAACGAGGCTATTTCCATTTAGATATGTCTTGTGAAGTGTTGTTTTCTTAGGACGAATCTGGAAAGTTGTGGTAAAAGTCCCCTTATACATTCCTCTAAAAGTGACTTTCACTTTATATTTTCCTACATTTTTTCTTCCACTGGAATACGTAAGCTTATAATCCTTAGAACTGTATCTTTTCCCGCTCTTATCCGTCACAGTCACTTTCGGTGTCTGCACTTTCCCATTATATGTATAGTCTACAGCAGACAGCTTAATTACCGGATTTTTAACAATTACAGTCTCTGGCTCTACTGGTATCTCTGTCTCCGTCTGCTTCTGCGGTTCCTCTGCACTAATTTCCGAAACATTCAATAATAATAACGCCGCTATCGAACATAGAACTACTAGCATCTTTCTTTTCCATTTTCCCTGCATCCTTATTTCCTCCATTCCTTTCTTCCAAAACTATATCCTTTTCACTTTCAACCGCAGCCGTATATTTATCGTACCAACCATCACCATACCGGAAATCGATAAAAGCAACAGCCATCTCCCTGGCTTTTCATCATCCCCAGTCTTTACTGCGGCATTCCGAATGAATGTCTTTTCTCTTTGTACCTCTATTTCCAGTTCATCAGCCAACGAATCTTCTTTCTCGGATTGCTCCTGTTCTATCATGGCCTCTTTCTCTTCTTTCCCCTCTGATTCATACTCCTCGTCCGGCATTTCTTCCTCTTCGCTGCCGGAACTGTTTTCCTCCCAACCGTAGTTCTTCGGATAAAGCGCCAGAATGGATCCCCCATATAAAGAAAGCGTCTCCTTATCATACGTATAGACGATATCTCTTCCATGTATACGAAAAGTATAACCATCTTTAACACTCCCGGTTTCTGATCCAAGCAAAAATGCTTCGGAATCACTGATCAGTCCTCCGTCCCAGCTCGTTATATCCACCAGATAATTTTTCTGATCCACAGACACAATATTCCACATATGCGGGACCTTCCCTGCGCCTGAATCTAACCATCCAGTCACAGTATACACACAAACATTCCCGGAAAACTGTGACTCATCGTACAGATACTGGAATGCTTTTGCATATCCTTCGCAGACAACCTTCGTTTCTGGATTATGATCAAACACATAGATGATCTGCCATGGATCTCCATAACCGCTATTATAATTCCCTCCTGCCGCATCTACATCATAAGAGGCAAGACTGCATATTTCATCGCGATAAGAAAGGAGTTTCTCATAGTCAGATTTCCCTGCATTCTTCTTTATAACCTCTTGTGCATTCCTAAGAGCTTTCTCTGCCGATTGAACTTTAACTTGGCTCACTTTAAATGCATCGTCACCGTCCCGGTAATCGATTGCAACCGTATATTCATAGACAAGTCCTCCTGTAAATGTCAGACTGCTGCCATCTTTAGATATTGTCATCCTGGATGGCAGCAGTGTGTACCCGGTTCCTACCGTTTTATCAAACCAATAGAAATCATAAGGATAATTTACTAATAACAGATGAAAAATCTTACTGTTATCCTGCGAAAATATCTGTTCTATAAGAGCCGTTCTTGTTTCATCTGTCAGTTTATTACCCTCAAGCAACTCTCCGGTAATGCCCAGTTCTTCTTTTGTCCAAACACTTTTAATTCCTAAACGCTCCACAGGTATTTCAAATTTCGTAGATGATTCTTCTCCGTCTGCTACTGCCTTGATCTTCGCTTTTAATTCATTATAAATGGCCTTTTCAATGCCGGATAAATCCTCTTCTCCATAATTTCCTAAAAGACTAATATCGGGGCTTTTATAAACCGGACTCACAATATCGTCTGCAAACACACACATGTCGAGACAAAACAAACCAAATAAAATAATTACAGCAGCTATTGCAAATTTTCTTACTCTTTTTCTACATTCAACCACTTTCTATCCGCCCCTTTAACTCAAGCATATCTTTATCATACACTATTCCCGGCAGATTTTTCAATGATAGATTGGAAGAATCAAAAACATTTACGTAACTCGAGTTGTTATGGCTGAATAGTTACACATTTACAACAAGGTTTTCTCTATCACATCCTCAAAAATACTCTTGTAACTCATCTTTTCCATACTTTCTGCCGCCACAACATCTACGCTTCCAATCTCTTTCTTTCCGAGATAATATTTTGTCACTCCCACTTTATCTCCCTTTTTCACAGGAGCTTTTATTTCTTTTTTTACCTGCACTCTTCGTTTAATTTGAGAAATATCCGCCCCGGTCGTATCTATATATGTAAACGGTTCTTTTTGCTTCGCTTTGATTGTATCTTGTTCGCCTCGCAGCACTTTTACCGTTCCAATCGGCTTCACAGTATCTTCCTCGTATTTCTGGCATTTCCCAAATCCATAATTAAGAAGTGAGGTAGCGTCTCTGACTCTGGCTTTACTGTCTTCTGCCGCCATAATGACAGCAATCAACTCCATGCCGTCTTTTTCAGCGGTAGCAGAAACACAGAATTTAGCTTTGCTGGTAGAACCCGTCTTGAGCCCGGTTGCATACTCATAATGCTTGATTAATTTATTTGTATTAGAGAGTCCAAATTCCGATGTCCCTTTCTTCGTGGTGTGTGTAATATTTTCCATCCATATGGTACAATAGTCCCGAATCTGCGGATATTTTGTAATCAACTCTCTTGACATCAGCGCAATGTCTCTTGCTGTTGTCTCATGTCCTTCTGTGTCCAACCCATTACAATTTTTAAAAACTGTATTTTTCATTCCCAGCTTTTTCGCCCGCTCATTCATCTGTACTACAAATTCTTCTTCACTTCCTGCAATAAGCTCTGACATAGCCACACAGGCGTCGTTTGCACTCGCCACAGAAATACATTTAATCATGGTATCTACAGTCTGCGTTTCTCCAGGCTCTAAAAACACCTGCGAGCCTCCCATAGAAGCCGCATATTCTGAGGTTGTTACCTCATCTTCTAGCTTTATTTTTCCAGACTCTATGGCATCAAAAATCAAAAGAAGCGTCATCACTTTAGTCACACTGGCAGGAGGCCGTTTCTTGTCTGCCTCCTTCTCATAGATAATCTGTCCGGTAGACGCTTCCATTAAAATAGCAGAAGGAGCCGACACCAGTTCTTCTCCTTCTGCTTTCTCTTTTGTCTCTTCAACTTCCTCTGCCTGAGCCTGTATAGGAAACAACAGTCCTATCACCAGACAAAAACTAAGTAGGATTCCGATTGTATACTTTGTAAGCTGTCTCATTCATAACGCTCCATTATGTGCTATTATTAATAATGTAAGCCGAGTGCTTTCAAATTATGACTGTACTTTATAAAATTGTAACTATTCAGCCATATGCTGAATCATTCTACTTTAATATCCAATGCCTGTCTCACAGAAATAATCTCTGGTTGGTTCTCCTTATAAGCTGCTCTGGCTTTGGCACGTTTCACCTTCATTGCTTCTGGCGTAGACTCTGCTTCCATACGAGTCATTTCATACTCATTCCTGAAATCCTTTTTCACCTGCTCTGCCACTGCCTTATCCTGCAACATGTCTTTTGCTTCTGCCTCTTTATCTACCCTCGGCTCTTCCGGTTCTGTATGCTCTGATTCGATTGTATCTTTCTCTTCAACTTCTTCTGCCGGATTATCGATGCCAAGTTCTTCTTTCTCCGCCTCTTTCAAATCCTTTTCTGCCTTGGTCTTCTCTGCCTCGGTCGGAAGCGCCGCGTATTTTCCGCTTTCTATAAATTCATTTGTGGAAGTTTCAAACGCCTTGCTTTTATAATGTTCTTCCATAATCAATTCGAATTTCTTCTCTTCAGGAATAACAGGATTATTCTTAATTGCATTCACAGCATTAAGAGAGGCACCTGTATGAGCCATTCGAACCTTCTGAACCTCTTCCTTGGTCTTACATTTCTTTAATTCCCGCTCATAATTTTCCTGTTCTGCTTGCATTGCTTTTATCTTCTGGTATTTCTGCGGGTCTTTCTTCTGCAAATACTCCATCTCTTCTGCCGTCAGTTTCTTCCCGTTCTGCAGTTTCATATCAATCTGAGCGGCAAGCTTTGTCGAACCATCCTGTCTGGACTTACGGATTTCTTCGGCCTGTTTCCTTATTGGATCAATTAGTTTTGTACTACCATCTGCTGTAAAATCACCGGCAGCTTTTTTCTTCTGCCACTTCATCTGCATTTCCATATTCTTTGTATAACTATTCATATTCCGAATCGTAAAGAAATTCATCCACAACACCTCCCTTTTTACGCCGCCTAAACCACTGCTTTCTTTTCAACAAAAGATTATATTAATAATATCGACCAATTTTACAAATAGATAACTTGTCTAAAACTTCATTCTCTCCCTGTCTGGATGTTCTCCCGACCACCCGGTCTGTGGCATAGTATCAATTCGATACATATCTTCCTGTGAAAGTTCAAAAGCGAAAATATCCTGATTCTGCCTCATTCTTTCTGCCGTAGAAGATTTGGGAAGCGGAACAATCCCTCGTTGCAGAGCGTACCTTAAACAAATCTGTGCTGTGGACACCTGATATTTTTCTGCCATTTCAAGCATCATGGCATCCGCAAGCACCCGCCCTCTTCCAATGGGACTCCACGCCTGCACTAAGATGCCTCTCTCCTGACAGTAACGAACTGCTGCTTCCTGCGTGTATCCCGGATGAAATTCCAACTGATTCACCATAGGCTTTACTTTACAGGATTTAACTATATTTTCTATATGATGTGGCAGGAAGTTACTAAGTCCTATAGCTCTTATTTTTCCTTCCTCATATAGTTCCTCAAGGGCTCTCCACGTCTCTGTATTTAACGTTTTCCAGTCTTCATAGTCTGGAGCTGGAAGAGGCCAGTGAATCAAATATAGATCCAGATAATTTGTACCAAGATTTTCAAGTGTACGTGCAAATGCCTGTTTTACATTCTCGTACCCCATCTCGTCTTTCCACAGTTTAGATGCAATAAAAAAATCTTCTCTTCTTATACCACTGTCTTTGATCGCATCTCTTACAAATGTTTCTGTTCCATAGAAAGACGCAGTATCAAAATAACGATATCCTGTTTCAATTGCTATCTTTAAAATCTCTATGCTCTTTCCGTCCGCCGCCTTGTAAGTTCCAAAGCCAACAGACGGAATCCGAACACCATTACTTAATGTATAACAATCGTGAATACTATTCATACGTTCCCTTCTTTCTAAAAGCCTTTAATCTCAATGACTTTGTAGTCTTTATCTTCCACTGCTTTTTTCAGCACATCATCTGCTACTGCTTCACTCATGATAACAACCGCTGTTCCAGCTTCATGGCTTACAACTGCCTCCGTTACACCTTCGATTTCCTCTAAGCAGGTTTTTACCGCTGCCTGACAGTGTGGACACATCATTCCTTCAATTTTCATTGTTTTTTCCATTGTTACATCCTCCTTGTTTCCTTCTTTTTCATTATTTTCTATATCTTTGATTGCGCCTTTTCGCTTACGTTTTTTATCCCGGCCTGCATCCCGAAGTTTAAAGAAATTAAGCCTCAGTGCATTGGTCACCACACAGAAACTGGATAAACTCATTGCCGCAGCGCCAAACATTGGATTGAGTTTCCATCCAAACAATGGATACCAAAGTCCCGCTGCAAGCGGAATTCCAATCACATTGTAAATAAATGCCCAGAATAAGTTCTCATGAATATTTGTAAGGGTTGCGCGGCTTAATCGGATTGCCGCCGGAACATCGCTTAACCGACTCTTCATCAGCACCACATCTGCGGCGTCAATGGCAATATCTGTACCTGCGCCGATTGCGATTCCGATATCTGCTCTTGTAAGCGCCGGAGCGTCGTTAATACCATCGCCCACCATAGCAGTTTTTCCTTTTTGATTCAATGCCCGGATTACCGATTCTTTACCATCCGGCAGTACCTCGGCAATGACTTCATCTACGCCTGCCTGTTTTCCGACAGCCTTTGCTGTCCGCTCGTTATCTCCTGTAAGCATTACCACATGAATACCCATGTTTTGCAACTCTTTCACTGCCTGCGGACTGTCTTCTTTTATCACATCTGCAACTGCAATAATACCGATAAGCTCTCCATCTTTTGCAAAAAAGAGCGGTGTCTTTCCATCTTCTGCCAGAACTTCTGCCTGCCTTTTCATTCCCTCAGGAACTTCTGCCTGTTCACAAATAAATTTTAAGTTCCCTCCGGTTAATACCGATGTTCCAAAGGTTCCGGAAAGTCCGTTTCCTATTACTGCCTGGAAGTCTGTTACTTCTTCCTCACCGTCCATACTCCGTTCTTCAGCTTCAGAGAAAATAGCCCTTGCCAACGGATGTTCACTTTTCTTTTCCAGAATATAAGCAAGTTTCAACAGTTCTTCCTCCGTCACACCCTCTGCCGGAAGCATATCTGTGACTTTCGGTTCACCGCTCGTAATCGTCCCCGTCTTATCTAACGCCACAATCTCCATCTTCCCCGTTTCCTCTAAGGACGCCGCAGTCTTGAACATAATGCCATGTTTTGCTCCCATACCATTTCCAACCATAATCGCAACAGGAGTCGCAAGTCCAAGCGCACATGGACAACTGATGACTAATACTGAGATTCCTCTTGCCAGTGCAAATCCTATCGTCTGCCCTGCAAGCAGCCATACTGCAATGGTTACAAGCGCAATGCCGATCACTATCGGCACAAATACACCCGATACCTTATCTGCTACCTTGGCAATTGGCGCTTTTGTTGCCGCCGCATCACTGACCATTTGGATAATCTGAGAAAGTGTAGTATCTTCTCCCACACGAGTAGCTTTACATTTCAAGAAACCGGAATGGTTCACTGTTGCCGCTGACACCTGATCTCCCGGCTCTTTATCTACCGGAATACTTTCTCCCGTAAGCGCCGACTCATTTACTGCACTGTTTCCCTCCACAACAATACCATCAACGGGTATGTTTTCTCCCGGTCTTACAACGAAAATGTCTCCACTTCGTACTTCTTCTATACCAACTGACATTTCTATACTATCACGTAAAACCACAGCAGTCTTTGGCGCCAATTTCATCAAACCTTTTAATGCATCTGTAGTTTTCCCCTTAGAACGTGCCTCCAACATCTTTCCAACTGTAATTAAGGTTAAGATCATTGCCGCCGACTCAAAATAAAACTCATGCATATAAGTCATAACTCCGGCATAGTCTCCTGCCACCTGTGCCTGCGTCATAGCAAATAATGAATAGGTACTATACACAAAAGACGCACCTGCGCCAAGCGCCACCAGCGTATCCATATTCGGCGCTCTGTGCCACAGACTCTTGAATCCGCTGATAAAAAATTTCTGGTTGATCACCATAACAATCCCAGTGAACAATAGCTGGAAAATCCCCATTGCCACATGATTGCCTTCAAATGCCTCCGATACTGGCCAGTTCCACATCATATGCCCCATAGAAACATACATCAGCGGCACTAAAAATACCAGCGAAGAAATCAGGCGTTTCTTCAAAACAGGAGTCTCTCTGTCTTTCAACAGATCTTCCCCTGAAGCAGCCGCCGATGTGTTCTTTGTGTCTGCCGCTTCCTTACTGGAAGCTCCATATCCTGCTTCTTCTACTGCTGCAATTATATCGGAAGGGTTCACATCTCCCTCCACCCCCATGGAATTGGTAAGAAGACTCACCGAACATGCCGTAACCCCCGGCACTTTTTCCACCGCTTTCTCCACACGAGCGCTGCATGCGGCACAGCTCATACCGGTTACATGATATTGCTCCACTATATCCCTCTTTTCTGTCTAATCTGTCAAAACTCAAATTGTTGTGGCACAATAGTTACACTTTATTTCATCATTTTCTTTAAAGTCTCCACTAACTCATCAATGGTCTCTTCTTTTCCATTTCTTATATCCTCTGCCACACATGTTCGAATATGATTGGAAAGTAATACTTTATTGAAACTATTGAGTGCCGCGTTTACCGCTGATACCTGTACAAGAATATCCGTACAGTAGGCATCATTTTCCACCATCTTTTTGATCCCCCGCACCTGCCCTTCAATACGGCTCAGCCGATTGATAAGTGCTCTGTATTCTTCTTCCGTACGCTCTTTTGTTTTATGGCAGCATTCTTCTCTTTCTTCCACTATTATCACCTCTTTCATTTTTGATTATATACCCCACACAGGTATAATGCAAGTATTTTTTATTATATGTAAAGAATGTCTTAATCAAAAACACAAAAAATACAGCGCTTTGAATCATCTTCAAACGCTGTATTTTTGAAATTTCCTTTTGATCACTCCTGCTTTGCCTTCTCCATCGTCACATCTGCCTTTCCAGCGTCTCGTCAGCCGCGGCCTCAACTTTGCGCGCCGACTCTTCACGAAGCACGCTGCGCAAATGTTTCAGATACGGATGTACCTTTGCCTGCTCTTGACCATAGGTCATCTGAAGTTCATATTCCAATGGAAGCCATGTATCAAGAGAAGCCTCGTTGTGCTGAATAACTGCTTCCATCTTATCAAGCGCATGAACCACTTTCGCTTCCATCGTCTTATTTTCCCGAAGTTCCTTTATCAGAGCACGCAATTCCTCCCGGTGTTTATCCGGTAACATCTCCACAATCTTATCAATCTCTTGATTTTCTTTCGTCTCATCCGATTTTTTCTTTTCAAAACTAGGAATATCTCCTGTGACTGCCTCGCCAATATCATGAAATAAACACATTTTTAAGACTTTGTCCATGTCGCATTCTGGAAACTCTTCTTTCACAAGCCAGGAAAACACACACAATCTGTAAGTATGCTCCGCCACACTCTCGTGTCTTCCGCTGCTTGTCCAAGAATGTCTTGTATTACATTTTAGCTTTTCCGCTAAAGACATAAATTCCAATAATGTGCTGTGATCCATCTCTATATTCCTCCTATATTTTTTCTTATGTTATTGATCATCTGAACTATTTTTCCAAATATCTCTGTAACTCTCCAAATTGTCGTTTCATAAGTTTATAACCATGCTCATAGAAATGCATCAGCGCATCATAATCTTTCTCAAGCCTTGACACTGTCGGAATCATAGGGCGGAGGACAAAGATTTTTTCTTCCTCTTCTAATTTTTCTACCAATTCCATCGTTTTATTATAAACTGTATTTCTACAGATTGAAGTTCTTACAAGCTTCGGATATTTTCGGTAAGCGCTCCGGTAAAGATTTGAAGCTGCACGAGACACCGGTTTTTTCCTGTATCCCGGATTTCTTGTTAGAATTAGCACAATCTTCTCATTTCCAATCTCCATGGCGCGGCGTACAGGTATAGAATCCGCCAGACCGCCGTCCAGATAAGGAACATCGTCAATATTTACCATCGGAGACGCCAATGGCATACTGCTGGAAGCCCGGCAAATCTTCATAAGTCTCTGCCTGTCACTGCCTTCTGTCATATATTCCGC
Organism: uncultured Dorea sp.; assembly: GCA_910578495.1. Classification (GTDB taxonomy): domain Bacteria; phylum Bacillota; class Clostridia; order Lachnospirales; family Lachnospiraceae; genus Dorea_D. The sequence goes on from CAJTRE010000003.1 coordinate 94,291, forward strand.
TCTCCCAGTCTCACAGTTAGTCGTCACAATCTCACACATCATATCAGATGCAAAATAAGTGTCGTAGTCAAACGGAAAGATTTCATTCGGATACTTATCAAATACCAGATCCATATCCAGAATGCTCTTTTCCTTTATAAACTCACGAAATCCGTAATAGTAGTTATATTCTTTATCTTTTGGAATCATACAGTCTCTTGTTCTGCCAATCTGCTTCGATACATAGTCCACCCCGTTACAAGATCCGGCAGACACGCCGATCACATGAGAAAAATACAGTTCCTGCTCCATCAGATAGTCTAAGACTCCTGATGTGAACACTCCTCTGGTAGCGCCGCCTTCCAGTACAATTGTTCCAGTTGTCATAATTCGATTCCTCACTTTCTACGCCGATGATAAATAGACATACTCTATTATATACCTATTTCCCCTGTTCGCAACCCATAATCCAGAAATGTTACGCAATAATCCACTCATTCATGACTCGTATACCGAATCGTGAAAAGCCTTGCCATTTCTTTCTATTTTTGTTACTATAAGCGTTGGATATATGTGAAATAAGTAACTGCCGGCAAATGTCTGAAGTATTGCCGGAAATGACAAACAGCGATAAGGAGTATGTGAATTATGATAAGCACAAGCAATATTACACTGCGTGTCGGAAAAAAAGCATTATTTGAAGATGTTAATATCAAATTTACCGAGGGTAACTGTTACGGGCTCATCGGTGCAAACGGAGCCGGAAAGTCAACATTTTTAAGAATCTTATCCGGTCAGCTTGAACCAAGCAAAGGAGAAGTCATTATTACCCCGGGAGAACGTCTTTCTTTCTTGCAGCAGGATCATTTCAAATATGATGAATACCCGGTACTTGATACGGTTATGATGGGAAATGCAAGATTATATGAGATTATGAAGGAAAAGGAAGCCATCTACGCCAAGGAAGACTTCTCAGACGAAGACGGTATCAAAGCCAGCGAATTAGAAGGAGAATTTGCCTCTATGAACGGATGGGAGGCAGAATCCGACGCTGCTTCTCTGTTAAACGGTCTTGGCATTGATACGGAGTTCCACTATGAAATCATGAAAAACTTAGACGGCCCTAAAAAGGTAAAGGTTCTTCTTGCCCAGGCGCTGTTCGGCAATCCCGACATCCTGCTTCTTGACGAGCCTACCAACCACTTGGACTTAGACGCTATTGCATGGTTAGAAGAATTCTTAATCAACTTTGACAACACTGTTATCGTCGTATCTCATGACCGTTACTTCTTAAATAAAGTATGTACACAGATTGCAGATATTGACTACGGTAAAATTAAACTGTATGCCGGAAACTACGATTTCTGGTATGAGTCCAGTCAGCTTCTCATTCGTCAGATGAAAGAAGCGAATAAGAAAAAGGAAGAAAAAATCAAAGAATTGCAAGAATTTATCTCCCGTTTCAGCGCCAACGCTTCCAAGTCAAAGCAGGCAACTTCTAGAAAACGGGCCCTCGAGAAAATTCAGCTCGATGACATCCAGCCATCCAGCCGTAAATATCCTTACATTGATTTTCGTCCAAACCGCACCATTGGTAATGATGTTCTCACTGTAGAAGGATTGAGCAAAACCATTGATGGTGAAAAAGTGCTGGATAACATTTCCTTTACTTTAAACCACGATGATAAAGTTGCTTTCGTTGGAAGTAACGAGCTTGCAAAGACTACTCTGTTCCAAATTCTTACCGGGGCAATGGAGCCGGACGAAGGCTTTTATAAATGGGGAATCACAACTTCACAGTCCTATTTCCCATTAGATTTCGGTGAAGAGTTTAACAACGACTACACCATCGTAGAATGGCTGACACAGTATTCTGAAGAAAAGGACGCAACTTATGTCCGCGGTTTCTTAGGAAGAATGCTCTTTGGCGGAGATGACGGCGTAAAACGTGTAAGTGTCTTATCCGGTGGAGAAAAAGTGCGTTGTATGTTATCTAAAATGATGATCTCCGGCTCTAACGTTCTTATTTTAGACGAGCCTACTAACCACTTAGATATGGAATCCATCACAGCGCTCAACAACGGAATGACCAAATTCCCAGGCGTACTACTGTTTTCCTGCCGCGATCACCAAATTGTGCAGACAACGGCAAACCGTATTATGGAGATTGTTCCGGGCGGTAAACTCATCGATAAAATTACAACTTACGACGAGTATCTGGAAAGCGATGAGATGGCAAGAAAACGTGCAACTTACACAATTGCAAAAGAAGAAGACGATTAAAATACGTTATATTAAAAAAGCCGCCCTGCAAAAACCAGGACAGCTTTTTTTTGCTGTAATTATCGAATCCGCTCCGGAAATCCAATTTTCTTCTGCACTTTTCGCAAAGTCTTCATAGCAAAATAATTAGCTTTCTCTGCATTATTCTTAATAATACCATCAATATACGCCTTATCTTTCTCAAGTCTTGCGACTTCATCCTGCAACGGTTTCAGCACAGACACTACAGCCTCGCCCACTGCCATTTTGAAATCGCCGTACCCCTTACCGTCAAACTCTGCCACAACTTCTTCCGGCTTCTTCCCAGTACAAGCGCTGTAAATATCAATCAAATTTTTCACACCCGGCTGCTCCTCACGATACTGGATCTGTGCTTCCGAATCTGTCACTGCACGTTTGCATTTACGCATAACCGTATCCATGTCATCCATAAGGTAAATGCTGGCATTGGGATTCTCATCAGACTTTGACATCTTCTTTGCCGGATCTTGAAGACTCATAATCTTCGCTCCCACTTTTCCAATATAAGGCTCCGGCACTGTAAATACATCTCCATAAATGTTATTAAACCGCTCTGCAATATCTCTTGTAATCTCTAAATGCTGCATCTGGTCAATGCCAACCGGAACTACATCCGCCTGATATAACAGAATATCTGCCGCCATCAATACAGGATACGTGAAAAGTCCTGCATTGATATTATCTGCATGTTTTGCAGACTTGTCTTTAAACTGTGTCATACGGTTCAATTCACCCATATAGGTAAAGCAGTTTAAAATCCATGCAAGTTCCGCATGCCCGGACACATGGGACTGGTAATAAATACAGTTTTTCTCCGGATCAAGCCCTGCCGCAATATAAAGTGTAAGAAGGGCTCTCGCCCGCTTTCTAAGTTCCGCCGGATTCTGTCTTACCGTAATGGAATGCATATCTACCACACTATAAAAACACTCGTACTCATCGCTTAATGTCACCCAGTTTTTAAGCGCCCCCAGATAATTTCCCAACGTCAGATTTCCCGTTGCCTGCATACCGCTGAATAGCACTTTTTTATCTCCTAACATTTCTCATTCCTCCTGAATTTTATAATCTCATATATAAATTTTTATTTCTATTTACCAAGGTTTCACTTCATCTTTATAATAAACTTGATTCTCTGACAATATCTCAGAACCTTTATCTGTCACTTCCACTTCTGTCACTGCACAGTTTTTGTGTACGCCGACACCCCAGTATTCCGAAAGATCTTTTCCCTTGATATTATTTAAAAGTCCTGCTAATGCCGCCCCATGGGTTGTCACCAGAATATTACTGTCTTTTAGTTCTTCCCTGTGAAACAGCCAGTTTAAAAATGCTCCCGTTCGTTCTTTCACATCAACAAAACTTTCTCCATCTTCTGCTGGCACAAAATGTTCCGGATCGTCAAAAAACTTCCGAAAAGAATCCGGCACGTCCCATTGTTCTTTAGAACAGCACCTTCCTTCATATGCCCCAAATGACATTTCTTCAATCCGTTTATCATCTATGATTGGAACATTCTTTCCCTCTAAAATAATCTGAGCCGTATGCCTCGCCCTTCCAAGAGGACTTGTGAAACATACATCAAATTTAACATCTTTTAATCCTTTTGCCGTCTCCTCTGCCAGATGGATTCCGAACGCATTCAGCGGAATATCCACCTGTCCTTGAATCTTTCGTTCCTTATTCCAATCAGTCTCACCATGTCTTACAAAATATATTTTCACATCTGTCACCTCATACCTTGATAGTATAACATATCTTACCGTTTTTTTCATAGTAAATCTGATGAAAAAGTGCTATGATGTTTTATAGAAATAAAAAAATAATCAAACAGATAAAAAAGGAGAAGCAAAATGGAGAAAATAACAAGTTTTACGATTGATCACATAAAACTAAAACCAGGGGTATATGTATCCCGCATTGACAATGTGGAAGGTCATCCTGTTACTACCTTTGACCTTCGCATGACAAGCCCTAACGATGAACCTGTGATGAATACAGCGGAAATGCACACCATTGAACATCTTGCCGCCACATTTTTAAGAAATCACCTCGAATTCGGCAATAAAACCATTTACTTTGGACCGATGGGCTGTCGCACAGGCTTCTACCTTCTGCTTTCCGGAAAATATGAATCCCGCGACATTGTACCACTAATGAAAGAAATGTTTACTTTCATCGCAGAATTTCACGACGAAGTTCCGGGAGCTTCCGCCAAAGACTGCGGCAACTATTTAGATATGAACCTTCCAATGGCGAATTATCTGGCGAAAAAATATTTAAATAATGTGTTAAGTGATATTTCCGAAGAACAATTAATATATCCAGAATGATATCAGTAAAAAAGTACAGCCAATTAGCTGTACTTTTTTACTCAAAACTCCATGGCTTATTATCCCCCCTGTATTTCAAAACATATTGTGTATAAATCTATAAGTCGTTTTGAAACTCTTCTATTTTCTCTTTAACCACTACATCAATATAATATTTCCACATCGGTGCATCCACCATATCTCTGTTGAATTCGCATTTTAATATCAACGATTGCAATCTTTCTGGCTCTACCTTTTTTGCTTCAAACATTGCCACAAAATATCTCTGAAACTGTTCCAATGTTAACGGAACAATATCTAATCTCTGTTTCACATTGCCCTTTGCATACCAAATACCATGTCTGAAAGTTTCCACAGTATTCGTATCAATCTTGACTGCAATAAACATCCCATATACAGGCTTATTGTATTTCAGAACTGCATCAGAAACATGACGTCTAACTGGTTCTCCCTCCATCGCTTCCTGTCGGGACGATGTTGACATTGTAACTTCTGTCAAGATTGTAAAATCTTCGTATTCCCAATACAAATCGCCTTTTCCTCCGCCTGCAGCTGATACTGGTAAGAAATCCGAATCCAAACGGAACCCCCGCACTTCATATGGTTTATTAACCATGTGATCCATTGCGAGTGCCGCTCTCCATAACACCCATTCGAGATATGCAGGTGTTTCATCTTTTGGAACTTCAATGGCATTATCTTCGTCATATACAAGTTTACCGCCACCCTTCATAAGAAGTGACATATAATCTGCAATTTCTCTCCACTGATTACACTGTTCATTTGCATAAACAATTTCATTGGTTTGTGCCAAAATATTTTCCAGACGCTGTGTGGCAATGTTGATCTCGTTAGAATTGGTTAATGGCAGATCTGAAATATCAAACACAATATGACGTTCTTTCATCTGTTTCTTCAGATCGTCCAACAAGACTTTTGCAACATCCATATCATCTGTTGGTAATGGTGCACCATTACATAATTTTTGATATTGACACATAACAGATTCCTGACATGCAGTATTCTTTGCAATTTTTTCTGCCAAAACATGCTTTGCCGGCATAATTATAAGACCTCTTCCTTTTCGCTGAAGCACACCGGAAATGCGAAGATATCTCATATTCATATCACTATAATCCAAGAAATTATCGTTTTTCTTGTCGTAATTTTCGCCTCTTTTTTCTATTTCCTTTTTATCAAACAGACGTTTTGCTGGCGCAGTTTCCCTTCTGCTTCTTAAATCAAGAATATTGTCAACCACATCGTTCAAATCATAACTCGGATTAGTTGTATGTCCCCACAATGCAAATTCAATTCGACTAAGCTCTGATGAACCTGTTCTTTTTTCTAATTCCAACATAATAGCCAACAGCCATCTTAATGGCGAAAAATAACCATCGCCATCCGGTATGGGAAACTGTTCCACACTCATCGCACGCAAATAGCATTCTTGAACAGCAGGATAAGTATCTGCTCTTAAAAAAGCTTTACCAAATGGTGTCAAATCATCAAGTGCTCCGAGTTCTTCCTGTTTTCCGTCTGCTTTTCTCACTTGTGGATAAATAAAACCATTTTTTGCAAACATCAATCTCCATTTACGAGCATGACTTCCTGATTCATCTTTTCCGCTTTCATTCTGAATGATACCTTTTTCATTCAGCAAATTCATAAATCCAATTTCCTGCTCTCTTCCTCGCAGATTTCCAACAAATGGCGAGTTTGTAAAAACAGAAAAACCTTCCTGAATTCGATTAGGATTTCTCAAGCCAGTATTACCGACTAACCAAATATCAATTTTTTCATTCATAGTGTAACCTCTTATCAAAATCCAACAAACAGATATTCCTGCACTCTATTTCTATTCGTTTTTGCTACATTTTGGTTTCCAAAAGAATAGGTATAGTCTATTGGAATGACTTCCACATGTTGTTTGTATTTCGCCATAATTGCAACCATTTCATCCTGTGTTGGTAAACTGTTAGACGAATAGGATACAATTAAAATACTATCTTTAAACTTTTTAAATAACTGGTCAAAAGCATCCGCAGCACCTTTTCTTGTTGAAAAGGGAGTCGGATATGATTTAAATTTTTTAGTCAATGTATTCTGCTGGATTTCCACACCTTTCCAATTTCGTGCTAACCCTTCCACAAAATGATAACGTCTCACGTATTCATTATCAGAAAGTGGAGAATAATATGGTGGATCAATATATACAAGGTCTGGGGTTCCTACCTTAAGCTCCATCGCATCTCCATGCTTTGCCTTATTAACTTTACCATTATCAAATACTGCTTCATTTACAGCCTGTACCGCTTCTAAAAATTGTTGTTCTAACGATTTTTTCAAATCTTTACGACCATCGTTATATCTATCTCCAGTATAAGTAAAAATTCCACGAGGACGCTTTTTGGTACATGCACGAATTAATGCCGTCATCGCAATTACATATTTATATGGGTCTTTAAGAGCCGCAATATTCATCCTCAAAATATCTATTAAATCATTTTCCTCATCCGTATAATACAACCCCTGAAATGTATTTGCAACAAAGTGATCTGACTTTTTTGATGGTAATAATAATTTTTCAGCTTCTTTAATAGGCAAAATAGTTTCGTTATTTTCAATCATAGCCTTGGCAAACGTTGCAGACATAGCCATATAATCATTACTAATTACCGATTTTCCCTGAGTTTTAAACATGTATCCAACAATTCCAGAACCTGAAAATAAATCTACTACCGTATTAAACTCAAATTGTGATGCTACCGACCAAATTTCTGAAAGTAATTTACTTTTAGAACCCATAAATCTTGTCGCCGGATATTTACTCATTTGCTCTGGCAACACTTCTGGAACCGGTTTAATAATCATTTTTCTTTTTGGAGGAACTGTTACAATAATATCTTCACCTTTTCGATTACTTCCGCTGCATGATATAAATCGTTTCGTCTGAATCACTTCAATATTGAATGGTTCATACAATTCATGCACTAAGGGATGATTAGAATTTGTCAAAATTACATGGCATCCTAATTCCTGCAAACGGAATACTTCTCTTGCCAGTTCAATATGATCTTCTTCATAAAACTGTTCTTTTGTATAACGCTTAAAATCTGCATTTTCAGAAATCGGTATATATGGTGGATCTAAAAAAATAAAATCCCCCTGTCTTGCATATTCCTTTAATACAGATAAATAATCTCCACAAACTATATTAGCTTTCTTCAACGCTTCTGATGCCACATACAACGTCTCTATATCGCAAATATTTGGTGATTTATATTTTCCAAACGGAACATTAAACTTACCCTTTTTATTTACACGATAAAGTCCGTTGAAGCAGGTTTTATTCAAATAAATTGTTCTTGCTGCCGCTTCAGTCTGTGGCAAATCTTGCCACTCCAATGCTCTAACCTCGTAGAACATTTCCTGTGTATTTTCATATTGATTCAGATATTTAATTACTTCGCCTACATTGTCAGCAACTTGGGTATACATATTGATCAATTCCAGATTACTATCTGCAATAACTGCATCGTTTGGATTCAATGCAAAAAACATTGCTCCACCACCAACAAATGGCTCAATATATCGACCGTACGAATCAGGCACTTTAGGCAATAAATCTCCTAACATCTGCGTTTTACCTCCTGCCCATTTTAATATAGGCTTTGCTTGTATATAACTTTTCTTTACAAGTGCTCGCTCTGACATAGTATTTCCTTTCATTATGATTCAATCTCCGTAATTTCCATAATGTCACTTATATCGCATTTCAACGCTATACTGCTCTGCAGTAATACATCTATAGTATCCATTTTTGTTCTTTCCCAACTTAGCCATTGATGCATGACTAACTTCCACAGCAACACACAGATTTTTTTCATATCCTTATTTATCAATAATTTTCACAATTTTTTGTAACTAATTTCCATTTCACTCCTCTTGTACTCACTTCAGTGAACATTAGTTCTCATTACTTTACTTACTAAGTATACTCTAAGAATTCAGCAAAGGCAACTAAAAATTCAGCGTTTACTGAATTATATCTCTTACAGATTCTCTAATACAAATATGTATTCATGTGCTAACATCAAAAAATTTTTCTTCTTTTTCTGCCAATATTCTGTTGCTCTGCAATTATGTTGCTCTTTAATTATGATCTCCTTTAATTTGAAACCAGATTCCAGAAACACATTCATACTATTCATCCCTAAAGGGCAAACATATCCTTTCTCACGTATATCGCCAATCATAAAAGCGCAAACAGCACTTTTCTTTAAAACTCTATTCGCTTCTACTGCTACATCTTTCATTGCCAATAGAAAATCATCATATGGCAAATGAGACATATCCCCTGGGATGTTATCACTGTATTCAATAATATCGGCATATGGTGGATGTGTGCAAATCATATCAATACTGTCGTTTTTAACAAATGATAAATCTCTTGCATTTCCCTGACGGGTGAAAATTTTTGAACTTGTTTGAATTGAAAAATTAAGATTATAATTAGATAATTTGATGGCGTCTGAATTAACATCTATTCCAATGGCGTTTCTTTCCAAAAGTTTTGCCTCAATCAATGTTGTCCCACTTCCCAAGAATTGATCCAATACCCAATCGTTTTCTTTGGTATATCGTAAGATAAGATTTCGAGGAATATAAGGTGACCAATTGCCCCTATATTTTCCTGAATGTGTTGCCCATTTTCCTCTCTCTGGAAATGACCATATTGTAGATTCTTCTAATTTAAAATTTTCTGGTCCTTCTCTTATAAAAAACATCTCCTTTAAATATAAAATTCTTATTAACTTCAGATGGAGAAGAACAAAAACAAACTTTATTATTTACAAACCTAAATAAATCTGTACTATTCGAACCCTGTAACACGTTCTTCTCACATCAAAATCTCAATTATTATATGGTAAGTCTATATGTTCTACACGTATCAAGCCTCTTCGCTCCCTGAGCCAAATAGAAATCAATACTGGACTGATTCCAGTCCAGACAAATCCACTCTGTTCTGGCGCCACCTCTTTCCCTTGCAATCCGTCGCATTTCTTCAAACAATGCTTTCCCACATCCCATTCCTCTATATTCCTCCTCCACAAAAAAAGAGTCAAGAAACAATCCCCCGCACCCTGTATATCCGACAAAATTCTGGAAGAAAAGTGCCATTCCGACTTCCTTTTCATCCACCATTACAAATATTACTTCTGCCTGTTTTCTTTCAAACAACTCTGACTCCAGAGTTTCCTCATCTACGGTGAAAATATCCTCCGCCTCTTCATACTCTGCCAGACCTTTCAAAAACTTATATACCAGTCCGACATCCCCTGATTTTCCGTATCTCACAGTAATTTTTCTATCTTCCATGCTCCTGTTCCTTTACCAAATATGTAAGTTATCTGCGTCCTAAATTAACATTTTATCTGGCACATACGCATAGCCGCAAGCGCATTCTCATGGCTCTCTGGCGTTACTCCCGCGCAGCACTCACCATCTACAAGCACCGGAACTTCCGGAAGGCTTGCCTTTACGATCATCGCATTGGAAATTACACAAATATCAGTACATAATCCTATAAAAGTAACAGACTCAATTCCTTCTTCACCTTTCGCTTTCAAATCTTTGTCCTGTGCCACAAGCATATGACCTAATGCCGCACTTCCGAACGTCGGCTTATCAACGGGCTGCTCTTTTCTAAGCGCCTCGATTTCCGGATGAAGCTCCCAGCCTTTCGTCCCTTTGATACAGTGTTCTACAGGAAGATTCTTGCCTTCCTGTGTCTCCAGATAATTTTCTTCGTGAGTATCTCTGGTGTAAATCACACGACCGTCAAAATTCTTAATCTTCTCTACTACTTTGGGCACGATCGCCATCGCCTCTTTCGTTCCCAACGCTCCATCGATAAAGTCATTTTGCATATCCACAACTACTAATACATTCATATACGTTCTCCTGTCTGTTTTCCACTTTATATCGTTCGAATAACGACCTGTGACTGTCACAAATACCCCTTCCTAATATCTTGTCTCTACGTAAAATCCTTCTCTGGATAACTCAGACAGCGTAATCTTCCTGCCCCAGTGTACACTAGAATTAAAATTCCCTTCTGTCACAGTGATCGTATTGCCTTTCTTGGACAGCACAATTACAGAATGGTATCCCTGATTAAAAATCTTTGTGCCAACACGAATATGATCTCCCACCTTAATTTTTGAAAATGTTCTATGACGCGTTACTTTTGCACTCTTTCCAAACACTTTATCACTAATCTGTGCAATATAGGCATAGCATCCGAGACCATATGTATTTGTCGCTTTCCAGTAGTAAGCCTTATCGTCTCCCCAGCTTTTCCCCTCTGGATACGTTTTCTTAAGCCTCATCAAACGGTTCTTTGCCTCAGTCTGTGTCATCTTTTTAGATGTCTTGGCAGGCGTATACACTTTCACCTTCATCCAGGTGGATTTGTATTTTCCATTTTTCCCTTTGACTCTTACAGTAATCTTGACGGTACCGTTCTTTTTACCTGTAATCTTTCCGCTCTTAGAAACCGTTGCGATCTTTTTGCTGCCAGACGTAAAAGTTACAGATTTTTTGGCTTTTGCAGGACTTACCACCACTTTGAGAACTGCGGTTTTTCCCTTTTTGACGTTATATGTTTTCTTCGTTACTTTGGTGTTTCCTACTTTTAAAGATACACTTTTTACTGCTCTTGGGCTGGCCGCCTCTACAACAGCCGGACTTGCCATCGTCATCGCCACAACAAACGCCAGCATGAAAAGCAGACTTTTTAAAATCCTGTTCATTTTATTCATCATCTTTCCCTCTCCTCTCGCCCACTCAACAAGGTTTTTCTCTATTATATACCCTGTTTGCCGCTAATACAAGGAGGCTTAGTGACTAAATTAAAGAATACGTAACTATCCAGCTACAACAATTCGAGTTTCACTGCTATATCAGCGCATGGCTGAATAGTTACAATCAAACACCTGCATCGCAGATTCTTCTTCAAACTGCTTATAGTATAGATCATGGTAATATCCATTCTGATTCAACAGTTCCCGATGAGTCCCTCTTTCAATAATCTTCCCATCTTTCACCACCAGAATCAAATCCGCACTTCGAATCGTGGACAGCCTGTGTGCAATCACAAAAGACGTATGTCCTTTTAAGAGCTTCTGCGTTGCCTGCTGAATAAGCTGTTCCGTTGCGGTATCTATGGAAGATGTCGCCTCGTCCAGCACAAAGATTGCCGGATCAGCTAAAATCGCTCTCGCAAATGAAATAAGCTGTTTCTCACCCACTGACAACTTTCCGCCGCTCTCACCTACATCACTGTCATATCCATCTTTTAACTTCTCTACTACCACATCCGCAGATACACGCTTCGCTGCCGCTTCAATCTCTTCATCCGTTGCCTGAAGATCACCATAGCGAATATTTTCACGCACAGTTCCGGAAAATAGATGTGGATTTTGAAGCACATATCCAATCTGACTGTGGAGCCATAGCTGGGAACGCTCCCGATAATCCACTCCGTCAATAAGAATCCGTCCTTTTGTCGGCTCAAAAAATCGTCCCACAAGATTCACTAATGTTGACTTCCCGGCTCCTGTCTCTCCCACAATGGCCACATTCATTCCTGCCGGAATGTGCAGATCAAAATGCTCCAACACATACTCCTTGCCGTCCGGATACATAAAAGACACATCCTCAAAAATAATATCTCCGCGGATTCTCTCCCAGTTTTCTTTCTTCGGATGAAAATTATCACCGTATTTCTCCACTACATCTTCCCGGTCCGTCACATTCGGTTTCTGTTCCAAAAGATCCATCACACGCTCAATGTTTGCCTGACAGGAAATCAACTCTGCCAAAAGTCTTGCAAGCTGTTGGATTGGTTCAAAGATAACAACCGCATAGGAGATAAATACTGACAATGTCCCAAGCTGAATCAGTTCTTCCTGCACCATATAACCGCCCCGATATAGCACAAATGCCGCCGCTGCCGAACCAAAGAATAAAATAGTAGGGATATACACTGCATTTAATTTGGCAGACCGACAGGCCGCAAAACGCATAGCCCCTGTTTTCTCAGCAAATGCTATATCATTATCTTTCTCAATCACCATGCTTTTCGACGTTTTTACTCCGGTAATTCCTTCATTGTATGCGCTTGTAATCTGAGAATTAATTCTTCTTACTTTCCGGTTCCAGTTAAGGATTTTATTCTGGAAAATCCCCGTAATTACCGCAATACAAGGCACAACCAACAGTAATATGAGCGCCAGCTTAACATTCAGCACAAACATGATCACAAACACACTGACCACATACAGAAACGCCCAGAACATATCCACCAGCCCCCAGGCAATCATACTGGCAATCTTTAATGTGTCGCTCATCACTCTGGCATGGATATACCCAACCGGAGTCGTATTATAGTAAGAAAAAGACAACGTCTGCAAATGTTCAAACTGCGTCCATTTCAAATCCTTTCCCACACACATTTCTATCGTCGTCGCCGAATGTACCGACCAGTATACACTGATAGTCTGAACTACGATCACTCCCACATAAACAAGGGCAAAAATTAAGATTCCGTCCTTCGTATCCGGCACGATAAAATGATCGATCGCATAACTCTGAAACAGCGGAACCAGTACATCCACGCCCGCAAGCAAAATATTTAACCCAAGCGAAATGGCAAAATATTTCTTGTAAGGTTTGAAAAAGGGAATCATTTTCGCCCATATTTTCATCTGGAAAGGTTTCTTATATTCTTGTTCTTCATATGCTGCCATTGTCTCGTTTCACCTGCCTTCTGTCATCATGACTCATCTGAATATCATAGATCTGTTTATAAATACCGTCTCGTTCAAGCAGCTCCCGATGGCTTCCCATCTCCGCCACACGCCCCTGGTTCAGCACCATAATCTTAGAAGCGCCCATCAATGTCGTAATCCTGTGTGAAATAAGAATCACCGTTGTATCTTTCATATATTCCTTTAACGCTTTGCGGATCAAAGAATCCGTCTCAGAATCTACCGCAGACAAAGAATCGTCAAATACCATAACCGGAGCTTTCTGAAGCAGCATTCTTGCAATTGCCACACGCTGTCTCTGTCCACCGGAAAGAGTAACCCCGCGTTCTCCCACTAAGGTATCATAACCGTCCGGGAAATTCATGATTGCTTCATCAACACAGGCAATCTTTGCTGCCTCGCGAATCTCCTCAAAGGACGCATCCGGCCTGGAAGCCGCAATATTCTCCCGAATCGTTCTGGAATAAAGAAACGGTTCCTGAAGCACAATACCTACATGTTGCCGCAACGTCTCAAGCGGAATCTCACGAATGTCCTTTCCACCAATTTGAATTACTCCATTCCCGTCTTCCAACTCATAAAGCCTTGTCAACAACTGAACAACGGTAGATTTTCCACTTCCCGTTCCACCTAAAATGCCAAACGTTGTTCCTTTTCGTATTTCAAATGTCACATCGGACAACACTTTCTGCTCCTCTCCATAGCCAAAATTGACATGAGAAAACGCAATGCCCTCCATACTATCCCATGACATACTTTTCAAATCTTTCTTTTCCTCTTTCTCTTCTAGAGAAGAATACGCCTCTTCCTCTGCCCGGATAATGTAGTCCACACGTTCAAAAGAAACGCCCGCCTTACTCATATCCGACAAAATACGTCCAAGTCCTCGAATCGGCCATACTAATGTTGTGTTGTAAGAAGCAAACGCCACAAACTCTCCTACACTGAGCTGCCCATTTACTGCTTCCCATGCCCCCACTACAATGACCGTTACTACCTGTAAACCGGTGATCAAATCACCCACGCCCCAATACAGGCCGGATAAGGTTCCTAGCTTAATCCAAAGCTTGGCAAACGCGTCATTCTTCTTCCTGAACCTGTCCATCTCAAACTTTTCACGCCCAAAGGCTCGGACAACACGCACCCCGGTAGCATTTTCCTGAACCACTGTAGACAACTCACCCTCCGCTTCATCCGCATCGGTAAATCTTCTGGCAATCAGTCGGTAAAAAACAGCAGAATATAAAACAACTACCGGAATGAATGCAAATACGACAAGGGACAGTTTCCAGTTCATGGACAGCATCATAGCAAAGGACACCGTTATCAAAAATACCGTACGAAAAACTTCCAAAAGCTGTGTTACGACAAAATTTCGGATCACCTCTACGTCAGATGTACAGCGCTGGATAATATCCCCTGTCTGATTCTTGTCATGCCAGTTCATAGGCAGCTTCTGCACATGGGTAAACAACGCATCTCTTAGATTTTTCGCAAAATTTTCTCCTGCCATGGCTGTATTGGCCCGGCTTACATACATAGAACCTCCGGATAAAACAGCCGTTCCGATAAGCACCAGAGCCATAATCCACAAATGTTCGGACAGATACGGGTATCTCCCGTCTCCCAGCACCGAATCAATGGTAAACCGGAAAATCTGCGGCGTCAAAGAATTTAATGCGGTTGTTACAAAAGACGCAATAATAGCCAATACAAAATATTTCTTCGCACCGGTAAAAAATTGAGCGGCCAATTTTATTTTTCTGTTTCCGTTTCTCACAGATTCCTCCCTCCTTTCAAATTTAAAAAAAAGTCTCGGGCATACACCCGGGACTTTTAAAATATCATTTATGCTAATTTAGCTTTTGCAGTCTCAACAAGTGCAGCAAATCCTTCCGCATCGTTCACCGCCATCTCAGCTAACATCTTTCTGTTGATCTCAATGTCAGCCAGTTTCAAACCATGCATCAGCTTGCTGTAAGACATTCCATTCATTCTTGCCGCAGCATTGATACGTGCAATCCATAACTGACGCATCTGACGTTTACGCTCTTTTCTTCCTGCGTAGGAAGATGTAAGCGCTCTCATAACAGACTGTTTTGCAACTCTATACTGTTTCGAACGTGCTCCTCTATATCCTTTTGCTAATTTTAATGTTCTATTGTGTTTCTTTCTAGCGTTCATTCCGCCTTTAATTCTTGCCATGTCTTATTCCTCCTTCAATACTTTAACAATATCTTACAGATACGGTAATACCTTTTTCATGTTCTTTACATTTGTTGCATCTGTAATAGCAGCTTTTCTAAGGTTTCTTTTTCTCTTTGTAGATTTCTTAGTTAAGATATGGCTCTTGTATGCTTTATTTCTTTTTAACTTTCCTGAACCTGTTTTTTTGAAGCGCTTCGCAGCTGCTCTATTTGTTTTGATTTTTGGCATGATAATATTCCTCCTTAGATTTTGTAAATTAATATTTTTAACGTTTTTCAGTTAAAACCATGCTCATACTTCTGCCTTCCTGTTTCGCCGGCTTTTCAATCACAGCAACATCAGCAAGCATCTCGGCAAAATCATCCAGAATATGTTTGCTCTGCTGCATATGTGCCATCTCACGACCACGGAATCGCAGAGTAACCTTTACTTTATTTCCTTTTGTGATGAACTTCTTTGCATTGTTCATCTTTGTGTTAAGATCGTTCGTATCAATGTTCGGTGAAAGACGTACTTCCTTCACTTCTACTGTCTTCTGCTTTTTCTTAGCCTCTTTTTCTTTTCTTGCAAGCTCGTACTTATATTTTCCATAATCGATAATCTTGCATACCGGCGGCTGTGCCTTCGGCGCAATCTTTACCAGATCAAGCTCTGCCTCTCTTGCAAGTTTCATAGCATCCCTGGAAGACATAATTCCAAGCTGCTCTCCGCTTTCGCTTACTACACGAACCTCTTTGTCCCTGATTTGCTCATTGATCATTAAATCGCTAATGTTCCTGCACCCCCATCATAAAAATAAGTGAATAGTCTCAGACTATCCACTTGCATATCTACACAAAACTCCCTTAATCCATAAGGAAATTCTCTTTCAATATTAACCAATAGACGCCCGATTGCGCTATGGTGAGAGTGGATACTCTGCTTTGCTTTTTTTCACAAGATATAATGTATCACAGATAACTTATGCTGTCAATCATTATTTCCACATATTCTTTAAAAAATGTAACTATTCAGCCATATGTTGAATAGTTACTTAAAAAATAGAATTCACTCTGTTTTTTTCTTGCTATTTCTCCGGTTTCATGTCATAATAAGCACATTGATGTTGTTACTTTTATTATAACACCAATAAACGTTAGAAGGAATGCAGTAATTAAAAATTGAGGAGGATTTTATATGCAACATAAGAGAAGTAGTTTTTCCAACAAACTTGGATTCGTTCTTGCAGCTTCCGGTTCAGCGGTAGGTCTGGGAAATATCTGGCGATTCCCGTATCTTGCTGCGCAATATGGTGGAGGTACATTTTTACTTATTTATCTGATTCTTGCAGTTACATTTGGTTTTGCACTGATGACTGCCGAGATCGCCATTGGACGTAAAACCGGATTAAGTGCGATTGGCGCATTCAAATCATTAGACAAACGTTTCGGTTTCCTTGGTGTACTTGCGGCGGCAGTACCGATCATCATCTTCCCTTATTATTCCGTAATCGGCGGATGGGTTACAAAATATCTGGCCGCATTTATCAGCGGTCAAGTACAGGATGCGGCGGCAGATACATATTTCTCTGAATTTATCGGAGGAACCTTCGAGCCAATTGGATGGTTCGCACTTTTCATGGCTGCCACTTCCATCGTTGTATTACTCGGTGTAGAAGAAGGTATCGAGAAAGTCAGCAAGGTGATGATGCCGATTCTCGTTGTATTAACAATTTTTATCGCCGGTTATGGTCTCACTCTCGACGGAGCTATGGAAGGATTTATCTACTATATTAAACCACATATGTCAGACGTATCGGCAAAAACAATCCTTGCGGCTATGGGACAGCTCTTCTATTCTATGTCTCTGGCTATGGGTATCATGGTAACATACGGTTCTTATATGAAAAAGGACAATCATCTGGAAAGTTCCGTACGCCAGATTGAAATCTTCGATACCGGTATTGCATTCCTCGCAGGTCTTATGATTATCCCTGCTGTGTTTGCTTTCTCCGGCGGAGACCGCTCTATGTTAAGTTCCGGTCCCGGACTTATGTTCATGACGCTGCCAAAAGTATTTGCAAGCATGAAGTTCGGAGGTATTATCGGCGCGGCTTTCTTCATAATGGTACTTTTTGCAGCTTTAACATCGGCGATCTCGCTGATGGAGACGATTGTATCTATCTTCCGCGACAAGTTCCACTGGGAGCGTAGAAACACCTGTCTCTTTGTTGCAGGACTTGCACTGCTTCTGGGAATCCCTTCATCTCTTGGATTTGGACCGTTAAGTTTCATTTCCTGGATGGGATTATCTATCTTAGATATTATGGACTTCTTAAGTAACAGTGTATTAATGCCAATTGTTGCACTCTTTACCTGCCTCTTTGTTGGATTTGTGATCAAACCATCCACAATTGCAGAAGAGGTGAAAATAACAGACGGCAAGTTCTCAGGTGAGAAACTCTTCACTGTTATGATTAAATGGATTGCTCCAATTTTCTTAATAGCAATTCTTATAAGTTCCGTATTAAGTGGACTTGGTTTTATCAAAATTTAAATTTATACATCAAAAAGGGATGTTCGACATTGGAAACATCCCTTTTTATATACGTTCTTGTTATCGTTTCTCTCCCATACAGAAAATTGCCAGAACACCAGGACCTGTATGACTACCGATTACTGTTCCGATATTATTGACCAGAACATTCTCAACCCCCATTTTTTCGCGAACCATATCCGCAAGATACTCCGCCTCTTCTATACAATCTCCATGAGTGACCATAACAACCTCATTTTTCCAGTCTTTTGCCTGTTCGAGCGCCATGCTTAAAATCTTATTGATGGATTTTTTACGTCCACGCTCTTTTCCGATAACTTGAAGGCAGCCCTGATTATCCACATGAATGATCGGCTTGATCTGAACCATTGTTCCAAGAACTGCAGCCGTCTTAGAGATACGTCCGCCTCTTTGCAGATGATTCAAATCATCTACTGTTACATAGTGACAGACGTGCAGTTTGTTTTCCTCCACCCACTGCGCCAGCTCATCCATGGACATCCCCTCTTCTTTTTTCTTGAGCACATAGTAAAGAAGCACTCCTTCTCCCATACATGCACACAGCGTATCAATGATAATCACCTTTCGTTCCGGATATTTCTCCTTAAGATCTTCCGCTGCCAGCCGCATACTGTTATAAGTTCCGCTTAATCCTGAAGAGAACCCAAGATGAAGCACATCCTTTCCCTCTTTTAAAAACGGCTCCAGTTTTTCTCTCGCTTCATCCGGATTGATCTGTGATGTAACGGCATTCTTTCCCTCTCTTAGCTTCTGGAAAAACTCTTTTTCTGACAATCCATTTCTATCTTCATATGTCTTGCCTTCAATTGTATATCTAAGAGCAAATACCGGAATGCCCTTCTCTTCCACCCAAGTTTTTGGAAGATCCATTGTACTGTTTACTGTAATAACATATTCACTCATGTTTTATCCTCCTGAAAAAATATAATTCATTATAACACCGTCTTATATTTTTCGCAAGAAAACCTAAGAAATCACTCCATCTGTCTTCGCCATATGTACGACCAGATCGATCACCTTATTGGAATATCCCCATTCATTATCATACCAGGCAATCAATTTAACAAAATCATCCCCAAGCATGATTCCTGCCTTTTCATCAAAAATACAGGTATTATAATTTCCCCTAAGGTCACTGGATACAATCTCATCATTATTGTATTCAATGATTCCTTTCATGCTTCCCTGACTTGCTTCCTTCACTGCCTGGCAAATCTCCTCGTAAGTCGCTTTTGTTTTAAGATGTGCCGTTAAATCTACCACCGAAATATCGTTCGTCGGTACTCGAAAGCTCATACCTGTCATATGGCCATTCAACTCCGGAATCACCTTTCCTACTGCCTGTGCAGCCCCCGTCGATGAAGGTATGATATTATTAAATACAGATCGACCGGTTCTCCAATCCCGGCCGCCGTTGGAATCTACCGGTTTTTGTTTAGACGTAGACGCATGAATCGTAGACATCAAAGCTTTTTCGATACCAAATTTCTCATGGATGACTTTCGCAAGCGGCGCCAGACAGTTGGTGGTACAACTTGCATTAGACACGATATCCATGGATGACTCGTAGGTATCTTCATTCACACCTATCACAAAAGTAGGGAAATCGTCTCCCTTACCGGGCGCTGTTAAGATCACCTTCTTTGCTCCCCCTGCAAAATGCTTGGCGCAAGTGCCAATCGTACGGAATGCACCCGTCGATTCAATAATATACTCTGCACCGCAGCCTGCCCAGTCAATGCCCTCCGGGGCACTCTCACTCAATACCCTGATATCATGTCCATTAATCCGAATCCCCTGCTCCGTAGCCTGTACATCCCCATAAAATCTGCCGAATACCGAATCATAGCGGATCATATATACCATCTTTTCCAGATCAGCATTGCGCACATTAATTCCGCAGACCTCAATCGGCATGTCCCGCTGCTCCAGACTGCGCACAATCACTCTTGCAATTCGTCCAAATCCATTGATTCCTACTTTTACCTTTTTCATAATAACCTCCCGCAAACATATAAATAATTCACTTGGAGTATAGCACTCTTTGATAGCACAGACAACCTAAGTTTATATCTTAACAAGACTACTATTTTATTAACAGGATTAACATTCTTTTCACATACATTTTCGTAACAGTTCAGCCCGCGCCATTCGCAAAACCGCACTAACGTGCTATTCGTTGCTGTGCAACTATTTTTGCTCATAATCTGGCGCTCCGCTCATAGTCGGTAAAATACACTCACTCATGCAAGCATGATTCGTTTATTTTGCCGACTATGGCTGAACTGTTACACATTTTCTAATTCAGTTTAATATTCAGGTAACTCCGTCCCGACAATGTCTTATTAAAGCAAATGCTGCAAACGATAATAACAAAACCTGCAAGAAATCCCCACCAGTTAAAGAGCGCCGTTAATATCAAAAGCTCAAGCCTCATAAATTTGAGCGCGTAACCCAGCTCAAAATTGGGCTGCGTATAATTCGCCACTGCCACAAACGCCATATACAGCATAACCTCCGCATTAAACCAGCCGGATTTTACCGAAAATTCTCCCATAACAAGACCTGCAATCACACTGAGTGGGGTACTTAACATACTCGGCGTATTAAGAGCTGCAAGCCGCAGGCCGTCAATTGCAACTTCCAGCATCAGAAGTTGAAACACAAGTGGAATATTCACCGTATCTTTCACTGCCACAAACTGAAACATCTCCGGCAACCACTCCAGATTCTGCATAAACAGTAAAAATAACGGTGTCAGAAATACCGTCAGAAAACTTATCAACCCTCTGGAGGCTTTTAAATAAACTCTTGTCAGCGTAGGAAAATAATAATCATTCGCTTCCTCAATAATGTCGTACACAGATGTTGGAAGAATCATTGCAGACGGTGAATTATCCACTAGAATCACAATCTTTCCCTCCAAAAGACACGCCGCCGCTGTGTCCGGTCTCTCGGTAAACTTGAATTTAGGAAACGGATTGTACCATTTCCGCTTAAACAGACATTCCGCAAGACTTTGCTGATTCATGCGAAGATCGTCTGTTTTTATATTTTGTATCCGTTTTGTTACGTTATCAAGAAGTGCCTTATCCACCCGGTCTGTCATATAGCAGATTGCCACATCACTGCGGGAACTATCCCCCACTTCTGTCATCTCCATGACAAGATGAGGATCTCTGATTCTTCTGCGCATAAGCGCCGTATTAAACACAATCGTCTCCACAAAACCATCTCTGGAACCTCGCAGTGATTTATCCTTATCCGGCTCGTCCACCCCTCTTGCAGGATACGTCCGACAGTCAATGGCAATTCCCGCCTCATATCCATCAATAAACAGACAGGTAACGCCGGAAAGTACATTTTTTACCGCTTGGTCAAAGTCCCCAAGAATATCCACTTCCACGTAGGGAATAAACTGTCTGGAAAACTGCTGGGCATCCGGCGGCATTTCCTCTTCCTTTACTTTAATGAGCGAATCCATCAGCTTTAACATGACTTCATCTTTCATAAATCCATCAATAAAATAGAAAGACGCCATACGGTTTCCTATCATAAGATCCCTCTGCAAAACATCGAAACTTTCTTTCACCGGAAGAATCTCATTCATATAAGACGAATTTTCTTCTCTGGACGCAGTTATTTTCTTTCTTTCTATCATCATAGTCCTCCATCTAGGTTCATATTTTCCGGTTCATACCTGCACATAGTATTTCCCGGCTTTCCGTAAAATATTCGCAGCTTATCCATCTGATCCTATTAAAAAAAGACAGTCGCTTGCAACTGTCCTTTCCCGTCTTTCATCTATCTAGTAACTATTTGTAGTACTCCCAAATCCGCCATTTCGGGCTGTCGTCACCTCATCATCCATAGTAATGCCATACTCCACAAAAATCCCCTGCATAAATCCAGTTCCTGCCGCAATCTTCACTATCTTTCCCTCGTTGCTGTCATTGGTAATCTTCGCAAAAATGTGCCCTTCATTATCAGAATTATAATAATCACTGTCAATAATTCCAACCGTATTATTAAGCTGCAAGCGGAACTTGAAACCAAGTCCGCTTCTTGGATAACACTTTAACACCCAGTTCTCCTCCATCTGCACGCGAATCCCGGTCGGAATCTTACATGTCTCTCCCGGCGCCAGTTCAATATCCACTGGAGCATAGAAATCATATCCTGCACTTCCCGCAGTCGCTCTCTTTGGGAGCTTCAAGGACTCATAAATCTGCCGAAGCGTTTGCTCCCCGCATATGCCAAATGTATCCGTATACCCTTCCTTAAACTGCTCAAAACTCACTTTATAAAACTGCGCAACTCTTCTGGCCATCTGTCTGTACCTCTTCAATATTTCGTAATATTTCCCTGTTCTCTATGATATCCTGTAATCCTCAACTATCTTATCACCGAGTAAAAGCACCGTCAAGGTGCTTTTACTAATTTCCACATTCGATACTAATTTCATTAAAAATCTTCAAAATATCCTCCACAGAAGTATCAGCCTTCTCTTCTTTCTTTCTGTCCAGCACTGCTTCCCCCTGATGCATCATAAGCAATCGGTCGCCGTATTCAACTGCATATCTGAGATTGTGCGTCACCATGATTGTAGTGAGTCTCTTCTCTTTGACAATCTGATCCGTCAGTTTCATAATCAGTTCCGCCGTCTTTGGATCTAACGCCGCAGTATGTTCATCCAGGATTAGAAACTCTATCGGTGTCATTGTAGACATCAGAAGCGCCATCGCCTGTCTCTGCCCTCCGGACAATGCCCCGACTTTCACATCCATCTTCTGCTCCAGTCCCAGATTCAACTGACTTAACAACTCCCTGTAATAATCAATCCTGCTTTTATTTGTTCCCCAGGAAAGACCGTACACTTTCCCTTTATGATCAGCCAAAGCCATATTCTCTAAAATCGTCATGGATGGGCAGGTTCCAAGCGCCGGGTTCTGATAAACGCGTCCAATCCTTCGGTTTCTCTTATACTCTTTCTCCCTTGTAATATCCTTATCCCCCACTATGATCTGTCCGCCTTCAGGTAAAATACTGCCACAGATAAGATTCAGCATAGATGTTTTCCCAGAACCGTTACTGCCGACTACAGAAACAAATTCTCCGTCTTCCACTTTCAAATTAAAGTGATCAAACAGGCACATTTCATTGACTGTACCCGGATTATAATATTTTTGTATGTTTCTAAGTTCAAGCATTCTTTTTCACCTTCGACTTTCTCTCCATACTGATAACCAAAATAACAAGGAACAATACTGCTGTAATCAGTTTCATGAACTGTGGTGCAAAATTGCGGATTGCCACCGCCACACAGGCTTTATAGATCACAGAACCAATCAGCACCGCCGTTGTCGCCTTTAAAAATGTGAGCTTTTTACAAATACTCATTCCGATAATGACACTGGCAAGACCAATCACAATCGCACCTGTTCCCATAGATATTTCAAACACCCGCTCTTCCTGGGCAAACACACAGCCTGCCAGTGACACCAGTCCGTTTGCGGTCGCAAGTCCTAAGATTTTCACATTTCCCTTATCTTCCGCCAGTGAAGTAACTACAATCTCATTGTCTCCCACCGCCCGGAGCAGATACCCTGATTTTGTCTTCATATACAGATCCAGCAACAGTTTACAAATTAGCGAAATGACCAGTACCACAATGAGCGTTGTATACGATCTTGCACCCTCCGGAATCACTTTTTCTATCCCGTCGTTTTTAAAAATAGTCTTCTGTGAAAACAACGGAACATTGGACGTTCCTGCAATTGTGAGGTTAATCGTCCAAAGAGCGGTCATCATAATAATTCCCGACAACAAATCCCGTACCTTTCCTTTCACATGTATAATCCCTGTACAGACTCCTGCCAAAACACCCGCTGCAAACGATGCCGGAAGTGTCAGATACGGATTCACTCCCTTCGTCAGAAGATATGCCGTAATCGCCGCTCCAAGTGGAAAACTTCCATCCACCGTAAGATCCGGAAAATCCAGAATCTTATAGGTAATATACACGCCAAGCGCCAATATTCCATATATGAATCCCTGTTCTAAAATTGTTATTATAAAATCCATAAAGCCGCCCACACTCTCTTTCTATTATTTATTTGGAAATCTCTGAAAAGCTCTCCACAGCGCTGTCTGAAAGTTCCTGCGGTACGGTAACGCCTAAGTTCTCTGCCACCTTAGTATTTACATAAAATCCAGGCTCTGTAATCGTCTCGTAGGACAGTTCTTCGGCTTTCTTTTCACCTTTTAACACTTGTGCCGCCATTTTTCCGGTCTGTTTTCCAAGTGCGATATAATCCAGTCCCTCTGCCGCCAGACATCCAAGTTTCACCTGTTCAATCTCACTTCCAAATACTGGAATCTTCTTTTCATTTGCTTTCTCAAGGATTGTCGGAAGAGATGCCACCACAGTATTATCCGTAAGGTTTGTAAGGCAGTCCGTCTTACTTAACAGATCATCTGCCGCCAGCGGAATATCAGCCGTAACAGTAATACCGCTCTCTACGATCTCAAAATCATATTTCCCTGCCAGTTCTTTATATTCTGCAATGGCAGATACAGAATTTGCCTCGCTCGTCGTATACATAATGCCAATTTTCTTTGCCTCCGGCAAAAGTTTGCGAATCATCTGGAGCTGTGCGTCAATAGGCAGTTTATCCGATGTACCCGTTACATTTCCCACAGAGTTGCCTTCTTTATCCGAAAGTTCTGCCTGAACTGGATCTGTTACGGCTGTATAGATTACCGGAATATCACTGTCCATAGCGGCGTTATAGGCGCTCTGTGCACTCGGTGTTGCAATTGCACAGATCATATCCACTTTTCCTGACACAAAACTATCAGAAATCTGTCCTGCGGTTCCCATATCAGCCGCCGCATTTTTATATTCCACTTTCAGATTCTTTCCCTCTGTGATTCCTTCTTCCTCTAATCCCATGAGAAAACCCTCTCTACAGTTGTCTAAAGATCCATGTTCTGCAAACTGCTCAATCCCGATGGTATAAGTCTTCTCTCCAGAATCTTTCGCTCCCTCAGAAGAACCGCAGCCTGTCATTGCCGTTAACATTGTCATTATTAATAATCCTGCTAATACTCTTTTTTTCATTGTTTTGTCTCCTTTTCTTTTATTTGTTTGATGTTAGGAGAAAAATTTGAACAGGAACCTCGCTTCACTAATAAAAAACCACCTCAAACCAAAGGTTTGAGGCGGTAATAATATCTTACTATCGCGGTACCACTCAAATTGACGAATCGTCCACTTTTCCCATGTACTAACATACACTCCTGATTGATAACGGGTTCGGTTCCCGCCTGCTCCTACTCTCCAAAGATTTCAGGCAGTCCTCGAAAGGCCATTCAACTATCTGCTCCATACGACAATCCCACCACCTGCCGCTCTCTGAAATATCGTCAGATAATTTACTATTCTTTCTCAACGGTTTTTCATAATTGTTATATATACTTTAATTCAATAAAGTACATTTGTCAAGATATTTTTTTTATTATATGTAATTATGTGTAACAGTTCAGCCCGAACCATTCGCAAAACCGCACTAATGTGCTATTCATTGCTACGCAGCTATTTTTGCTCATAATCTAGCGCTCAGCAACACTTCTTCCAAGAACATAAACGCCAATTATCATTTCAGCAATTGATATTCCCAACAAAATTCCAGAAAAGAAGTCCTTAATATTTGAACCGTCAATTGAATATGAAAGTGCCTGTAAAGCACCCCCCATTACAACCAGTAAAATACCAAATACTAGATTTTTTTGTTTTTCTAATTCTTGAATTCGCCTTAATAAATCAACAATCTGTTCATCATCATATAAACGGATGTTTTTTTCTCCTGCTTCTCCACCGTCTATCAATTCAGCAACAGTGATTTGTAATTCCTCACACAAATTTTTAATAATAGAATAATCTGGCATACATTTACCAGTTTCCCATTTTGAAATAGTTTTATTTGATACACCAAGTTTTTCTGCCAACTGTTCTTGTGTATAATTCTTTTCTTTCCTTTTCCGGGATATAAATTTTCCTGTAGCTAATTGGTTCATCTTCATTACCTCCATTTTTGTTATTTATAATTTAAGATTATCATTTTTTCTATTCATAATTACATCCCCTATATGGAGAATTTAGATATAAAACCATTTTGAATTAACATTTTGAAAAAAAGTTCCTTTACTAATCCGATGATTAAAGTTAGAAATGATACAACCGTATATACGATAAAGTAGAAATAACAGATTACTCTGAATGTTGTGGAACATTCATACAAAATTGCGGATTTAATTTACTCATATTGCTTGCCACCTTTCTCTGTTCTCTCAAAACATCAATATCCACTATGTTCATAATATCCTGCTTTACATCACTATTTAACTGCTACTCTTTCTATCCTGTATACAAAATATCCTTTAATTTTCGCTGATTATTTTACCTTGATCCATAAGAATAATCTTATCACATAAATTCATAAGTCCTAAATTATGCGAAACACATATACATGTAATATTTTCAGTATAATCCAAAATAAATTTGAACACCTTATTTTCACTCTCAGCGTCTAAATGACTAGTTGCTTCATCTAAAACTAAAACTTCAGGCTCCGCTAATAATACCCGAGCTAAAATAATTCTCTGCCTTTGTCCACTAGACAATTCAGTTCCACCTGAACTCTGATAGTGCAATAATAGTAACCTCATTAAAGTCGATTTCCCACAACCACTCTTTCCAATTAAAGCGTAACTCTTTCCACTCTCAAATCTGATATTTACATTCTCCAGAATACTATCATCATAATTATATCCAAAAGCTATGTCTTTATAGACAATATCCTTCCCTCTAATGGCAGGCTCTTTTTCTCCCGTATAAACTGCCTCCTCAGTATCAACTTCCAAAATATCATTTAAACGACTCATGGCAATAAAAGCCCCTTGCAGTCCGATCTGCATTGAAATTAATTGTTGAAATGGAGAAAGAAAAAAACTAATAAACTTTCAAAAGCAATCAGATTTCCGAGTGAAATTCTGTTATGTATAACTAAATAGCTTCCGAGCCATAAAATAAATATAGTCCCAATACGCTCGACATTGTTTAATAGGGCTATCTGACTCTCAGATATAATTTCTCCCTTATAAATATACTGTAATGTATTTTCACTCATTTCCCTTATCTTATAAACAAATTTATTTTCTGCGCTACAATTTTTAATAGTACATATATTATCAATCGTTTCTTTCAGCTTAGAAACCAACTGACTGTTTTTTTCAAATATATTGAGCTTGATAGAAGCTATGGAATGTTTAAAGATTAAAACAATTACCGCATAGAGAAATAATATTCCCATCACCATTAAAAACATAGAGAGATTAATATTAATCAATATAGCCCCACCTGCTATTACCATAAAAATATTAATTACGATGGCAACTCCACCTTCAGAAATTAAATTTATGATTTCTTCCATATCTGAAAAGCGAGAAAGAATCTCGCCAGTTTCCCAGTCCTTAAAATACCTAATGGGTAATTTGACAACAGAATTTAAATAGTTATTTATCAATTCTTTATTAACCCTATTTGAAATTTTCGCTATAAAAATCCCCTTAATAATACTCAGTATCATTTGTAAAGTGAAAATCACTACCAGTGCTATAAAAAAAAGATGAAAATTTGAAATTACTATATTTATTTGGTCAACTACTATACGGACAACACTATTAGCGCCTCTGTATTGGATAATGGGTATTTCATTTCCCAAAATAAAACTATCTATTATTTTCTGGTACGATAATGAGGCAATCATTGTAATACCACTGAGCACCAAAGAAAATATTAATATCAAAAATAAAATGTTTTTATTATGTATAAAAATCTTCCAATATTTTAAGTAAAATCCCTTTTTCAGATTACGTTTTTTGAAATTTCTACCTTTTTCTATTGTTACCAGATGTGGCCAAACCCCTCTTCTAAACAATGAACAATAATTGGCAGTTTAATAATTCCATTATTGATTTCTTCTTCAAGTTCACTAAAAGTCCCTTCTAAAACTTCAGTTACAAAATTAAATTCTTCAGCACAACGTGATATAGCATAAAGACTAGAACCATTTTTATCCACCTTCATTTTTTCACGTACTTTGATAAGTGGAATATTTAGGCCATAATAACGAAAAATTGTTGCCATACAAGCAGCCCCACAATCACGATTATCATGCTGTTTAATTCCCAACATTCTCATCTAATTCACCCTCTCTTTAAAACAGCCTGGATCTTGATGATGATCCAAGCCATTTACACTTACAAGTTTCTGGTTTTTCAAATTAACTTTCTTCATCTTGAATGTCTCCTTTCATTTTATTTATCAATAATCCCATATTGCCGGCCATCATGAAATTATCGTAAATCAAAATTTAATTTTATCAATTAATGACTCTTTCTGATTTCTATAATACAGGTTCATAGCGAACACAAAGTCTATGATAAGTAAAATAATTGCCATAAACAGCAATTGTTTCCATGGATATATAAATCTAAAATATAACAATTTCTGTTTAATAAGGGTTCCTAAAATATAAATTAGACTAGTTCCTACAGAAAGCATGCCTAACATCGTTATGATCCAATAACAAAATTCTTCCAAAAAAATCATTTTCCATAACTGATTTTTAGTAAGTCCAATACTTTCCATAATTGCCAACTCTCTTTTTCGCGCAGCATAATCCGCTATCATAGTATTTGTAAAATTCATAATTCCTGCTAATAGGATCACTAATGTTAAAGCTCCTAATATAACATTTCCCGTTTGTATCCTATTTTGTTCTGCTTCAAGTAATGTATAATTTTCCCCCAAATAATAGGTGTCCATTATTCCTCTTTTCACATTTTCCCTTTGAACAATCTGTGAAAGTTTTTGATTAACGAATGCTTCCTGACCGTCTTCAGCATCAAATGACATCTCAAATACTTTATCAGGAAAATCTAACTTCTGAAAGGCCGATTCAGTCATGATAAAATAATTAATTCTATTTCCCATAGATGTCGTTGACAGTTTTGGAAAATACTTCGCTGTACAATCCATATATCCGGCACATTCTAACGGAGTTTTTTTATACATATCTAAATTACCCTTTTTATCATAAGCATTTAAGGAGTAAAAATGTATTGGCAGCCCCATAACTTCTTTCGCTTGATCATTTAAAATTTGAGACATTTCATTATAATGTAATAAAACACATCCCATTCCATTTTTTAAACTTTCAATATCTATTGCTAAGTCATATTTATTCACATATTCTTCTAACTGCTCCACATAGTTTTCACTTACTACTTGTATAGTTGCAAATGTCAATTTTTGGGGCGATATATCTATGGAATTTTTCCTCGGTTGAAGTGCTTTATCTTCATTAAAATTAATCAATGCATAACTTCCTATAACACTATTTACAGTCTCTAGATCAACACCTTCTATTTCATAAATATTATCGACCATTTCATTTGACATGATTTCTGTATTGTCATCAATTTCATCCGGAACTTTCTCCGGATAACGAAATATACCTGTCAATATACCAACCTGAAAATCCGGATTCTGCTGATAGCTATTTCTGAGGTCTGTACCAGTCATAATCACCGCTGATCCTAAAGCTGTTATTCCTCCCAATATCAAGGATAGCGAACTGATTAAAAACCGCTTCTTCGATCTCGTAACATTTCTCCACGCCATACGGAATAATGAAATACTATCCGTTGATCTAATTTCCATTTTCGGGTATTTAGTATCGGCTTCAACATATTTTACTAAATTTATGGCATTCCCTTTTATAACCTGCCGCAAAGCTATCGTTGTTACCAGAAAAGTAGTAACTGATATTATAAAAATAGATAAAACAAGATAAACCAGATAAACTGCATTTACATCACAACTGCCATACCCCTGCATAAACAGCTTTTGCAGCACTCTTTTCAAAAACACGAATACAACTCCGATACTAATAAAACTTCCCAGCAAAATACCCTGCAGAATATTCCATAAGTTTTGTCTATAAGCAATTCTTTTAAGTTGTTGATCTGTAGTTCCAATTACCTTCAAAAGCCCATATTCCTGAATATCCCTTGCTATTGAAATAGACACCACATTATAGATAATCATACATGCACATACAATCACCAACACCCCACACCCTTTTCTTGTAAAATTTGCTCTAGCATTTCAGATATTTGTGACATGTCATGACTAATCTTTCTTTTATTTTGTTTTATATGAATTATGAGGGTGACCAATAATACGCAAAATTTTCTTCAATATCCCATATTTTTTGCAATAAACTCTCCTTGGTAATAATTTTTCCCATATTAATAGTTAGGACTTCAAGTATCTTCCATTCTTTCGATGTAAGTTTTATTTCTTCATTTCTAATCCATACTCTCCGTTTTTTATAATCAATTTTTATTTCTTTATAATTCAAAATATCCTTTTCTACATTCCTTTTAAGAATTGTGTCTAATTTTTTCTGCAAAACCTTTGGGGAAATAGGCTTTGTAACATATTCTTCACAACCGGCATCATATCCTTTTAGAATATCTTCTTCCTCATCCTTCGCTGTCAAAAAAACAACAGGTATTTTTTTATCTTTTTGTATACGATGTATAAAGTCCAATCCGGATTCTCCTGGCAATCCTATATCCGCAATAATAATTTGTATCTCATTTTCTTTCAAATACTTTTCAGCTTCAAAGCTATTGAATGCCTGGTAAACTTTATAGTCTTCTTTCTCAAAATATATTTTTAGTGCATTGTTCATATCTAAATCGTCTTCTATAATTAATAACATGGTCATTTTTATATACCTCTTACATATTTATCGTATCTACATACATGCAACTCTTGCTACATGAGCTTTATTTACTAACTTTTTTTGAAGTTTCCGATATAGACTTCTCTTCTCTGCTTAGTATATTTTCAAGCTGCTTATTTTACCGTCCTGTAGTTCGATTCTTCCCTCTTCTTTTACTTCATTTCCATCCACATCTAAAGTGACCTTGAACTTATATGCTGAATTATCTTTTAAAATATTTACTTTCTTCACTTCACATTCCTTGCTGTTCGTATGTATGTCATATGCGTACCAATAATTTACCCCGACAAATTTCTGAAAAGCAGAATCGGTAAAATATTTTCCGTATACATTTTCAAATTCTTTCATTGTCTTTTCGGAAGCTTCCTTTGAGGCAGCTTCTGTTTCTTCATCAACGCCTTCGCCCATAATCACAGCGCTGTCTTCCGATGATTCAAACAATGCTGCAAGCTTCTGATTGTCTTCTGATTTTCCAAACCATATATGCAAGAAATCATCTACTAATTTTTCATCACTCCCCGGTTTAAGAACAAACACCAGTGCAACCACTACAACCGCAATTACAACTCCTAAAATTCCTGCGTATTTCTTATTCACAACTATTTCTCCTCTCAAATAATCGGTATGTGCATTTATGTCTATATATTAACAACATTAAAAAGGAAAGCTTTATTGCTTCCCTTTTTTATATTGAGGTAACTAATACAATTTATTTCCATTAAAACGGCGTTCCGTACAAATCATACGGAGTTGCCTGATATACGTAATAATTCAGCCAATTCGTATAAAGATTATTTGCAGTTGCTCTCCATGTAAGCAGCGGCCCTTTCTCTACGTCATCATCTTGATAATAATTTTTCGGAACATCAATAGCAAGTCCTTTTCCAAGATCACGTTTATACTCTCCATCCAGTGTTACCCTGTCATACTCTGGATGTCCCATCACAAAAATCTGCCTTCCATCCTGCGCCATAGCCAGAAATAGTCCCGCTTCCTCTGATTCAGCAAGAATAGTAATCCTTTCATCTTGCCTTACCTTTTCCAGTGGAATCTCCGTATGTCTGGAATGCGGCGCTAAAAATACATCATCAAACCCACGCACAAGCGGAATCTTACGGTTTAACACTTTATGCCAGTATATACCAAACACCTTATGATCAAGCTGTACTTTATCTATCCCATAATGATAATACATTGCCGCTTGAGCGCCCCAGCAAAGATGCAAGGTAGAAGTAACATGCGTCCTGCTCCACTCCATAATCTCTGTAAGTTCTTCCCAATAATCCACTTCCTCAAAGGGCAGATGTTCCACCGGAGTTCCGGTAATAATAAATCCGTCAAATTTACGGTCTTTAATTTCCTTAAACTTATGATAAAACTTATTCAAATGACTGGTCGGCGTATTCTTCGACACATGATTTGACACAGTAACAAAGCTTACGTCAACTTGAAGCGGCGTATTGGACAGAGAGCGTAAAATCTGAAGTTCTGTCTCCTCCTTGAGAGGCATCAGATTCAGAAGCCCGATTTTAATCGGACGAATGTCCTGATGCGCCGCACGATGCTCATCCATAACAAATATATTCTCTTGCTCCAGTATTTCTTTTACCGGAAGATCATTCTTTACTCGAATCGGCATAATTAATACTCCTTATCCTTCTTCCGCCGGAGGTGTCTCCACACTCTCCTTGGAATATACATAATTTCCGCTGTCGTCCACATAACTGAGCGGATCGTAATACTGTGATTCTTTGGGAAGACTCTTACTTTCCAGACGGTTATTGACAAACATCTGCACAATATAATAGAGAATTGCAAATGTAGGAACTCCCATCACCATACCGACAAAACCAAACAGACCGCCGCCCACCAGAATCGCTACGATTACCCAGAATGCAGAAAGCCCTGTGGAACTTCCAAGGATCTTCGGTCCCAG
Organism: uncultured Dorea sp.; assembly: GCA_910578495.1. GTDB lineage: Bacteria > Bacillota > Clostridia > Lachnospirales > Lachnospiraceae > Dorea_D. Next base: position 127,325 of record CAJTRE010000003.1, read on the forward strand.
AATATTGCCGTCGAACTGCTGTAATACGAGAATAAACAGCACAAAGTAAATTCCCTTTATAGGATCGCTCAATACAATCAAAACCGTACAGGGAATCGCCCCAATATATGGTCCGAAAAACGGAATTACATTCGTCACCCCCACAATTACACTAATAAGCATGGCATATGGCATCTTCAACAGGCTGACGCCAACAAAACAAAGCACACCGATAATGGCAGAATCAATAATCTTACCAATAATGAACCCGCCGAAAATCTGGTCGCTTTTTACGGTCAGGTGAAGAAGCATGTTTGCATGTCTAGGCTTCAAAACCGCATATACCATTTTCTTAGACTGACGCACCAGAAGTTCTTTGCTGAACAATATGTAAACAGACACGATAATTCCAACCAGTACATTAAACACTTCTCCAAAGAAATTCAATAAGTCCACCGTAAAGTTGGACATCCATTCATTGATCTCTCCCAGAAGATCCTGTCTAAGCCATGTCTGAAGCATTACGGTACCTTCCTCAATCGCCGTCTTTAAAATATTACTGGTAGTTGTATCATGAAACTGAATCTCATTGACTTTCTGCATCAATTCATTTAACTGTCCCGGCAGAATAAAAACCGTATTCCGGATACTCATATAAAGTTCCGGCAAAAGCAGATTACAAAGCGCTGCCACTAAAGTAATCAAAAAAATAAGCGCCGCAAAAATACCGGTTGCACGAGAGATTTTCTCCGCCTGTCCCTCTTTTTTTAACCTTTTTTTCAACTGTGGAACAAAATATATATCCACTTTTTTCACAATCGGATTCAATAAATAGGCAATCACCGCGCCGTATATCACCGGCTTCAGCACCCCAAACACTTCCTTAAAAGTGTCGGATACATTGGTCAGCCGAAGCAGTGCAAAATAAAACAGAATACTTGCCGCTATCACAAGAAAATACGTCATTCCCCGGTTAAAATACTGACTTAGTTTTCCCGGCCCTCTTCCGCCGAATTTGGGCTTTGCAGAATAATATGCTCCTTCATTCGTCTTCTTTTCATCTGTACATTTTTTTTCGTTTGTTTTCTCTTCATTCATAATCTTATTTTCCTTTTATCACAATTAAAATAATTATACTCTGTCGGGAATTTTCCGTCAACAAAAAGGGAAAGCATTTTTAAAAAACACTTTCCCTTTCAGATAATCCTCTTATCCTCTTCTACTTACAGCCACAGTTAAAAGTTGCACACTCTGTCTGTTCACACTGACAGGCATTGCTTCCCTCTACACTGATCTTTCCTGCATGACATACACATTCTTTATTGTACGTACACTCTGTGGCTTTACAATCAATGTTACTGAGTGGAGACGCAGTTCCTGTGACATCACTGCTGTTAGAATAGCTTTCTTTACGCTCTTCAAAACTGTCGCAGCAAGTCTCTCCCGCGCGCTTTGCATTGTTTCCGCCTACCATAATCTTATCAAGGTTACAATAGAAATTCTTGTTGTGTGTACATGTCTGTACCGTACATTTAAGTTCTGGCATACCACTACCTCCTTATTATAGATCAAAGTTAGTATGCCCCGAATATATATACTCTACTCACAAAACAAAATTTCTTTTTTTAATCTTCTTTTTCCACCTGACGGATGCATTTACTGTCAATTTCCTCTTTCACTGCGCTGATGAAGTCTGCAAGACTCTTCGGTCCCTCGTCTCCTGCGAAACGGCTTCTTACAGATACAACTCCGGTCTCTTCCTCTTTCGCTCCGACTACTAACATATAAGGAATCTTATTCATCTGAGCCTCACGAATCTTGTAGCCAATCTTCTCTGCTCTTGTATCAATCTCTGCGCGGATACCTGCCGCGTCTAAATCAACAAGTACCTTTTGTCCATATTCCATATATTTATCAGAAATCGGAAGTACCTTCACCTGTACCGGAGCCAGCCATGTCGGGAATGCTCCTGCAAAGTGCTCGATCAAAATACCGATGAAACGCTCGATGGAACCAAATGCCACACGATGAATCATAATCGGGCGGTGTTTCTCCCCGTCCGCACCTGTATACTCCAGCTCAAAACGCTGCGGCATCTGCATATCTAACTGAATCGTCCCGCACTGCCATGTTCTTCCGATGGAATCCTCTAAATGGAAATCTATCTTAGGTCCGTAAAATGCACCGTCTCCTTCATTTACTACATAGTCAAGTCCAAGATCATCAAGAGCTCCTTTCAGACCATTTGTTGCAAGCTCCCAGTCCTCGTCACTTCCCATACTGTTTTCCGGGCGTGTAGAGAGTTCTACATGATATTTGAATCCAAACAAACTATATACTTCGTCGATCAGTCTTGCAACTCCTTTAATCTCATCACGAATCTGGTCCGGAGTCATGAAGATATGCGCGTCATCTTGTGTAAAGCATCTTACACGAAACAAACCATGAAGCGCGCCGGATTTCTCATGTCTGTGCACAAGACCAAGCTCTCCTGCACGAAGCGGAAGATCTTTGTAAGAGTGTGGTTCTGATTTATATACCAGCATACCTCCCGGACAGTTCATCGGTTTCACTGCAAAATCTTCTTCATCAATGAGTGTTGTATACATATTGTCTTTGTAGTGATCCCAATGTCCGGAATTCTCCCATAAGTGCCTGCTTAAAATAATCGGAGTATTGATTTCTACATAACCGTTCTTTTTGTGGAGTTCTCTCCAATAGTCAAGAAGTGTGTTTTTAAGCACCATTCCCTTTGGAAGGAAGAATGGGAAACCCGGTCCCTCATCACACATCATGAAAAGTCCAAGCTCTCTTCCAAGTTTTCTGTGGTCACGCTTCTTTGCCTCTTCCATCATGTGAAGATACTCGTCAAGCTCTGCTTTTTTAGGATATGCCACACCATAGATTCGTGTAAGCATCTTATTCTTCTCGTCGCCTCTCCAGTATGCACCTGCAAGACTGGTAAGTTTAAAAGCTTTCACTGCCTTCGTAGACATTAAGTGCGGTCCTGCACAAAGATCGGTAAATTCTCCCTGGGAGTAGAAACTGATCTCTTCTCCATCCGGAAGATCTTCTACTAGTTCTACTTTATATGGTTCATCTTTTTCTTTAAAATATGCGATTGCCTCTTCTCTGGATTTGGTAAATCTTTCCAGTGAAAGTCCTTCTTTTACAATCTTCTTCATCTCCGCTTCAATTTTCTCTAAATCCTCTGTCACAAACGGAGTCTCTCTGTCGAGATCATAGTAAAATCCATTTGCAATGGACGGCCCAATTGCAAGCTTTGTCTCCGGATACAGACGTTTTACAGCCTGTGCCATAATATGGGACGCCGTATGGTTAAACGCACCTTTTCCATCCTCTGAATCAAAAGTCAGTATCTCAAGCTCAGCGTCAGTATCGACAACCGTTCGAAGATCTACAATCTCTCCATTCAGTTTTGCACAAGTTGCCACTCTCGCAAGACCCTCGCTGATTTCTTTTGCAATTTCAATAATTGCCATGTTCTGTGCGAATTCCATTACGGAACCGTCTTTCAATGTGATTTTCATAGTTTCCCTCTCCTTGTCTTTATATTTTGTTTATTTTACTTTTACTACTTTTTTCGGAGGCTGCTCTTTTCTATAAGTCTCCAGACCTTTCTTAAACATCTCATGAAACTTTACATGTGCCTGTTTCAAAGATAACGGACGTCCGGTTTTATCAATAAAACAATGTTTGGTCGTACCTCTGCTGTGCACCATCCCGGTACTCTCTTTGATCACTTCATAACCAACGGTCAGTTTAATTCCATTGTACTCTTTGATAAAGCATTTCACCCGAAATGTATCTCCAAAACGCATCATCCTAAGGTAATCTGCCTGTACAGTCAGAACCGGGCTTATAATCCCATCTGCCTCCATAACCTCGTAGCCAAGTCCCATCTTTTCCATCATGTCTATTCTGGCTTCCTCAAACCATCGAATATAATTCGAGTGATGCACAATTCCCATCTGGTCTGTCTCATAATAGTGTACTTTGCGCTTGTAGCTTCCTTTTTCTGCCATGTTTTCGTTCCTCTTTCTCCAAATAAAAATCCCTTACAGCTTTTTATTTGCTGTAAGGGACGAGTTTTCATAAAAGACTCGCGGTTCCACCCCGCTTGAACCGGCCATGAAATACCGGAACCTCTTCATTCATGATGATAACGGAATCACCGGACTGTTTTGCAGCCACTCAGAGGTAGTTTTCAGAAGGTTCCAAAATAAGAAGCTTGCAGCCGGCGGCTTCTCTCTCTGCTATTCCTTTCCCAACTTACTCGTCTCTTCAACGTGTTTTTATATATGCCCTATATTATAACACTGTCTCAGCCTTTGTCAACCCTGCAGCCAAAGTTTCCACACAGCAAATACTTCTCTTATCATGTAGTTGATAAATAGCACCGGATGGCAGGACGCCGCCACCGGATAAACATTTCTGTATCCCTGTTTCTTTGCATACAGGCAGGCCCGATAAAGATGAAAATTATTGGATACAATCCCAACTACATCTTTCTCCTTATCCAGAAACTGTGCTGAAAATCTTAGATTCTCCTGCGTTGTTCTGGACCTGTCTTCCAGAATCATCCTATTTTTTGAAATACCATGACAGCTCAGATACTCCCACATAGCCCGAGCTTCTGTAATATCTTCACCTTTTCCCTGTCCTCCGGACACAATCATCTTCGCCTTGGGATTCTTGCCGCCACAGCACAAAGCCGCTTCAAGCCTTCTTTGAAGAGAATCTGTAATCTTTGTTCCACGCACCTGCGCGCCAAGAACAATCAGATAATCATACGTCTTCTGTTTTTCAAACAGGAATCCTACAAGAATCCTGAAAAATGTCAACAGCATCAATCCGCAGACAACTGCTGCTCCCCACCAAAATATCGGTAAAATCCCAAACCATTGACCACAAAACCAAAAGACCGACAACAAGATACCCGCCGCCAGCCAGAATCTCGAAAATGTAGAATCCCACTTTCGCAAATATATACATATTATTACATAATAGACAAAACACAATGCCCCTATTACCAATAACATTATTTACCACAACATTTCTTATATTTTTTGCCGGAACCGCATGGACATGGATCATTACGCCCTATCTTCTTCTCCTTGCGGACAGTCGTTGACTCTTTCTGCTCTTTATACAGTCTTTTCAATTCCTCTTCCGGATAAATCTCTTTCCACTGTGGAAGCTCATATAACCAATCTGCCTTTGCGGCAACCATATTCTTATACAGCTTCTCTTTGTCAAATGCAAGGCTTACAACGGTATCCTCGTCCATCGTTTCAATCGGATTTGGCTCTTTCAGGCTCTCATCAATTCCGTCTAAGAAACCTACCATTGTAAGAACTTCCTGATCATATTTCTCAGCAAGCTCTTTCACCGTACCTTTCACTTCCTCCTCTGGATTTGTCAGAAGCTTTTCATAAATCTCTTTCTCAATCTGGAAATAAGTTCCCCAGAATCTCTGAAGCTGTCCTCTGTCAGCACTTTCATCATAGGCGATGTCTCTCCATTGTTCTAATAATGTACGACTCATATTTTGATACTCCTTTGTATTATGATTTCATTTGCATTTTTATTCTGCTCTTTATATAATATACTAAAGTCTGGCTTAGATGTAAAGGATGATTATTATGAAAAGAACAAAACGTATACTGGCGGGTATCGGCGCTCTCATGCTTTTCGGCATGTACTTATGCACGCTGATCTTTGCACTGATCGGAAGCCCTGCCGCCATTAATCTGTTAAAGGCCTCTGTTGCCTGCACCATCCTGCTTCCGGTGCTGTTATATTCTTATATTCTTGTGTACCGTATTTTACGCAGTAAAAATGATCGGGAAGACCTTGAGAATCCATAACGGTTCAGCAGGCTGGCGCATTATCTGTATATGATATCCTCTCTTCCCGGTCCGTTGGAGATCATCATAATCGGGAAACCAATCTTCTCTTCTATAAACTCGATATATCTGCGGCAGTTCTTTGGAAGCTTCTCGTATTCCCGGATGCCGCGGATGTCACACTTCCATCCCTGCAGTGTTTCAAACACAGGTTTCGCCTGTTTCAGCAGACGTGTGGTCGGAAATTCTGTCGTTACTTCCCCGTCAATCTCATATCCGGTACATACCGGAATCTCATCCAGATACCCCAGTACATCCAGAACAGTAAACGCCACGCCGGTCGTCCCCTGCATCCTGCATCCGTACTTGGACGCCACGCAGTCAAACCATCCCATACGTCTTGCCCGCCCGGTGGTTGCGCCGAACTCTCCTCCGTCACCGCCCCGCCGTCTCAGTTCATCCGCTTCTTCACCGAAAATCTCACTGACAAATACACCTGCTCCTACAGCGCTTGAATATGCCTTACAAACCGTCACGATTTCCTGAATCTCATAAGGCGGAATTCCCGCTCCCACCGCACCAAAACCTGCCAGTGTAGACGAAGATGTAACCATCGGATAGATTCCATGGTCCGGATCTTTTAGAGAGCCAAGCTGTCCCTCCAGAAGAATATTCTTTCCCTCTTTGATGGCGTTGTGAAGAAATAATGCAGTATCGCACACAAACGGTTCTATCATCTTCTTATACTCCATCAATTCATCAAACAATTCTTCCGGCGTTATGAGCGGCTTATGATACAGATGCTCAAGCAGTACATTCTTCTGAGCCGCCACGCGTTCTACTTTCTCTTTTAACAGTTCCTCATCATACAACTCGCTGACCTGAAAACCGATTTTAGCGTATTTATCTGAATAAAACGGAGCAATCCCAGACTTCGTGGAACCAAATGATTTCCCACCCAGCCGTTCCTCCTCATATGCGTCAAAGTTCTTGTGATAAGACATGACCATCTGTGCACGATCGGATACAAGAAGTTTCGGCATCGGCACACCCTTTTCTCTGATCGACTGCACTTCTTTAAATAATACAGGAATATCTAATGCAACTCCATTTCCGATAATACTTGTGGTGTGATCATAAAACACACCCGACGGCAGAGTATGCAGGGCAAACTTCCCGTAATTATTTATAATCGTGTGTCCTGCATTGGCGCCGCCCTGAAAACGAACGATAATATCCGTTTCCCTTGCCAGCATATCCGTAATCTTCCCTTTTCCTTCGTCTCCCCAATTGGCTCCTACCACTGCTTTTACCATATAATTCCTCCTTAATATATGCCAAACATCTATTTACATAAGCGGCGCAATCATTCGAAGTAACTTACCTGAAAGCTTCGTAAACATAGAACGACTCTTCACCTCAATTAGCGTCACTTTGTGGCATTTCGCAAGCGTCTGCTGGAAATCCCGCTCAATTTTATCAATCTCTGAATTATTATAAATAAAAGTACCACATTCAAAATGCAGGTACAGACTTCGATAATCCAAATTAATGGTACCTACTGTCGCAGTGTCATCGTCTGACACAAACACCTTGGCATGTACAAACCCCGGCACATACTCATAAATCTGCACACCGCCCTCGATCAGTTCTTTATAGTATGTCTTTGCCACTGCAAACGCATACCATTTATCCGGGATGTGCGGCATAATGATGATCACTTCAATACCGCATTTCGCCACACGAGTCAGGGTAGTGATCATCTCATTGTCCAAAATCAGATACGGAGTCATAATATGCACATATTTTTTTGCATGATTTAAAATATGGAAATATACCTCTTCTCCTACATTTTCATCATCAAAAGGACTGTCTGCATAAGGAATGATATAACCAAATTCTCTTCTTAGACCCTCTCGTTTCGGCGTAAGATATTTCCGATAATTAGTGCTTGTCCTCTCTCCTACATTCCACATCTGCAAAAAAATCATCGTAAGACTCTGCACTGCGTCTCCCCGCAGCATGACCGCAGTATCTTTCCAATGTCCGAAACGTTCCTTACGGTTAATATACTCATCTCCGATATTGATACCGCCGGTAAATCCCACCTTACCGTCAATAACGCAGATTTTCCGGTGATCCCGGTTATTCTGGATGGTAGATAAGAAAGGCTTCATGGCATTTGCCATCTTACATTTAATTCCATAACGTCTTAACCGCTCCGGGTAATTGTAAGGAAGCATGGAAATGGCACACATTCCGTCATACATAAAACGCACTTCCACCCCTTCTTCCACCTTATCAATCAAGATGTCTAAAATGGTATCCCACATATACCCTTCTTCCACAATAAAATATTCCATAAAGATGAATTTCTTCGCTTTTCGAAGTTCTACCACCATATTGCGGAATTTATTCTCTCCCATCGGGAAATATTTAACCTCTGTATTCCGGTATGTAGGAAACCCCAGCTTTTGAGACAAGTAGTAAGACAAATTCGCATTGGCAGACTTGCTGGCCCACAATGCGTCTACCACCTCCGGATCTTGCGCCATATAAGGATCTGTCTCGATCTTAAGCGTTGCCAGCCTGTGCTTTATCATCTGTGTACCCGGCTGGACTTTTGTATACACATAGAAAATCGTTCCAATAACCGGAAAGGCGATAACAAATAAAATCCATGTCATCTTAAACGCCGGATTCCCTTTTTCATTAATAATATAAATCAATACGACCACACTTATAATCCGCAAAATTCCGTAAATATATTTAGAATATGCTTCCAGATAATAAGTGGTCGTTACAAACATCCAACATTGAATTAATATCAATAAAAGAATAATTCCTGTTCGGCTAAACACAATGCGGAACAATCCTTTTTTTGCCGTCCCCGATACATCGTTTTTTTTCATGCGTTTTCTCCCTCTAGTACTAAAACCTGCTACCAGAATATTCTAACACACTTTGTATTTCATCTCAACAGGGCTTATTCGACAAATTCTTTTAAATTTCCCTAAAAATTTCATGAAAGTTTCATACTATTTACATTCTTTCCCTTTTCTTTTTGCCAAAAAAGTATTACAATGACTTTGTTAGCGATTGTTAGATGAAAGGAGATTTATTCATTATGGACAAATTCTTAAAGAGATTGTTGGGGATTGCTGCTATCGGCGCTGCTGTCGCAGGTGTTGTTTATTATTTAAAACAGAATCAAGCGTCTGACGAAGAGTTTGAAGACGACTTTGAAGATGAAGACTTTGATCTGGATAATGATCTGAAACCTGTCGGAGACAGAGAATATGTATCTCTCACACCGAAGGAAGAAGCTTCCGATGATTCTTGCGAAGAGACAGAGGACAAAGAAGAAAACAGCGAAGAAGCATAAAAGAAGACAAAGCTGCCTCACAGATTTTTTTGTGCGGCAGCTTTTTTATCGCTATTTATTTGGGAAGTTTAAAAGAACTCTTCAAAGATACAATCCGGTTAAATACCAGATTTTCCGGTGTAGAATCCTTCGCATCCACACAGAAATATCCATTCCTTACAAACTGGAAACTGTCATATGCTTTTGCGTCATCAAAATTCGGCTCCACGTAACAATTCTTGCGGATTTCCAGAGAATTGGGATTCAAGTTCATAGAACCGTCTTCCTCATTGTATACTCCTTTTTCCTCGTCGATCAGGTTCTCATACAGTCTCACCTCAGCCTGTTTTGCATAAGGCGCCGCTACCCAGTGGATCGTTCCCTTTACTTTACGTCCGGCAAATCCACTTCCGCTCTTAGTCTCCGGATCATATGTCGCGTGAACCACTGTCACGTTACCGTTTTCGTCCGTCTCATAGCTTACACATTTTACAAAATATGCCTGCATAAGACGTACTTCATTACCTGGGAACAGACGGAAATATTTCTTCGGAGGCTCGATCATGAAGTCGTCTCTTTCAATATAAAGCTCTCTGCAAAACGGAATCTTTCTCTTTCCCAGAGTCTCATTTTCCAGATTGTTCTCAGCCTCAAGCCACTCCATCTCCCCTTCCGGATAGTTATCAATCACTAATTTGATCGGATCAAGAATCGCCATCATACGAGATTTCTTAAGCTTTAAATCCTCTCGGATACAATATTCAAGCATCGCATAATCCACAGAACCCTGAGCCTTGGACACACCGCAAAGATCCACAAACATTTTCAGAGACTCCGGTGTAAATCCACGTCTTCTAAGCGCAGCAATAGACACAAGACGAGGATCGTCCCAGCCATCCACTATGCCGTCCTGCACCAGTTTCTTAATATATCTCTTACCTGTGACTACGTTCGTCAGATACATCTTTGCAAACTCAATCTGCCTCGGCGCCGGATCAAATTCACACTCTCTTACTACCCAGTCATAAAGCGGTCTATGATCCTCAAACTCCAGCGTACAGATAGAATGTGTGATCTTCTCCACCGCATCCTCAATCGGATGTGCAAAATCATACATCGGATAAATGCACCATTTATCTCCGGTATTATGATGTGACATATGTGCCACACGATAAATAACCGGATCTCTCATGTTGATATTCGGAGACGCCATATCTATTTTCGCACGAAGCACCTTCTCTCCGTCCTTATATTTACCCTCTCTCATTTCCTCAAATAACCGGAGATTTTCCTCAATAGAACGATCGCGGTACGGACTGTTCTTTCCGGGTTCTTTTAAAGTTCCTCTGTACTCTCGAATCTCATCCGCACTCAAATCACAGACAAATGCTTTGCCTTTCTTAATCAATTTCACCGCACACTCATACATCGTATCAAAATAGTCGGATGCAAAATAAAGGCGCTCCTTATAATCCGCTCCCAGCCACTCTACATCTGCCTTAATGGACTCCACAAACTCAGTGTCCTCTTTCATCGGATTCGTGTCGTCAAATCTCAGATGAAATGTCCCATTGTATTTCTGCGACAAACCATAATTTAACAAAATGGACTTCGCATGTCCAATATGAAGGTACCCATTCGGCTCCGGCGGAAATCTGGTGCAAACTTCTGAATAAACACCTTCCGCCAAATCTTTATCTATTTCCTGTTCAATAAAATTCTTAGAAACTACTGCCTCTTCTCCCATGTTCTTCCTCCTAGTATCATTTTGTTCTTTATCTTATCATAAAAAATATCGTGAAACAAGACTATACCGCTGTTTCTTCCGACGTTTTCCTATGCGCCCGTATGTTATAAATCAACATGACTAAAATTCCAATCCAGATAAATACAAAAGACCAAAGCTTATCCGCGTCCATTGGTTCTTTATATAAGAATACACCGATCAAAAACTGAATGGTCGGATTCAGATACATGAGGATTCCCGTCAGATAAAACGGAATGATCTTCACCCCTGCCGCATATACAAGAAGGGGCACTGCCGTAATCACCCCGGCCAGAGGAAGTAAGATCCATTCCCATCCCTGTAATACTCCAACCGCTCCTGCCCCCTTTATCTCCTGAACGATCAGATAGATAAGTGCAATCGGTGACACTAATAAAGTTTCTAAAAACAAAGATTCATCACTGCCGATAGAAAGCCCTTTCTTCATCATTCCATAAAGAGCAAAGCTTCCGCCCACAAGCACCGCCAATACAGGAACCGTTCCTGTGCGGATAATCAAATAGATCACACCCGTTGACGCCAGTATCACTGCCAGCCACTCCATCTTTGCAAGCCTTTCCCGAAAAATAAACACCCCAAGAAGAACTACCAAAATCGGATTCAAATAATAGCCAAAACTACAGTCAATCAGATGTCCGTTATTTACACCCCAGATATAACCGCCCCAGTTAATACATACCATTACTCCGCAAAGACCACAGCGCAGAACTGTTTTCTTATCTTTTAAGATTTCCCGGATGCACCCCCATTTTCTAAGAATCGTAAGATACAGCACACAGAATACAACCGACCATACTACTCTTGCGCCCAGTACATAAAAGGAATCTACTTCTTCTAAAAGTTTCCAGAATATCGGAAGAACTCCCCATAAAACATATGATAATGTAACTAAGAACACACCTTGTTTTTTCTCATTTTTCATCTTCTGTAACCTCTTTTTCGTTATTGTACGTTATTTTCTTCGGATGGCTTTATCGTATATGGCATCCAGTTCCCTTTCCATATGTAAATAAGAATTAAAATCATACCTACCATCCAGGAAGTCGGATATGCCAGCATAAGAACAAAGAACTCATGCGTAATCCGAATTGAAATGCCAATCCATGCTATGCGGAACAGACACAGGGAAAATAAAAATACTGCCATCGCCTGCATCGTTTTCCCTGTTCCACGAATTGTCCCTGCCAAAATATGTAAAATTCCAAGCATCCAGTAAAACGGGCAGAAAAATTTCATAATATATACACCGTACTCTACAACCGCCGCATTCTTTGTGAATACACCGATTACCTGAGGAGCAAACAAAAGTAACAGGATTCCCGCTGCTATTGAATAGATAATTCCCATTGCCGTAGACACATACATTCCCCTTTTGACGCGGTCTATGCGTCCTGCACCGATATTTTGTCCGGTAAACGTGGTTGCCGCCATACTGAAACTAAGCACCGGAAGAATATTAAATCCGTCAACTTTTATGTAAGCTGCAAATCCCGCCATTGCTACCGCACCGAAACTATTTACACTGGACTGAATAATCACATTAGATAACGAAATTACAATATTCTGGATTCCCGTTGGCAGTCCGATCTTAACAATCTTTCCAAACAGATTATCGTAGAACCGAATGTCCCGAAACCTTACTTTATAAACATCCTGACTTCTTGTTAAAAACACTAGAATAAAAATACAGGACAACAACTGACTGATATCTGTCGCAAGCGCCGCGCCGATAATACCCATTTTCAATACCACAACGAATAACAAATCCAAAAAGATATTAGAGACTGCCGCAATCATAAGGTAGATTAAAGATCTTCTGGAATTTCCCACAGCATTAAGTATTCCTGCGGACATATTGTAAATCACAGAAAAGAAGATACCTCCGAAATACACTTTCAGATAAACAGACGACTGTACAAACACTTCCTGCGGTGTTCCCATCATACGCAAAATCATTGGAGTTGTAAGGATTCCGACTACCGTCATAATTGCTCCCGCTCCAATAGCAACGGCAAGCGTTGTGTGGACTGCCTTTCTTATCCCTTCCTTATCCTGTGCCCCATAAAACTGTGCAATAATAACACCGGCTCCTGCCGACGCGCCGATACAAAATCCAATCAAAAGATTGATGATAGAACCGCTGGAGCCGACCGCCGCCAACGCTTCACTTCCAATATAATTTCCTACGATAATAGAATCAACCGTATTATACAACTGTTGAAACAGATTTCCGAGAATGAGTGGAATGGAAAAATATAAAATCTTTTTCCAGATTGCACCCTCCGTCATGACTGTTGATTGTTTCATATAAATCACACTCCCTTTTGTTTTCTATATGATAAAAAACTAACTCCTAATATTAGGAGTTAGTCTACAAGTCTATCTTAAAAGCTGTCGAGCGGAATCGAACCGCCGACCTCCGCCTTACCAAGGCGACGCTCTACCGACTGAGCCACGACAGCATACATATGTGATATGCAACATTAACAGTATACATTATTTTGCCGGTAGTTGTCAACTGTTTTTCTATCTCCGCACATCATCTGCTTGTAAGGTTACAATTGATGTGACACCTTACCTCTATACAAAAACGGTTGAGTCCT